>CANRJP010000038.1 GCA_947630975.1 uncultured Clostridia bacterium
AGACTGTTGACGGTGTAAAGCCCCGCGCTGCCGCCGGCGTTTACCGCTCCGTCCACGGCCTCCACCGCCAGCTCGTTAAAGCTCTGGTCGCAGGGGAGGTCGTTCTCGTAGTAGGTGAGCTTCACCGGAGCGCTGCCGCTGAAGCCCTCGGCCACCTTGAACCGCACCGTAAAGGCCGTTCCCGTGTCGGTGACGTTGGAGGGATTGTCCCAATAGGCGGTCACAAAGTCGAAGCTGCCCGGGTCAACGCTCTGCTGAATGTTGCTTGTTATGCCGCCGTAGACACCGTTCCCCTCGATGGAGACCGGTGTCAGCAGGCTCTTGTCAAAGTCGAGCTGCACGTTGAACACCGCGACGCCCGTGTTTTCGGTGATGGACACGGGCACATCGGCATAGCCGTCCCCGTCGGCGCTGACGGTGCCCACCTCAAATTTTATCCTGCCGTCTCCGGCCGCCATAAGTGCCGCCTCCTCGAGGCTGACGTCCCACTTGGCCAGATATTGGCGGAGCTTGAGGCCGTCTTTGCTGGTTATGTCGCCGTCATGGAACACGTCCGCCGCCGCCCGCTCGGTGTCGCTCAGCTCCACGTCCCACTTGGCCAGATACTGACGGAGCTTGAGCCCGTCCTTGCTGTCCACCTTTCCGTCGGAGTAAATGTCGCCCATCTTTACGCCGTTCAGCTTTACGCCGCCGCCGATGAGGTTGAAGTCCACCGTTTCATAATTCTGATTGATTATTTCGCCGGAGTTATAGCTGACCGTCACGGGTATGAGCTGATCTTCGAGCCCCTCCGCCACCTTAAAGGTCACGTTCACCAAATCTCCGTTGCCGGTGACGTTGGCGGGGTTGTCCCAATAAGCCGTGACGAAGTCGAAGCGGCTCATTTCGCCGCCCTGCTGAATGTTGCTGGTGACGGTGCCCACGCCCAGGGCGGAGCCCAGCTCGATGGTCACGGGGGTCAGCTTTGTCCTGTCGTAGTTTATCTGTATGTTCAGCGCCGCGATGCCGGGGTTGTTGGCTATCCTGACCGGTACGGTAACTTCCTTGCCCGCCTGACCGATCACCGTGCCGACAACTATGTCGGCGGTGTATTCCGTTGGCGGAGGCGTGGGCGTCTCGCCGTCGGTAACGGTGACGTTACACTGGGCCGTGTGTCCGCCGTCGGCGGTGGCGGCGGTAATTATCGCCGTGCCCGCGCTCTTGGCCGTGACGGTTCCGTCATTGCTTACGGTCGCCGCCCCGCTTGATGTAGTCCAGCTCACGGCCTTGTTCGTGGCGTTGGCCGGGAGCACCGTGGCGGTGATTTTGCGGCTTTCACCAACCTTTAGGCTCATGGACGTGGGCGAGAGGGTGACGCCCGTCGCGGCAACGCCGGTGGAGCCGCCGTCCTGACGCTTGCCGCAGACGGTGCAGACGCCGTTCTTATACATTGCGTCGTGGTCGTACACGCCCTCGCCGTCGGCCTCCTCGTGGAGGGGCGTGTTGGCGTACTTGAGTACGGAGCCGCCATGCTCATAGCCGCAGTAAACTTTACCTTTGCTTTCGTCAAAAACAGCCAAGAAGGGGTAATCGTCCACACCTATGTTCTGACGCCATGTTTCGCCGCCGGACCACTCGCCGTTGAGTAAAAAGGCAACTTCTCCTCTGGCAAATTCAACGCCATTTTTCTTTTTTACATTTTCAACTACTATACCGCCCCATTGATCATCAATCAAATTAGTACATACTGTGTCAAGCGAGACAGAATTTTTAAAATTATTATATCCACCGAAACCGCTTATTCCTCCGTAGGTTCCGTTAGAACAGTATATTTGGCCGAAATTAGCGCAACCATTAACTACACAATAGAATTCTGTGTATCCAGTTATTCCGCCAGCACAGGAATGTCCGTTCGTCGCGTCAACCATTCCGTAATTGATGCAATTGCTTACTAAAGCGGTACGGTTTCTTAACCATCCGCATATCCCTCCTATTGCGCCATAATCTGTCATGCCGGAGATTTTAACCGTTCCCTTAAAATAACAGCAATCAATTGTGCTTTCTTCATTGTAGCCGCATATACCGCCAACCATGTGACTGCCATAAAAATATGAATCCATTATTCCCACATTTTTTACTATGCTGCCACTGTTGATAAAACCGAAAAGGCCAACCTCGGAACCTCTTTCATCGCTATAATAAAGTCCGCTTATTGTATGACCTTTGCCGTCAAACGTGCCCTTAAAAGGATAATTAGACACGCTTCCGATAGGCTTCCATAAAATATATTGTGCGCCGCTGTGGCGCGGAGTGCCGTCGGCCCTCAACAGATTTTCGTTTACCACGATGTCAGCGGTGAGGACGGCGTTGCTGGTGTTTTTTCCGCCGTTCACCTGCTGGGCGAACCAATAGAGCTCTGCCGCCGTGCTGATCTGATACGGATCGGCCGGTGAGCCGATGCCATGGGCGGGTTGTTTGGGCTCAATCAACTGATCTTCGTTTACGATATCATAGACACCGTAGACAAAAGGGTCGTCAGCCTTTTCCCACACATCCTCGGCCCCGACCGTCATACACGGCAGAAGGGCCATTGCCATGGCCACGCACACCAGCACGGCCAACAGCCTTTTGAGTTTTGACATTTGTTTTTCCTCCTTACAAATTTTGTCAACGCGGCTGTCCGGCGGTATGAAAAAAGGCGTGCGGAAAAATGAGGGGCCTCCGCAGGGCCGCTCCTACTCCCGAAACAAAAAATGCGTCGCTCCGGTTAAGAGCGGCGCACTGTAAAAATGTCTTGGCTCAAAACCGTTGCAACGCAGTTTTTTTGGCAGACAATAAAAACAACCATAATGCCAAGAAACCATTTTTACCAAAGGTAAGGCGGTTGTTTTTTTATTGTTACCAAAAAAACTACTATATTAAACTGCGTTGCAACTTTATTATACCACATTTTTTTACAAAGTAAAGACTTTTTTTTAAATTTTTTTAATGTCCCGTTTTTTTCCTCGGTGAGCGCGGGCCGATTTGTGAGGCGTAGCCGCCGGGCGGCGTTAGGGTAACCGTAAAAGTAAAATTTTCAATTAAAATCACTTGACAAAGCAAAAAATATCGTGTATAATAAAAATAGATAGAGGCAAGGCCGTAAAACGGTTAGCCGAAATGTTCAGTTAAAAATAACTGCCCAACTCTGACTAAGGGGGCAGTTATTTTTTCTTTGTATCATTAAGTATCACAAACACCACGAATAAAACTATCCATGTCATGAGCTTCTCAATCATACAAGGGCCACCTCCCTTCCATTATAATAATGGTGATTGGGAATGTGGCTAACCGTCCCACTACTTGCGCTCTATCCAAAGAATATTATAACACATATTCCGGCAAAATGCAAGATTTTTTTATATTTTTGTGCCGGTTTACGGTAACAATGACAAAGTATGTAACTGCCGCGCGGTTAAGGCTTCCCCTTGAGGGGAAGCTGTCGGCGAAGCCGACTGATGAGGTGCAGCCGCCGCAGGCGGCGTTACCGCAATGTAAAAGTAAAATTTTCAATTAAAATCACTTGACAAAGCAAAAAATATCGTGTATAATAAAAATAGATAGAGGCAAGGCCGTAAAACGGTTAGCCGAAGCGTTTGGTTAAAAATAACTGCCCGCTTTAGCTGTGGGGGCAGTTATTTTTTTGTGGTGTAGTAAATGATGATCCAACACGCTATGTTTATGCCCCAAGCTAATGCGAGCATAAAAAACAATGTGAACACATCAAGCATCACAAACCACCTCCCTTCCATTGATAAAATGAAGGTGTTGGTGGCTGGGGCATTAGGAAATTGAGCCGCGTGCGCCGTGCGGGGCTTATTTTCCCGTATGCTGCGTCAAAGAACCGCTTGGAATACGTCAGTATTCCGAGGAACCTTTTCCTTGCCTACGAAAAAATAAACTCCCGCACGGTCCGCAGGAGTTTAAAGCGAGCGAAATTTTTCTCAGGCGAGGAAAAAAGCGCAGGAATAATTTGTTTATTCCGAGCATTTTTGACGAAGCATGGGGAGAATTTCGCCGCTTTAAACCGTCGCGCGGCTCGATTTCCTAATGCCCGACGTCCCACTACTTGCGCTCTATCCAAGGGGTATTATAACACATATTCCGGCAAAATGCAAGATTTTTTTTATATTTTTGTGCCGATTTACGGTAAATTGAATCATAAAATTTGATTTACAATTTCGTTTATTATTGTCGCCGCAAACGTTTGATTGCGGGCGCCCGATGAGCGCCCCTACGGAGTAAAGGTTACGTTTATGGTTTTCGGTGCGCCGGGTCGTTGCGCCCTACCGTGATATTTGTCATTTCCACTTCAGTATTCCTCATTCCTAATTAAACATACGGTCTTGATTTTTTCTCCGGCCTATGTTATTATATAATCAGTAATAACACAGCGGGGAGGCGCACGTATGAAAATGACCGTTCTGGCCTGTCCCAGCCACGGGGCGCTGGAGGCCGAAACACTTAAGCTTATGGGGAGCGGAGACCGTGCCGTGGTAATAGTTCCCGACCAAAGCTCCTTCTCCGAGGAGGAAAGGCTCATCTCCGCCTTCGGGGTGGTGGGGCTGGACAACCCGGAGGTGCTCAGCTTCAAGCGGCTGTACTACAAGCTCGGCTCCCGCCGGCCCTCGGGCAAAAAGCGGCTCACTCCCGCCGCGCGGGAAATGGCGGTCATGCACTCTCTTGCCTCCATCGCTCCCGAGGATTTCCGCCTGTTCCGGGGCGTTATAAAGAAAAGGGAGCTGGCCCCGGCGGTCAGCGCCCTCATTACCGGATTTAAGCGCTACGGCGTCACGGCGGAAAAGCTCCGTGCCTGCGACGAGGGCCTCCCCGGGGAGCTGCCTCTGCGAAAAAAGATCCACGACTGCCTGAAAGCGCTGGAGAGCTATGACGGCTTTATGGAGGGCAGCGGCCTGAAGGACGCCGACGACGACATGACCGAGCTGGCGGCCATACTGAACCGGGAGGACTGCCACTTTTTCGACGGCCGGACGGTGTTCATCAGCCGTTTTTCCGACCTTGACCGGGTGCAGCTGAGCTGCGTCGCGGCTATCTGCCGCCGGGCGGAAAGAGTCGTCGCCGCCGTGGTCTGGGAGGACAAGCCCGAGTTCGCCGCCGCGAAAAAGTTTATCCGCTCCCTGCGGGACGCCGCCGAAAGCGTCGGCGGGAGCTTTGAGCTCAAGACCCTTGACCGCGCCGACCCCCGGCCCGAACCGCTGGCGTATCTGAGCGCCAACTACTACGGCGGCGCCCTCCCCTATGATAAGACCGTGGACAGGAGCATTTTCCTCCACTGCGCCCGAACCCCCGCCGACGAGGTGCGCCATGCCGCCGCCGCCATAACGCGGCTGGTGAAGGGCGGCCGCCGTTACCGGGACATAACCGTTGCCGTCAGGAGCATGGAGGACTACGCCCCCTATATCCGCCGGATATTCCCCATATATTCAATTCCCTTTTTCGCCGACGAGACCCGGCCCCTGTCGGGCCACAGCGCCTCGCGCTTCGTACTTTCGGCGCTGGAGCTGGCCGTCCACGGCTTCACCCACGAAAACGTGTTTAACTTTGCCAAAAACCCCTTCGCTCCCCACGGCGGACGCTGCGCCGCGCTGGAGGATTACTGTGTGGAGGCCGGCGTTCGGTCATGGAACTGGGGCGAGGACTTCACCTTCCGCCGGGGCGCCTACAGCTCGCTGGACTACAACGGAAAGACCGCGCCGGAGGATCTGACATACATAAACGGGCGTCGGCGGGAGCTGTGGGAGCTGATCGAGCCGCTGCAAACCTGCCTCGCCAAGCCCCGGCCCGCGTCGGAGTACGCCAAAGGGCTGTACGGCTTTATTTTGGCGGCGGAGCTGCCCCAAAAGGCCGAATCCGCGGCAAAAGTGCAGGAAAATAACGGCGACGGCAGGGGAGCGGAGGAGACCCGTCAGGCCTACGACCTGCTGATGGATATTCTGGACGACGTCTGCACCGTTTTCGGCGACAGCGTGCTGGAGGGGAGCGACTTTCTGGACGCCGTGAGCAACGCCTGCGCCGCCGTAAAGGTGGGCGCGGTGCCTCCGGTGGCGGACAGCGTGGTCTACGGCGACATCGAGCGCATGAAGGGCGGCCGCGACCGCTGCGTCTTTGTGCTCGGCCTGAACGAGGACGTTTTTCCCCGCGCCTTTGCCAACAGCTCCATTTTTTCCGAATACGAGGCCGAGACCCTGCTGAACGACTGGGACATACGGCTCCCGCCGGGCACGGCGGATAAAGTCGAAAACGAAAAGCTCATCGTCTACGACGCGCTGTCCTTCGCCGAGGAGCGGCTCTGTCTGAGCTACGCTCTGGGCCTGCCCGACGGGCGAAACCTGCGCCCAAGCCCCATTGTGGGGCGGGTGAAGGAGCTTTTCCCGAAGCTGGCGGAGACCGGAGACGCAAGCCCCGTTCACGAAAAATACCTCTGCGCCACGAAGGAAGCGGCCTTTCTGGAGCTGGGCGCCGCCCTTGGCGAAAACCGCCCCGGCAAATTCTGGACGGCGGTTCGCTCGCTGCTGGCCGCCGACCCCGAATACGGCCCCCGGCTGAAAAGGCTGGAAAAAGACATGGATCGCAGCTTCGTCGACGTGGAGGCGCTGGATCCGGAGCTGCTTAAAAGGGCGACGGGGGAGGAGCTGCCTCTGAGCCCCTCACGGCTGGAGACCTACGGCGGCTGTCCCTATTCGTATTTCATGCAGTACATTCTGGGCCTTCGGGACAGGACGCCCATGAACATAAACTTTACCGACAGCGGCAATATGCTTCACAACATAATCGACGGCTTCTGCTCCCGGGTGGAGCGCGACCTCGGCGGCGACTGGTCAAAGGCCGACGGCGAATTCACCGAGGCGGCTTTCAAGTCCGTGTGCGGCGAGGTTCGCCGGGGCATCAGTCCCCGCGTCGCCGGAGACCCCCGGTTCATGGCGGCGATAAAGCGCATCGAGACCGCCGCCCGCAAGTGCGTCGACGAGATACGCCGCCAGATATTGGAGGAGCTTTTCGTCCCCATGGGCGCCGAGGTCGTTATCGGCGACGGCGGCAGCATACCTCCCACGCTCATAGACCTGCCCTACGGCGGAAAGGCCAAGTTCACCGGCCGCATCGACCGGGCCGACGTCCGGCGGGTACGGGCGGTCGGCGAGGACGGAACGGAACGGGTGGAAGAGCTGGTGCGTGTGATTGACTACAAGAGCGGCAAAAAAAGTCTGGATTTGAATAAGGTCCTTTCCGGCCTGCAGCTGCAGCTCTTTGCCTATATGGACAGCCTCACCTCCGCCCGGCCCCAGGCACGGCCCGCCGGACTGCTGTACTTCACTCTCGCGCCTGCGCCGGTCGAGCTGAACATCGGCGAGGAGCTGCCGCCGAGGGTGGGGCGTATGGCGGGCATAGCCGTGGAGGGCCGCATGGAGGGTGACAGGGACATCGACGTGGTGACCCCCGAGGAGATGCGGACGGTGCTGAACTTCGTCCGCCGCACGGTCCGCCGCACAGCGGAAAGGATCAGCCGGGGCGAAGTGCCCATCGCGCCGGTCATGAGCGGCGACACGCTCAACTGCGCCTACTGTCCCGGAGCGGGAGTGTGCCGCTTCGACCCCCGGTCGGAAAAGGACGGGGCAAAAATAAGGAGAGTGGGCGGACTTAAACTCAATGAGGCCATAGAGGAAATGAGAGAGGAGCTGACGGAATGAAAAAGCTGATGCAAAAGATCGCCGCCCTTTTTATCTGCACGGCGGTGACCGCGGCCGGTCTGCCTGCCCGCGCGGACACGGCGGAGGCCGTTCTGAACGATATAAACAAGGTGAACGATTACTGGATAAGCCATCATCTCACCCTGCCCGGCTACGATTGGGCCAACGCCGCCTATTTTGTGGGCAACACTCAGGCCGGACTCATCACCGGCAGCGCCGACAGCTTGAATTACGCCCTCGCCTGGGGCGACGTAAACGGCTGGTCCGGCCCCGCCGGTAACGATACCGGAAGCTGGACTAAGGGCGGGGTGTTCCACGCCGACAATCAGACCTGCTTCCAGACCTATCTCGACCTGTACTTTCTGGACGGCGACAGGAGCAAGATGGCCCGTGCGCTGGAGGTGATGGGCTCACAGATACACACCGCCCCCGACTTTTACTGGGACTGGGACGACGCAATTTTCATGGCCATGCCCGTGCTGAGCCGCCTTTACCGGGTCACCGGCGACCGGCTCTATGCCGACCGGCTTTACGCCTACTTTTCCGCCTGCAGGGACGCCCTCTACGATGAGGAGTACCGCCTTTTCTTCCGCGACGGCAGCTATATCGGCAGCAAGGTCGAGGGACAGAAAAACTTCTGGGCGCGGGGCAACGGCTGGGTCATGGCGGCTCTGGCCCAGGTGCTCAGAGATATGCCCGAAAACTGGGAGCATTACGGCGATCTCAGCGGCATTTTCCGTCAGATGGCCGCCGGAGCCGCGGCCTGCATGAAGGACGACGGCGAGGGCAATAAGTACTGGACCCAGTCCATGCTGCCCCTGTACCCCGTCAGCGACGCCAACCCTCACGGCTATGAGACCAGCGGCACGGCCTTCATGACCTACGCCCTGCTTTACGGCATAAACTCCGGCCTGCTGGACGCGGACACCTATCTGCCCTACGCCGAGGGCGGCGTAAACTATCTGCGCCGCGTGGCTATCCGGCCCGACGGCCTCGTGGGCTATGTTCAGGAGGTCGGCTCCGCCGCCACAAGGGCCGTTACCGACTCTTCCACCGAAAACTTCGGCGTGGGAGCCACTCTGCTGGCCCTGTGCGAATATTACAAGTATCTTGGCGGCCTGAACGAAGTTCCCGACCTTATGCCCTATATCACATGGCGGCTGAACAATACCGCCGTTATGCGCGTGGGCAGCGGAACCCTGTTCTACGGCGGAAAAGTGACGCCCGCCCCCGCTCCTTACCGGGACGGCGACGTGTATCTGCCCCTGCGGGCTTTGGCCGAGGCTCTGGGCTACAGCGTGGAGTGGGACGGCGCCGGCTTCGCCTCGGTTTACGACGGGGACGAGAGCCTTATAATCGTTCCCGACAGCGCCTCCGTCCGCCGTAACGGCGGGACGGTCTATCTGAACGCCCCGGTAGTGAACACCGACGAAGGTCTGTTCGTCAGCGCCTCCTCGGTGCCGGCCCTTTTTGACCGTCAGGCGGAGACCGAGGGCGATCTGGTCTATGTGGGTTATAAGCTCCGCAACTTCATGCCCTGCGAGGCCGCTCCGGCGGAGCGGCTGCTGACGGAAATACTGACGTCCGGCCAAGTTCCCGTGACCGAAAAAACGGCGGGAACCTATGAGTTCACCGTTCCCCGCGCCGGCGGCAGCCAGAGCACGGCGGATATAGACCGGCCGCTGGATGAATTCATCGACAGAGCCGGCGCCGTAAGCATTGTCCGCGCCGAGGCGGTCAGCGTCCCCGAGGCCGCAAATCCCCCCGCCAACGCTTTCGACGGAAAAATGTCCACGCGTTACGCTGCCATAGATTTTAACGCCGTGTTTGACCTTGGCGAGGTAAGGCACATTTCAAATGTCGCTCTGTCCTTCTGGCAGTACGACGTGCGCTCCACCAGGTACGAGCTGGCGGTCAGCGCCGACGGCGCGGAATACGGCACCGTCTTTTCCGGCAGCTCCACTCAGGGACAGCCCTTTAACATTCACGGCGTGGACGCCGACATCCGCTATATACGGATTATAGGCCACGGCAGCACCGCCGGTGAGTGGACGAGCCTGCTGGAGATAATACCCTTTGAGTGAATTAGGAATTAGGAATTAGGAATGAGGAATGAGGAATATTGGCGGGGCGGTCACTCTATTTGTCTTTGACAATGACAGGGACAAAGCCTTCCCCTTTGAGGGGACAGACACCGTCTGACGGTGGCCCGCATGGGTTCCCCGGACAACGATAAAATTTTGCACAACTTCCGTTTCGGCACTTGACAAAAAATTGTTATTGTTGTATAATGATTGTATAATTTTAAAAAGGAGAGAGATCGCATGAAGAAAATCATTTCATTGGCTGTCGCGTTAGCCATGATAATCTCTGTCGTGCCCATGTTCGGCCTTACGGCCGGCGCGGCTGCGGAGGAGACGACCGTTCCCGCCGATCGTGCAATGTATTTTAGTGATACGACGGATTTAGGCACGGCAAGTGGCGATGACGGCGCGAAAAATCCCGCCGGAGACAAGGTGGGTATGCTTGTTGCCGCCGGCAAAACTTGGACCGCCGCCAAGTCGTTCACTGACGACGACGGCACGGTAACAAATCAGTCCAGCCTTTCAACCACGGGAAACTTCAATAACCCACGCCATACTGTAATAGCTTTTAAGCTGCCCCAGGACTTGGATTACAGCAAGCTGGTTTCCGTAACTCTGGCCATGACCGTCACGCAGGTCAAGCAGACCTCCGGCGGTCAGCGTCTGGGCGTCTACGGCAACAGCATTAAGGATTCGTGGACGGTCGACGCCAACGGCAAGAACGCTCTCGGCGCGGACGGCGATGTGTCCAAGTATGAATTTTTGGGTCTTACCGACGCCATAACCGCCGGCAGTAACAGTGGATATGCGGTAAGCGGCCAGACAATTAATCTTAACAGTAAAAAACTGCTGTCTTATGTTAAGAGGATACACGAGGAAGGATATGACGAGGTGACCTTCCGTATAGCGGGCGATACCGGCGGCGTTTGGATTTACAACGCCCAGCAGAAAGAAAAGCCCACTCTTACTCTCAAAGTCGGCGAGCCTGTCACAGTCACCGTGACTACCACTCTTGACGGTCGTAAGTACGGCGATGATATTTCCTTCATCACCGAGGCGGGCGGCAGCTACACCTATCCCAATCCCGCCGGTGTGATTAAGGACGGCGAGGACTTCTATGTCCTTGACGAGGAGAATTCCGTCCTCACCATTACTCCCGAGGTCGGAGGCGAAAATATGATTGAGCTTGTATATACAAAATATGACGGAACCGGCCTCACCGGCAGCATTATAGCCGACGGCGCCACCTGCTGGTTCGCCGATCCCCGCTCCCTCACCGTTAAGAACGAGGACGGTACGGTCAATTATACCTATATCGGCTACATAGACAACTACGGCAACATAAAGGCCACTCAGTATGACAACAATACCAAGGAATATGAGGAGGTTCTGGTTCGCAGCAATATCCAGCCCGACGACCACAACAACCCCTCCTTCCTTGAGCTGCCCGACCACCACATCATGATAATCTACAGCCGCCATACCGACGAGCCCTGCTTCTATTACAGAGTTTCCAAGGAACCCTACGACATCACAACCTTGGCTGCGGAGAAGAGGCTGGATACTAACCATAATACCACCTATCCCAATCCCTTTATCCTTTCCGACGACCCCGATCATTTTTACATGGGTTGGAGAGGTGTTGGCTGGCATCCCACACTTGCTCAGCTCAATATGCCCACCGCAGAGAACGATTACACGGCCTCCTTCTCTTGGGGCCCCAAGCAGATAGTCCAGTCCAGCGGCTCCCGTCCCTATGCCAAGTATACCTCCAACGGCAAGGACGAGATATGGGTCACTTACACCACGGGCCATCCCGACAACGAGAATCCTGACTGGCTGTATTTCAACAGAATAAAGATAAGCAACTATGATATTCTTGACGTGAACGGCAACGTTGTCGGCAATGTTGACAACAATATGCTCAAAGTCAACAAGAATGACGACACCAGCAAGGCTGTGGCCGTTGATACTCCTTCTCAGGGCACTCGCGATTGGGTATGGGAAGTAGTGAATGACGGCGGCCATCCCGCCATTGCTATGGTAAAGCTCACCAATGACCGCAGAAAGCATGATTACTGGTATGCCCGTCATGACGGCACCAAATGGGAATTTACAGACCTGCCCGATCCCGAATTCAACACCACATTCCACGAAAATGCCTCTAATAGCGTAGAGCTCTGTTACAGCGGCGGTATGTCCATCGACAAGGCCGATCCCCATGTGATTTACGCTTCCGTTCCCGTGGACGGCGTGTTCGGCAGAATATTTGAGATAGTTAGGTACACTCTCAGCGACGACTACAGCGCCGTAACCGATACCACCTATATCACAAAGAATTCCGAAAAGGACAACGCCCGTCCCTATATTGCCAACGGCAGCGAGGAAGGCGATCTGCGCCTGACCTGGTTCAACGGCGATTACTATTATTGGATACACAATGCGTGGAACGGCGGCAAGGGCTATCCCGTTCAGATGATGACCATAACCGATATGAAGCCCCTACCCGTTAAGAACGGTCTCGGCGCTGACGACGGTAAGTCCTACGATGTCAACACCGCCGCCGAAATCGCCGCGGCTCCCGCAAAGGGCAGCTTCACCATATCCCTTGAACTCAACCAGAACGATATAGCCAAGGAGGGTACTCTCCTTGAGAGCGGAAACCTTAAGCTCGAGCTTAAGAAGCAGACCGTTGACGATACTTACGAGTACAAAGCCGTTGCTCCCCAAATCACCGTTGGCGAAAAGGTTGAAAAGAGCCAGAATATGTTCAGCGACGCAAGCTGGTACTTCACCGATAACGGTAAGAACGGTTCCGCGACTTGGGGAGTAAAGGGTCAGGCCTCTCTTGGCTGGATAAACTATGTCGTAACCTACGATGCCGACGCCCGCGAGCTTGTCACCTATGTAAACGGTCTTATCGACGCCACCATTCAGGACGTTGACGTAACTCTGGGTGAAAAGATTACCGCCGGGCCTCTTGACGCTAAAGTTACAAGCGTCCGCACCGCGAATACCGCCCTCACTCAGGCCGAGATTCGGGCTGCTGTCGAACCCACGGAGATTACCGTCAAGCACGTGAACGCCGACGGTGAGGAGATCGCTCCTTCCGAAACCTTCACGGCCTTGGGTACTACATATGACGCTTCCGATTATGTCATAAAGACGCCCTTCTACGGAAACAAGACCATACACACCTATAACGCCGATGCCACAGGCGCTCTTTCCGGCGAAATCCCCGAAGATAAGACAGTCACCATAGTATATGATGAGGAACCCTATGACGGCTTGCTTCTCAATCTTAGCTTCGACGATGAGGACAGCGGCTTCGCCGGCGGCAAGGGCAAGGCGGAGGCACAGGGCAAGAATGTTCTGGCCGATGGCAAGCAGGGCAGAGCTCTGTCCCTTGACGGCACAGTCTCCAACTGGCTCAATGTCACCGAGAACGGCGGCGGCTCACTGCTGACCCGTGTTCCCGAAATGACCGTCAGCTTCTATGCCAAGATTGCCGACAGCAGTAAGGCTAACTGGCCCTTCTTCGCGGCTTCTGATACGAGTGAACAGCATTACGAGAGTGAACATTATCTTGGAGGACTCATTGATAAAGATGATGTTCTGACCGTCGAGCGTTACAGCGGCGGCGAACGCGCTGCAAATCCCTCCGTGACCGGCTTCGGAAAGGATTGGAAGCTTGTAACGGCGGTAGTTAAGACCGGCTCCACCGAGCTGTACATTGATGGCAAGCTTGCCAAGACGCAGGATTATACAAATGATATTTTTGCGACTTTGGGCAGCGCTCCCATACTCCAGATAGGTAAGGCCAACTGGGGCAAAAACGGCGAATTCTATAACGGCCTTATCGATGAGTTCCGGATTTATGACTATGCCATGACCGACAGCGAGGTACTGGCACTGGCCGGAATAACCGAGGTTACCGCCGAGCCCGCCCTCCGCATAGTTGAGGCCGACGGCACCGCCACCCTTGGTCTGGCTTTCACCGCAACCGTAAAGGGTGTCAAGGACGGCATCACCGATGTGGGCTTCGAGTACAGCGTAAACGGTAAGGACGAAAGCGGCAACTACACCGTGGCTCCCGAATCTATGACCGACAAGGCTTTCGGCAAGGTGAGCGACACCTTCCGTCTGGCTATCAGCGGAATTACCGCCACCAACAGCGCCCGCACCTACAACGTAAGACCTTACGTTGTTATCGGCGAACAGAAGATTTACGGCGAGACCGTCAGCGCCAGTCTGTACGGTGAGCTCGTTGACAGCATCATAAACGGCAAGGGCACTACTATAAGACCCGCCCGCCTGACCGCCGCCAACGCTGTAATCAGCTTCGTTAAGCAGAAAAAGAGTGATACTTCCGAGGCTAAGTTCCCGCTGCTCAAGGGCGCCTGGGATAAGCTCTACGGCGCCGACGGTATGGTTAAGAAGGCCGTTGACCTCGGCATTAAGGACGACGTGGACGTGACCGACCTTCAGATGGCCGAGACCCTTTCCCTTGAGTCTGTGGAGATCGAATTCGTTGAAACCGATATTGCCGACAGCGAAATCGTTGACGACCTTACCGACTACGAATTCATTCCCGAGCTCTGATAGAAGGAGGAAATCCCTATGAAAAAGTTTATTGATCCCGAGATCGACATCCGCGACCTGTCACCCGTGAAGTCCGTCATGGACGACATCACATTCAGCGGCGAGTTCACCGGCCCTGACAATGAGCAGACCGTGACCGACCCCGCCGCCGGCGACGAGGCCACATGGTAAGATTTTAAAAGAAATCCCCGTCATCGTTTGATGGCGGGGATTTTGCGATTAGTATCAAACACCGAACATACTCAATATCATCGAACCGGCGAACATCAGCCCCGGCACAAGGCTAAGAGTAAACAGTATGATGAAAAACACGCAGCTCCTGTCGAATATCCCTATCCGCTTCTGATCCCGCAGGAAAAATATGGCCGTTCCCAGCCCGAAGCCGCTGGAGGGCGGCAGGATAAAAATGCTGTACAGCAGGAAGCATATAAACACCCTTCCCCGGTCATAGACCTTCAGGCCCAGCTCCGGAAGGTATTTCAGCAGATCCAGAAACCGCAGCGCCAGCGCCGCCGCCACCAAAAGGTTGAACGCCCCCACAGCGAGCATTACGGCCTTTGTCGCCTTCATGGCCCGGTCGGCCCGCACCGGCTTTATTTCGTTAAAGCTTCCGCCGTGTTTTTCGTCCATTTCGGTCAACTCCTCAGTATTTTATTTTCGCCGCCCTGTATCTGGCGAGGTTGAACTCCCGCCAGTCGCCGCCGGGGGCTATGCGGTCGAAGTAATTGTCCAAAAAGGGAATGTAATGTCCATCCGCGTCGAAGGTTCCGTAGGTGTTGATTATATGCCTGTCCCCGTGACCGGCCACGCGGGCGAGCTGGGGCGCCGCGTCGGCGGACAGGGTCAGGGCGTAGCTTATTTCGTCCCTCCGGCCGCTCAGATACATATCCACCTGGCTTTTTGCCACAAAGTAGTCCGCCGGCACAAGGTTGAGCAGCACATAATACACCAGCCCCAGGCCAAGGTACACAAGCCCCGGATTGAACACCGGCTTAAAGATGTACACCGCCGTGGCGATGAGGCCCAGAGCCTCGAATATCAGAAAGCCCAGCACAAAAAATCTCAGCCGTGTCAGCCCGTCGGAGCCGCAGTACAGCAGCATACGGTAAAAGGAGGAGGCCAGCAGCACTCCAGTTACGGCGCACAGATAGGCGCAAAGCCATTTTGCCAGCCGGTAAGAGCTTCCGGAGCTCCGACGGCGGACGGTGAAGAGTATCAGGAGCAGATTTGCGCCGGACAGACCCAAAAGCTCGAAGAAGCCCCGCCGGGCGTAGTTCGTGTAGCTCAAATTATAGGGCAGCTTCGCTCCACAGAACAAATATCTGAATTGAATAATGCAAAATATTGTATAAACCGCCAATATGCAGCAAAAAATTATGTCAACTATCAGCAGATCGGTCTTTTTTTCGGCTTGCGGACGGTTATCCGTCCAAGGGCCCTCCAGCGCCGCGCAGAGGAAGCCGAAGAGGTACAGCGCCGCGAAAACGCTGATGATGAGCCGGAAAAAGGTCGTGAGATTTACGGCCCTTATCAGGCCGCTCAACAGATTGCCCAGCCCCACCGAGAACACCGTGTCCGCCCGGGACAGCAGCGCCAGCAGCACCAGCACCGCCGGGCAGGCTATGGCCAGAGCGGTCAGCACCCGCTTTACAACGGAGGAATTACCGCCGCTCAGCTCCGCCAGCCGGCGGAAGGGCAGAGTCAGGAACATGAAGGGCCGGGACAGTCCCCGAAGGCAGTTCCCCGCAAAATCCCATCCCTCCCTTCGGAGATCCGGGCCGGTACAGGCCGCCGAGTACAGCAGCAGCGAAACGATAACGTTCCATGGCCGCCAAATCGGGCAGTCGTTGAGTACCGAGCCCAAAAACAGCAAAGTTACCGGTATCAGGAACCACCGTCCGCTTTTCGGCCCGATGCGCAGTATAAATCCCGCCTGTATCAGCACGAACAGCAGGCTCCCCAAGGGGCCCCGCCCCGCCAGAAAAAAGCAGCTCAGCCCCGAAACAAGGCCGTAGACCGGCAGTCCGGCGCCCTCCGCAATTTTTTTGTTTTTTTCGGTCGTCATTTTTCTCTCTCCTTTCATTTGTGAACAGTATAGCACAAACGGAAGGAGAATGTCAATATATTTTTATCAAATAATTAAAATAATTATTGTATTTCAATAAATATCCCGCTTCGGCTCGCCGCCGGCGTTCTCCTGCACGGTTTTCCCGCCGGAGGCATATAATAAAGTGTAGCTACAAATAATAAAATCCAGGAGAAATACTATGGCAACGCAAATTACCAATCAGGCCCGCCTGTCTTATCTTTACGGCGGGAGCACACGGGGAACCGCCACCTCCAACGTGGCCACGGCTACCCTCCAGGACTCTTTGGAGGCCACAAAAACCTCTCTCGAGACCTCTTACCGCGCCAATGACGAAATAACCTATATCCTCACTCTCAGCAACAACTGCTGCTCCGGTGAGGGTCAGGTCACTATTGCCGATAATCTGGGCTCCTACACACCCGACGGATGTCAGAGCCCGGTCAATCCGCTCACCTATACCGGCCCGGCCAACCTCTATATCGACGGCGTTCTTTCCACCAGCCTTCAGGTGGACAGCTCGGACGCCACCGAGGTGAAGTTCACCGTGCCCAGCCTTGCCGCCGGCAGCAACGCCATCATTGTTTACAAGGCCCAAGTCAACGAGTTCGCCGACCTGACGTCGGGCGCCGGCATCGAGAACACGGCGACATTCTCCCTTGCGGGCCCCTGCGTACAGACGGTTGAGGTCTCCGACACTCTGCCCGTGGCCGACTATGCCGACGTGAGCATCGTAAAGTCCATGAGCGCCTGCCCCAACGGCTGCAACGCCATCACCTACACCTTTGATCTCTATAATTACGGCAACGCCGAGGCGACCAACGTCGTCCTCACCGACCTGTTCAATCCCGTGCCCGTCATAACGGGCATAACCGTTGACGGCGAGGAATTCGGCGCCGCCAACTATGACTTCAGCGGCGGCACTCTCACCTTGCCGGGCGGCACGGCCTCCGAGACAATAACCGTTCCCGCCGCCACCATCACCGCCGCCTGCACCGGCACCACAGTCGTGCCCGGCACCGCAGAGATAGTAGTCAGCGGCACCGTTGCGGGTACGCCCTCGATCCCCGTTGCCGCCAAATAAATCGGTATCGCCTTAAGACAATAATTAATAATATCAAATCCCGGGTACGCGTCCCGGGATTTGATATTTTTTATCGAAAGGGAACTCCCTTTCGAGCTTCGCCCTCGTTTATGGTAAACACTGATTAAATACAGTGCGGCGATTGGCGAGACATAATTTTCTCGAGACAAGGAAAAAAGCGCAGAAATACTTGATGTATTTCGAGCATTTTTGACGCAGTATCGGGGAAATTTGGCCGTCAAGCGTCGTGCTGAGCCAAAGGCGCTACTTAATCAGCGTTTACTATGCAGGAATTTTGTCGTCGGTCTCGTGTTTAGGCAATTTATGTACTCAGACGATATAATCGTCGATCACATCGAGGAACTCTTTGGCTTCCAGGCTGTTGTCGTCGGCGTTCACCGTGATGGTCACCGGATCGCGCCTGTCTATGCTGAACAACCCCATTATGGACTTGGCGTTGACGGTAAATTTTTCGTCTATGACATTTACCTCAAAGGGCGCGGCGGTAGCGGCGCCGACCAGATTTTGAACCTTATCCACCGTATCAATGGTTATCCTCCTCGTGAACAAAACGGACCCTCCTTTTATTTTTGCCCGAAAGCGCCGCGTTGCGCCACATATTCGGGCTTTATATATAATAGCACAAACATTTTTCGTTTTAAAGGGGCATTTGACATAAAAAAGCCTTTTGTCCCGATTTGAATTTGTACAGTTTTAATAAGCGGGCATATTATATAACATTCAGTTAAAAAAATAAAATAAAAAAATTTACATTTTAGTGTTTACAAATGGATAAAAATGTATTATACTATATTTATACACTTCATTTATACACTTCGTATGGTTGAATTCTGATGGGAGGAAGGAGGACCAATATGAAAAAAATACTGTTCGCGGCGTCCGAGTGCGTCCCTTTTGTTAAGACCGGCGGTTTGGCCGACGTTGTGGGCTCTTTGCCCAAGGAATTTGATAAAAGCGAGTACGATGTCCGCGTCGTCCTGCCCTGCTATACCTGCATACCGCAGAAGTACAGCAAGGACTTTAAGTATGTGGCCCATTTTTACCTTGATACCGGCGAATACATACGCAACGAGTATGTGGGTATCATGGAGTACGAATATCAGGGCGTAAAATACTATTTCATCGACAACAAGCGGTATTTCAGCGGGCCGAAGCCCTACGGCGACATTCGGGGCGACATCGAAAAATTCTGCTTTTTCTGCAAGGCCGTGCTGTCCATTCTGCCGGTGGTGGATTTCCGCCCCGACATCATCCACTGCCACGACTGGCAGACGGGCATAATCCCCGTGTACCTGAAAAATGAGTTCGCCGGCGGCGAATTTTACCGGGGCATCCGCACCATTATGACTATCCACAACTTGAAATTCCAGGGCTGCTGGGACGTAAAGACCATCAAGGGCCTTACGGGCTTCGGAGATTACCTTTTCACCCCGGACAAACTGGAGTTCAAAAAGGACGCCAATATGCTCAAGGGCGGTTTGGTATACGCCGACTTCATCACCACCGTCAGCGAGACTTACGCCCGCGAAATTCAGTCCCCGGGCTACGGCGAGGGGCTGGACGGCCTGCTCCGGGCCAGAGGGGCTTCCCTCTGCGGCATAGTCAACGGCATAGACTACGACATTTTCAATCCCGACACCGACCCGGCAATAGCGGCCAACTATAACCGCTACAACGCCTGGGCCAAAAAGTGGCAGAATAAGACCGCCCTTCAGGCGGAGCTGGGCCTCACTGTGGATCGGGACAAATATATGATAGGTCTCATCTCCCGCCTCACCGACCAGAAGGGCCTTGATCTTATCGAGCAGGTCATAAACGGCATCGTGGACGATTTTACCCAGTTTGTAATCATCGGCACCGGCGACCGGCGCTATGAGGATATGTTCAAGGGCGCCGCCTGGCACCATCAGGGCAAGATGAGCGCCAACATACTTTACAGCGACGAGCTGAGCCACAAGCTCTACGCCGCCGCCGA
The DNA here is from genome assembly GCA_947630975.1 of uncultured Clostridia bacterium. Lineage (GTDB taxonomy): Bacteria > Bacillota > Clostridia > UMGS1883 > UMGS1883 > JAFLUQ01. Next base: position 19,577 of record CANRJP010000038.1, read on the forward strand.
CGCCATGCTGGTGCCTTCGAGGTTCGAGCCCTGCGGCCTGACCCAGCTCATGGCCCTGCGCTACGGAGCCGTGCCCATCGTCAGGGAGACCGGCGGCCTCAAGGACACCGTGCCGCCATACAACGAGTACAACAATACCGGTCTGGGCTTCTCCTTCGCCAATTACAACGCCGGCGAGATGCTCAACACCGTCAATTACTCCAAAAAGGTATTTTTTGAACAGCCGAACAAATGGCAGGACATGGCCCGCCGCGGTATGAACACCGATCACTCCTGGGCCGCCAGCACGGTGAAGTACCGTGATTTGTACGATTGGATAATAAGCTGGTAAATTTTTTCGGGAGCGGCCCGCCGCATGGGAGAACCGCTCCCGATTTTTTTATTCTATGTGTTGCAATTAAATAAATAATATGGTATAATATAATTTCAAGGAATACGGCACTAAGGAGGCGCGGCCATGGACGAAAGAATCGGCGAAAAAATCATGGCTCTGACGGCGGGGGAGCTGATCACCGAGACGGGCTTTTCACACAATCCCGACACCCCCTTCGAGGGGCTGGAATACGCCGTCAGTCTGGTGGTTCGCCTGTCGGACGCGGTGGTGGACGAGATAGAGGACGGCCCCACAAAGACCTACTTCCACCACTACCGGACGGTGAACGCGTATATAGATCGGGCGGCGGAAAAGCTGGTGCTCATGCTGAACGCCGAGGGCTTCCGGGCGGCGGCCATACCCGCCAGCCAGTCGGTGGGCGAGTACGCCGGCCGCTTCAGCCACAAAAAATGCGCCGTCAGGGCGGGGCTGGGCAGCATAGGCAAGAGCGCCCTGTTCCTGTCCCGTAAATACGGCCCGAGGGTGCGGCTGGGGACGGTGTTCACCGACGCTCCCCTCCCCGTGGAGGAGCATGAGTACCGCGACCGATGCGGCGGCTGCAATATCTGCGCCGAGAGCTGCGCCGCCCTGGCAATACGGGGCGTAAACTACGTGCCCGGCATGGAAAGGCGTGAGATATTCGACGCCCGAGCTTGCAGCGAATATATGAAGCGCGAGTTTCAGGGCATAGGACGGGGCGCCGTCTGCGGCGTGTGCATGAGGGTGTGCCCTTTGGGAATGAGGAGTGAGGAATGAGGAATTAGGAATAATTATGTTGCAGATATATTATTTGTCGTTGGTGTGGCGGTGATATAACCTCGATTTCGTAGGGGCGGCCATCGGCCGTCCGCCATCAAACGTTTACGGCGGCAATAATGAACGAAATTATCAATAAAAATTCCCATGTACCGACTTACGGCGGCAACGACAAATAAAGTAACTTCCGCATCAATATTCCTCATTCCTCATTCCTAATTTTAAAAAATTGGTTGTGATAAAATGGATTTCCAACTCGTTTCCGACTACAAGCCCACGGGCGACCAGCCCAAGGCCATCGAAAGCCTTGTACGGGGCCTGAAAAACGGCTACGCCGCCCAGACCCTGCTGGGCGTCACCGGCAGCGGCAAGACCTTTACCGTGGCGAACGTCATTGAACAGTACAAAAAGCCCACTCTGGTGCTGGCACACAACAAGACCCTCGCGGCCCAGCTTTGCAGCGAATTGAAGGAGTTCTTTCCCAACAACGCCGTGGAATATTTCGTCAGCTTTTACGACTACTACCAGCCCGAGGCCTATATCGCCGCCAGCGACACCTATATCGAAAAGGACGCCCAGACCAACGAGGAGATAGACAAGCTCCGCCACAGCGCCACCAGCGCTCTCTTCGAGCGGCGGGACGTGATCGTCGTCGCCTCGGTGAGCTGTATCTACGGTCTCGGCGACCCCAACGACTACCGGGATATGCTGCTGTCCCTGCGGCCCGGCATGGTGAAGGATCGGGACGAGGTCATCGCCCGCCTTATCGAGATGCAGTACCAGCGCAACGACATCAACTTTGTCCGGGGCAAGTTCCGCGTTCACGGGGACGTGCTGGAGATAATCCCCGCCAACACCGAAAAAAACGCCGTGCGGGTGGAGTTTTTCGGGGACGAGATAGACAGGATAACGGAGATAGACGCCCTCACCGGCGAGATACTTGGCTCCCGCAGCCACGTGGCTATCTTTCCCGCCTCACACTACGTCACCACCAACGACAAGCTGGAGGCCGCAATTTACGGCATACAGTGCGAGCTGGAGGAGCGGCTCCGAGAGCTGCGGGCCAACAACAAGCTTGTGGAGGCTCAGCGCCTTGAGGAGCGCACCAACTACGACATCGAGATGATGCGGGAGGTGGGCTATTGCAGCGGCATCGAAAACTACAGCCGCCACATCAGCGGCCGCCCCGCCGGCAGCGCCCCCTATACCCTGCTGGACTACTTCCCCAAGGACTTCCTTCTGGTGGTGGACGAGAGCCACGTCACCATACCCCAACTGCGGGCCATGTACAACGGCGACCGGAGCCGCAAGCAAAATCTGGTGGACTACGGCTTCCGCCTGCCTTCGGCGCTGGACAACCGGCCCCTGAACTTCGAGGAGTTCAATCAGCGGCTCAATCAGGCCATCTATGTCAGCGCCACACCGGCGGAGTACGAGCGGGGCCTGTCCAAAAACATCGCCGAGCAGGTGATAAGGCCCACGGGTCTGCTTGATCCCGAGATTATTGTCCGCCCGGTAAAGGGTCAGATAGACGACCTCCTCGGGGAGATATACGCCCGGGCCGACCGACGGGAGCGGGTGCTGGTGACGACGCTCACCAAAAAAATGGCCGAGGACCTCACCGACTATCTGCGCACCATGGGGGTAAAGGTAAAATATATGCACTCCGACGTGGAGACGCTGGAGCGTATGGAGATAGTCCGCGACCTGCGGCTGGGCGTGTTCGACGTGCTTGTGGGCATCAACCTCCTCCGCGAGGGCCTCGACCTGCCGGAGGTGTCGCTGGTAGCCATACTGGACGCGGACAAGGAGGGCTTCCTCCGCAGCGAGACCTCGCTGATACAGACCATAGGCCGGGCCGCCCGAAACGTAGACGGCAAGGTCATAATGTACGCCGACACCGAGACCGACTCCATGAAGCGGGCCATCGGCGAGACCAACCGCCGCCGTGAGATACAGGACAGGTACAACAAGGATCACGGCATAATTCCCCAGGGCATCAAAAAGGCCGTCAGCGACGTCATCGCCGCCGTGAAGCCCGGCGAGGAAAAGGAAGAAAAGGTGGACGTAACTTACGTTATCGCCAAGCTCACCAACGAAATGCAGCTGGCCGCACAGGAGCTGCGCTTCGAGGACGCGGCCAAGCTACGCGACAAAATCAAGAGATTAAAAGGTGAATTAAAGTGAAGGAAAACAAGCTCATAATCAAGGGCGCAAAAGAGAACAATCTTAAAAATATCGATTTGGAAATCCCCCGGGACAAGCTGGTGGTGTTCACCGGCGTCAGCGGCAGCGGCAAGACCTCGCTGGCCTTCGACACCATTTACGCCGAGGGACAGCGGCGGTACGTGGAGTCCCTCTCCGCCTACGCCCGTATGTTTTTGGGCCAGATGGAAAAGCCCGACGTTGAATACATCGAGGGTCTCAGCCCCGCCATCAGCATCGACCAAAAGACCACCAACAAAAATCCCCGCTCCACCGTGGGCACCGTGACGGAGATATACGACTACCTCCGTCTGCTCTTCGCCCGGGTGGGCGTGCCCCACTGCCCCAAGTGCGGACGGGAGATAAAGCAGCAGTCCGTGGATCAGATAGTGGATCAGATACTGTCCCTTGACGAGGGCAGCCGCCTTCACATACTGGCTCCCGTCGTCAGGGCTAAAAAGGGCGAGCATCAAAAGGTGCTGGAGGACGCCAAAAAGAGCGGCTACGTCCGTGTGCGGGCGGACGGCCACCTTTACGAGCTCACCGAGGAGATAGCTCTTGAAAAGAACAAGAAGCACAGCATCGAGATAGTCATCGACCGCCTTGTGGTGCGGCCCGACATCCGCAAGCGCCTCACCGACTCGCTGGAGCTGGCCCTCCATCTCAGCGACGGCACCGTTATTGTGCTTAACGGCGAGGAGGAGCTGACCTTTTCCCAGAATTACGCCTGCCCCGACTGCGGCATAAGCATCGACGAGCTTTCGCCCCGCACCTTTTCCTTCAACAGCCCCTTCGGCGCCTGTCCCCAGTGCGGCGGCATAGGCAGCCTTAAGCGGGTGGATCCGGATCTGGTGCTGATAAGCGGCGAACTGTCGGTGCTGGAGGGGGCCTTCGCCGTCAGCGGCTGGCGGGCCGCCGACAAGGAGGACAGCGTGGCCAACATCTATTACCGGGCCATGGCGAAAAAGTACAACTTCCGCCTTGATGTGCCGGTCAAAACCCTTCCCAAGGAGATAATCGACCTGTTCCTCTTCGGCACAAAGGGCGAACCCCTCGACCTGGAATACTACCGCCACGGCAAGCTCCACCGCCAGCGGGCTCCCTTCGAGGGCCTTGTGAACAACCTCCAGCGCCGCTACGACCAGACCGGCAGCGAGTGGTCGAAAATGGACATCGAGCCCCTGATGCGGGAGAGCGAGTGCCACGTCTGCCACGGCAAGCGGCTGAAAAAGGAAAGCTTGGCCGTCACCGTGGGCGGCAAAAACATCGACGAGGTCTGCTCCATGGACGTGGTTCGGGAGCTGGAGTTCTTCAACAGCCTTAAATTCGGGAAAAACGACGCCATCATCGCCGAGCAGATATTGAAAGAAATAAACGCCCGCCTGGGCTTTCTGAAAAACGTGGGGCTGGACTACCTGACCCTTTCCCGCAGCGCGGGCACCCTTTCCGGCGGCGAGGCTCAGCGCATACGTCTGGCGACCCAGATAGGCTCCGGCCTTGTGGGCGTGCTGTACATTCTGGACGAGCCCAGCATCGGCCTCCACCAGCGGGACAACAACAAGCTCCTTGCCGCCCTGAAAAACCTTCGCGACCTCGGCAACACCCTCATCGTGGTGGAGCACGACGAGGACACCATGTACGCCGCCGACTACATCGTGGACGTGGGGCCGGGAGCGGGTATCCACGGCGGCGAGATCGTGGCCGCCGGCACGGTGGAGGACATCAAGAACACCCCCGCCTCCGTCACCGGCGACTATCTCAGCGGCAGAAAGCACATCGACATTCCCGCCGAGCGGCGGCCCCTGACCGACCGCTGGCTCACCGTTCGCGGTGCGGCGGAAAACAACCTGAAAAGCATCGACGTCAGCTTCCCGCTGGGGCAGTTCATCTGCGTCACCGGCGTCAGCGGCAGCGGCAAAAGCTCCCTCGTCAACGAGGTGATCTGCAAGCGCCTGAGCCGCGACCTGAACCGCAGCCACGCCATTCCCGGCAAGCACGGCGGCATGGAGGGAATGGAAAATCTCGACAAGGTCATAAACATCGACCAGTCCCCCATAGGCCGCACTCCCCGCTCCAATCCGGCCACCTACACCGGCGTCTTTGGGGACATAAGGGAGATATTCGCCGCCACAAACGAGGCCAAGGCTCGGGGCTACGGATCGGGACGGTTCAGCTTCAACGTTCGGGGCGGACGGTGCGAGGCCTGCGGCGGCGACGGCATAATCAAGATAGAGATGCACTTT
>CANRJP010000039.1 GCA_947630975.1 uncultured Clostridia bacterium
ATGGGCACACCGTTCCCGAGGCGCCCGTTTCTTTGCCGTGTCACTTCGGCACAATGTCTTATCTTAATGACATTGGGCATTGTGCCGGGTCTCTTTTTTGAGTTTGGTTTACCACGCGTGGCCCCCACCGCCGCCGCCTCCGCCGCCGGAGAAACCGCCTCCGGAAAAACCTCCGCCGCGGAAGCCGCCGCCGGAGTTCCTGACGGCCCTTTCGGCGTAGACCTTGCTTAGTCCCGTCGAGGCTCGCGTCACCGAATGGGTCATATACAGGGGGGAGAAGGGATAGCCGCCGTAATAGCCGGTGTACCAGGCGGGCGGCTCCTTTATCAGCCCCTCGAACTTTTTGGCCCAGACATCAGTCACCCCCAGCACAAAGGCAAAGGGCAGGGTGTCGAAAAAGTAAGCGGGGTTTTCGTTCACCAGCGCTTCCAGACGGTCCTTTTCCGCCGTCAAAAGGAAATCTCTAAAGCCCATGCATCGGCCTGTAATTTTTGTGGCGTAGTCCGTGCGCTTGCGGATAAGGGCGGCGAAAAACGCTCCCGCCGACGCAAGGCCGGCTATTGCCAGACAGCGGAATTGGCTGCCGAAAAATCTGGCTTCCATGAGCCGGCAGGCCAGCAGCCCGCCGACCGTCCCCGCCAGAAGCACCAACAAGGCCGAAATTATCTTATTCCCGTTTTTGCGCTGTATCAGCGCCGCCGACAGGGCGTAGACAGCCGCCGCCGGAACCAGTCCCGCAAATCCGAACAGACCTATGTCGGGTATGGCTAAAATTCCGTAGAGCAGCGGCGCCAGCAGACAGAGCGCGAGCTGGGCGTAAGAGGCTTTGGCGTTTGAGCCGCTCTCCAGCGCCCTCTCGCCACGGAAGCATTCCTGGGCGTTTATCATTATGCTTTGGGCCTCGTCATAAAAGCCGGTTTCTATCTGACGGCTTGTTACGGTGCTCTTGTCCCCGAACAGGGACTTAAAGGCCCGCCGCTCGTATTCGGGCCGCTCCGAATCCATATCCTTGAGCTTTTCCAGCTCAAAGGAGCCGTCCTCCTTTTCGGTATAGCCGATATAGCCCTTTGACGCCCAGAAAAATATCATGGCCGAAACGGACGATATATCCACCTTTTGATTTACGATATATGACAGCTCCGGCGGATTCATGCCGTCCGGCGAGTAAAATTCCACCGTCGGCACGATGCGGTCGTCTCTGCCTGTCCGGAACCATCTTATAAAGGCGAACAGAGCCATTGCCGCCGACAGGAGGATCAGTCCAAGCACCGCCAAATCCCTGACCGGCGTCAAACTCCTTGGCGCATCGGCAAAGGTTCCCTCGGGCAGTTCGATATAGAATGTCAGGCCCTCATAGCTGTTGAGGTACACATTTTCGAGAGTTACGGTGCCGCCGCTGACTGCGGCGCCGCCGATTTCCTCTCCGCCGCCGTAGCCGCCTTTGTACACGGTGAGGGACTTTATTTCGTCCGTGGGCAGATTGAGCCGAACGGACGCCGATTTTATGGGCGTGCCCCAGTCGGTGCCGATGGGGGTGACGTAAACTATATCGTTTTCCCTGTCGCCGTCACGGGCATAGCGAATGTCATAGCCGAGACTGTAGCGCTTCGGGCCGTAAACATAGTCATATGCGCTGCCTATCCTGACGCCGAGGACGTTGTCCCCGTGCTCAAGGGTAAAAGGCTCGCCCTCCACGGACACATTGTCTATCACATACGGCTCCTGACTGCTGCTCAGCGGTATTTCACGCATGAGACCGTGACTTTGAGAGGTGAAGGTGAGGCCGATGTCCTCCCGAACACGGTGAACCCGTGCGCTGTCGACGGTGATCTCCACGTTGTAGCTGTCAATGACGAAGCTTTCGTAGGCAAAAGCCGGTGACGCCGCCAGCAGCAGCCCCGCCAGGCAGGATATGAGCTTGATTTTAAAATTTAACCTGGACATTTTCTCTCTCGGCGTCGTTGGCAACGGAAAAATAGGGCTTTTGTTCAAAGTGGAAAAGGCCGGCGATTATGTTGCTGGGCACGGTCATGCACTTTTCGTTGTACTGGCGGACGGTGCCGTTGTAGAATTTTCTGGCGTTGGCAATGTCCTCCTCGATTTTTTGGAGCTGGTTTTGAAGGTTGAGGAACTGGGTGTCGGCCTTCAGCTCCGGATATGCCTCGCTGAGTGCGAAGAGCCTGCCCAGTGCGCCGGAAAGCTCGTTCTCGCTGTCCAGCTTTTCGCCGCCCTGAGCGGAAACGGCCTTGTTTCTGGCGGCGACCACGCTCTCGAGGGTCTCCCTTTCATGCTTGGCGTAGCCCTTTACGGTCTCGACAAGATTTGGGATAAGGTCGTAGCGCTTTTTGAAGTACACGTCCATGGTGGAGAAGGCCTCCTCCACTTTGAGCTTCAGCTTTGTCAGGGAGTTGTAGCCCCCCATTACGGCCAGCGCCAGAACGGCTATGACCGCGATAATGATGATTGCGACTGCCATTGTTTTTTCCTCCTTGTTTATTCTATACTTTACATTTTACCATGAACGGGGCAAATATGCAACATTAATTTGTAAAAAATATTTTGGGCGGTGAAAATCATGCGTTGCCGCCGCTGCCGTGGGTTTACTCCGCGCGGATGATCACCTCGCCGGTACACTCCATCGCCTGATCGCCGGTGATTACCTCGCCCACGCTGTCCGCGACGATCTTTCCGGAGCGCGGGTTTTTTACCGATAAGATGTGACCGCGTATATCGGCTTCGACGTCGGAATACTCAAAGGACAGATCGCAGCCGTCCATGGTGCAGTTCTCCAGCCGAAGATTTTTGCAGTAGCACAGGGGTTGGGTGCCTGAAATTTTGCAGTTTATCAGCGTCAGCCCCTCCGAAAACCAGCCCAGATACTCGCCGCTGACGGCGGAGTCCCGCACGGTCACGTTTTTGCTGTGCCAAAAGGCGTCCTTGGTGTCCAGCTCCGAGCCGCTTATTTCCAGACCGTCGATATACTGAAAGGAGTATTTGCCCCTCATGCGCACATTTTCCAGCCGGATGTCCCTGCTGTCAAAAAATATGTACTCTCCGGCAAGCTCGGCGTCCCTTACGGTTATGCCCGAGGATTTCCAGCCGAACTCCTCCGAGACGACGTCCGAGTTTGTTATCTCAATGTCGGAGCACTCCCGCACCGCCTTTATTCCGTGAAGGCGGCTGCCGGTGATTTTTCCTCGGCGGCCGTACCATATGGCCGCTCTGGCCGTCTCCTCGACGGACGAGCCGGTCAAAGTGAAGTCCTCGGCGTGCCACAGCGGGTAGCGCAGAGAAAACCGGCACCCGCTCACGTTTACGCCCCGTGATTCCTTAAGGGCCGATTCTCCGTCCGCCGGGCCGTCAAAAACGCAGTCCGCGACGTCGGCCTGCCGCAGGTGGTAAAGGGCCCGCTCTTCGTCAAACTGTTTCCGTATAATTTTTGTTCTCATAAAAAACCTCCGTTCCCGCCGACCGTCGGGTTAAGGCAATACCGCACAAAGACCGCCAAGGAGCTTTGTACCCGTCTTGCTTGCATCTTTTCCGACGTATCTTACGAAAACTCCTTGAAATACGACAGTATTCCTTCGTCGTTTTCGTAATTCCGTCAAAAAATCTGTGGCGCAATACGGGCACAATCTCTGTGCGGTATTGCCTTAATTTCCCCTGAACCAATCCTTGAGGTTGGCGTAAAGCTCCCGATAGCGCCGGTAGCCTCTGTCGTATTTGGCGGCGGTCTCGCTGTCGAAGTCCACCGAGGAGCCGATTTTTACCGTCGCCGCCGCCGCTTCCGCCACGGTGCGGTATTCCCCGGCGGCCACCATCGCCAGCAGGGCCGCTCCGTAGGCCGGCCCCTCGCCGCAGACGGGAATGTTCAGCCGCATCCGCAGCACGTTGGCCAAAATTTCCCGCCACAGAGGACTTTTCGCCCCGCCGCCGCAGAGACAGGCTTCGGTCAGCTCCGGCCCCTGGGCTCTGGCCGCCTCCACGCAGTCGCGGAGGGCATAGGCCACGCCCTCCAGCACGGCCCGCGTCATGTCCGCGCGGTTCGTGTCCATGCTCAGTCCGGCGAAAACTCCCCTCGCAAAGGGGTCGTTGTGGGGTGAGCGCTCCCCCATGAGATAGGGGAGGAAAAAGACCCCGTTTTCTTCCCGCACATCGATCTTTTCCTGCTCCGCTCCGTAGTCGTGGGCGCCAAGAATGCCGTCCGTCCACCACTTGTTGCAGCCGGCGGCGCTCAGTATGCAGCCCATCAGGTGATAGCCTCCGTCGGCGTGGGCAAAGGAGTGAAGGGCGTTCCCTCCGTCCGCCGAAAATCTGTCCGAGGTTATGAACACGGTGCCCGAGGTGCCCACCGAAACGCTGCATCTGCCCGGCCCCACAACGCCCATGCCCACCGCGGCGGCGGCGTTGTCCCCGGCGCCGGGCGCCACGGTCACCTCGCCGGCGCCCAAAAGCTCCGCCAACTCTTTTTTAAGTGTGCCGACCGGCTCGAAGGAGCTTTTTATACGCGGCAGCATGGCCTCGTCTATGCCGCAGAGTTCCAGCATTTCCGGACTCCAGCGGCGGTTTTTTACGTCATATAACAGCGTTCCGGAGGCGTCGGACGGCTCGGTGACGAACTCGCCGCAGAGCCGGTAGCACAGATAATCCTTTGGCAGCAGTATTTTGCGGCACCGGGCGAAGAGCTCCGGCTCGTGCTTTTTCACCCAAAGGAGCTTCGGGGCGGTGAAGCCGGGAAAAGCTATGTTTCCCGTCCACCGTGTGAGCTTGTCTGTGCCGACGCCGTTGTTAAGAAAGTCGCACTCCTCCGAGCTGCGGCCGTCGTTCCACAGTATGGCCGGACGGAGAACACGGTCGTTTTCGTCCAGCATCACAAGGCCGTGCATCTGGCCGCCGAAGCTGATCCCTCTTATTTCGGCTCCCCTGCCGCGTACCAGCTCCGCCAATCCTTCGACGGTCTTTTCGTACCAATGCGACGGCTCCTGCTCCGCCCAGCCCTCTCGGGGAAAGCTCAGAGGGTATTCCTTTGTGACCGAATTTATCACCGTCCCTTTTTCGTCGCAGAGCAGCAGCTTCACCGACGAGGTGCCAAGGTCCGTTCCGATGTATAGCATATTGTTCTCTCCTTATTGTTATATTCTCGAATTTCTGTACGCCCTCGGCGGGGCGCCGACCTGCTTAAGAAAGGCGCGGTTGAAGGTGCGGACGTTGCCGAAGCCCACCTCGTAGGCGATTTTCGTCACCGGCAGATCGGTGCTGTCCAAAAGCTGCACCGCCGCGTTTATCCTCAAACTGTTCAGATAGTCGTTGAAGTTCATTTTCATCGCGCCGGAAAACAGCCGTGACAGGTGGTATTTATTTACGTACAGGGCCTCCGCCGCCTGACCGAGGCTGATGCTTTCACGGTAGTGATCGCTCATGTACTTCACAAGGGAGTAGAGCAGAGGGTCGTCCTGCCCGCCGCCGGCGGCGAAGTCCGCCTCGGGCAGGAAGCGGCAGAGAAACAGGCGGGCATAGGCCTTTTGCAGCCGAAGGCTCTCGCCGCCGGAGCGGAGCAGCGTTTCTATCGCCACGGCGCAGTGAGGGTGCAGGTCTTTCAGCCGGAACACAGGCTTTTTCAGGCTTTTGCCCGAAAACTCTCCATCATATTCCCCCAGCAATCTTTGTCCTAAGAGTATTATCCCGCCGCTGTTGGCCGTCTCCGCCGGCGTGCGGTAGGAGTGAATCTGCCCCGGCAGAACCACGCCCAGCCCGTTTTGCGGCACCTCCCAGTCCGAACCGCCGACGGTGAGGGTTATGGAACCCTCGGCGGCGCAGATCAGCTCAAGTCCGCTGTGGAAATGGGACGGAAAGGAGAAATTTTTATAGCTGTAAAGGAACAGATCGGTGTCTTTGTGTTCCAAAAACGGGAGCATGGTTTTCACCTCCGCAATATTTGTCTATATTTTAGCACGATTTTACTTTAATTGCAAGTGCTTTTTATGCTATTCTTATAATGAAGGGAGAGAAAATAATGAAAAGGAAAGTGAAAATAATGACGAAAATCACATCGGCTCTTACCGCCGCGTCGATGCTGGCCGTACCCGTCCCGACCCATGCCGAAGGAGAAACGGTGCTCTGGCGGTGTACCACCGACGGCGAACGCTGGGTGGAAAAGGAGCCTTTAGCCGTTACCGGCTGGGACAACGACACGGCTCTGTATATAGACGTGGATCAGAACACCCGCTACCAGACGCTCACCGACGCCCCCTGGGGCGGCTGCTTCAACGAGCGCGGCTGGGCCGCCATGAGCGGACTGACCGACGAACAGCGGGGGAAGATAGCCGCCGATCTCTTCGGCGATCAGGGACTGGATCTTCAAGTGGGGCGGCTGCCCTTGGGCAACAGCGACTTTTCCGTTCGCAACGATCAGTCCTATGACGAGCTCCCCGACGGCGTGTACGACGACTATGACATGAAATATTTTTCCATAGACAACGACCGCGAAAATCTGCTGCCCTATATCAGGGAAGCACAGGCGGTAAGGCCGGAGCTGCGGTTCTGGGCCTCGCCCTGGTCGCCGCCGGCATGGATGAAGCTTAACGGCTCCGTTCCCGGCCCCGGGCCCGATAACACCCTTAACTTTACCCCCGAGGTATTGACGGCCTACGCCGAATACTTTGCGAAATACATCGAGGCTTACAAAAACGAGGGAATAGACGTGTCAAGGGTCATGCCTCAGAACGAGCCGACGATCAATGTGGGCTATCCCTCCTGCGTGTGGAGCGGCGAGCAGCTCAACGTCTTTATCCGTGATTACCTCTATCCCACCCTCAGGGAGCACGGCCTCGACACGGAGATATATCTGGGCACGTTTACGGATTCCCAGGCCGGTCTGGCCGATCCGACTCTGAACGATCCGGTCACGGGCGGCATGATAAAGGGCGTCGGCTTCCAGTGGTGGTCCGCTCAGCTTGCCAAACGGGTCTACCGTCAGAACCGCGACATTGGCTACACCCTTATGCAGTCCGAAACGAAGTGCGGCAACGGCGGCAATACCTGGCTTTACGGAGAGGAACATTTTGACTGTCTTAAGGAGTTTTTCGAGGCCGGTGTGAACGAGTATATGCTCTGGAACATGGTGCTTGATGAGAAGGGCGTCAATACCAACCCGAACCCATGGCCCCAGAACGCCCCGATAATCGTGAACTCGGTGACGAACGAGGTGGTCTATACCCCCATGTACTACGTGTTTCGCCATTTTTCCGCCTATATACACGGCGGGGCCAGACGCATAAAGACCGAGGGCAACTACGGCGATAAGATAGCCTTTCAGAATACCGACGGAGAAAACGTCCTTGTGGTAAAGAACAACAGTGATATGTATCTGGACGTTGCCATCAATTTTAACGGCCGAAAGGTAAAGCCCACCGTGCCGCCCCATTCCGTCAATACCTTCCGCATCGCCGGAGATAACGCGGGCTTCGACGGCCCCGACGCCACTTATTCCGCCTCCGGCGAGGAGGAAAAGGTCGATACCATGGTCAAGCTTTTCAATTATAACAGCCCCAGCAAGTCTCTTTCCGTTTCTCAGGCCAGATTTGACAACGGGGCCGAGCTCCTCGCCTGGGACGACCGGGGCGCCGCGGAGCAGCAGTGGATATTGAGGCCCGCCGACGGCGAATGGTACAGCATAGAGAGCTTTAACAGCGAAAAGGTCATGGGCGTGTGGAGCGGCTCCACCGCCCCCGGTGAGAAAACCGTCCAGTGGGACTCCAACGGCAGCTACGACCAGCAGTGGCGCTTCATACCCATACTGAGGGACGGCAGGACGTGGTACAAGATACAAAATCGGAACAGTCTTCTGTACCTTACCTATGGCGAGGGCGAAGTCGCCGACGGCGCCTTGGCGATACAGTCGGAGGACAGCGACAGCGACGCGCTGCTGTGGGAGGCCAGAGTTTCCCAAGGCGACGGACTGGAGGAGGCCGAATCCTTGCGCATCACCGACGCCGTCCGCGACGGGGAGCGCGTGAGCTGTAGGATAATCTGCGGCCAGACGGGAACATACACCGTCTACTGTGCTTCCTTCGACGGAAACGGCGGACTGCTCTCCGTCACATCGGAGGATATTTCGCTGTCCGGCGGACACGAGACCGAATTTACCGCGCAGGCGGCTCCGGGAGCCGAAAGAGTTTCGGTTTACGGCTGGTTCAAGGGCGGTATGTCGCCGGCTGTGAACCGGACGGATATTTAAGCAATACCGCACAAAGACCGCTAAGGAGCTTTGTGCGGTATTGCCTTGGATAAACGCGCTTAGTAAAGCTCCTTTTGTTACATTTATATAACTTTTCTTGACAATATGAACGGTATATGCTAAAATAAATTTATTAATTCAAAAGGTTATTATTCAAAAGGAGTTGGTTTCGTCAATGGACGGCATTGATGGCAGTATACTGCTGCAAATCGGAGCTATAGCATTTCTTATACTGTGTTCGGCTTACTTTTCGTCGTCGGAGACGGCTTTCCTGTCGGTGAACAGGATAAAGCTCAAGAACGAGGCCGACGAGGGCGACGCAAAGGCGGCCCGTATCCTGCACATTGTGGAAAATTACGACGAGATGCTTTCCACAATTCTAATCGGCAACAATATCGTCAACATTGTGGCGACCTCTCTCTCCACGGTACTGTTTACCGTGCTGATAGCCAACGAGGATCTGGCGGTGACGGTATCCACAGCGGTCATGACCGTGGCGGTGCTCATCTTCGGCGAGATAACGCCAAAGACCCTCGCCAAGCGTTCGCCGGACGGCTTCGCCCGATTTTCCGCGCCAATACTGTCCATGCTGACGGTGCTGCTCACCCCGCTGGTATATATATTCAACAAGTGGCAGGCCTTTATCTCGGGCCTTTTCGGCGGCAGCGGCGAGGACACCGTGACCGAGCAGGAGCTGCTGACCATGGTTGACGAGGCCACCGAGGGCGGCGAGATAGACGAGCAGGAGGGCGAGCTTATCAAAAACGCCGTCAAGTTTTACGACCTTGACGTTACCGACATACTCACCCCGAGGGTGGACATGGCCGCCGCCGATGCGGAGCTTTCCGCCGCCCAGGTGCTGGAAATGTTCTCCGAGAGCGGATTTTCCCGTCTGCCCGTCTTTGAAAACACTCTTGACGACATTGTGGGCGTCATATTCCAGAAGGACTTTTACGGAGTTTCCGACGAGACCGGCTGGAAGCACCTCATCCGTCCGGCCACCTTCGTTTTCGCCGGCATGAAGATTTCCCGCCTGCTGAAGCTGTTTCAGGAGACCAAGAGCCACATGGTGATAGTTCAGGACGAGTACGGCGGCACCGAGGGCATAGTTACCCTCGAGGACGTGCTTGAGGAGCTGGTGGGCGAAATATACGACGAGCACGACGACGCCAAGGTGGAGTTCCGCAAGATAAACGACAGCATTTACATTGTCGACGGCGCGGCGGGAGTGGACGACTTCTTCGAGCTGTTTGAGCTGGAGGGCGAGCCTGTGGACGACATCACCACCGTGGGCGGCTTCGCGGCGCATCAGCTCGGCAAGATACCCGAGCCGGGGGAGAGCTTCGACTTCGAGCACATCAAGGTCACCGTGACAAAGACCGAGATGAACCGCGTTCAGGAGGTAAAGGTCGTCGTCGGGCGCAAGCCGGTAGTGATTGACTGAGCGTGCGGATAAAAAATTTTATAATTTTTTCAAAAACCTCTTGCAATTTTCGGGAATTTGTGATATTATTGAAAAACGGTGGGCGGTCCGCTGCAACTTTCGTAAGAACGCCCCTATATTACCACTTTTTGTGGGTGAAGAAAGGAGTGTTTTGAGTGGACGTTTTAAAGGCCATCACTCAGGATCAGATCAGGGAGGATCTCCCCAAGCTTGCCATAGGCGACACCGTTAAGCTGTATGTAAAGATCAAGGAAGGCAGCAAGGAGAGAATACAGATGTTCGAGGGCACCGTCATCAGCAAGAAGCATGGCGGCATTCAGGAGTCCTTCACCGTTCGCCGCATATCTTACGGCGTGGGCGTGGAGCGTACCTTCCCCGTTAACTCTCCCAGTATCGACCGCATTGAAGTCGTTCGTCACGGTAAGGTTCGGCGCGCAAAGCTGTACTACCTCCGCGGCAGAGTCGGCAAGGCGGCCAAGGTTACAGAGAAGCTGTAAGATCGCTGAATAGTAATAAATCCCGTGGCCTGTACACGGGATTTATGCTATAGAAAGGTAATTTACAAAATATTTGAAAATATTTCACCGACAGTTAATCGGGCAGAGATAATATATAGTATAAAAGTTAAATCTGGCACAGTGCGCTGTTGAAAGGAGAATGTGTCATGGACGACAGCAATAATCAGGAGCGGGAGACTCAGGCCGCCGACGCCGAAAACAAGGGCGGAGACGCTCCCGCCTCGGCGGAAAATACAGGAGAAGGCGCCGAAGAAAGCGCCGAGGGAAAGAAGAAAAAAAGCTTGGGCAGAGAGATTTTTGAGTGGGTCGAGGCCATTGCGCTGGCCGTTGTGGTGGCTATGTTCATCCGCAGCTTTATTTTTACGGTAGTGCGTGTGGACGGCCCGTCCATGAACTACACTTTGGCCGACAACGACCGCCTCGTCGTGTGGCGGCTGGGCTACGAGCCTCGGCAGGGCGACGTTATAATTTTCGCCCCCGACATTCAGAGCAACGCCAACACAAATATGTTCAACCGTATATACTGGGTCAAGAGGGTTATCGCCACCGGCGGCCAGCACGTGGAGATAGACTACTCCACAAACTCCGTCTATGTGGACGGCGAGAAGCTGGATGAGCCCTATCTGCACGAAGACATGGTCTCTCCGGGAAATGTGACCTATTATTCCGTTGATGTGCCCGAGGGACAGCTCTTCCTTATGGGCGACAACCGCAACAACAGCAGCGACAGCCGCGCCATCGGCCCCGTTGACGTGGACAGAGTGGTGGGCAAGGCCGTGCTAAGGTTCTGGCCCTTCGACA
The DNA here is from genome assembly GCA_947630975.1 of uncultured Clostridia bacterium. GTDB lineage: Bacteria > Bacillota > Clostridia > UMGS1883 > UMGS1883 > JAFLUQ01. The sequence continues at coordinate 11,000 of CANRJP010000039.1, forward strand.
CCTTCGGCCCGGTAACGCACAATAATTAGCGGGAAATCAGGAACAGGGGCTGACTCAAAAATCGCCTGTTCCTGACTCCTTATTTTTCATCAGTTTGGAGTCGCCAATGAATATACAGTGGTTCCCCGGCCATATGGCCAAGACCCGTCGAATGATAGCGGAAAATGTACGTCTCTGCGACTGCGTGGCGGAGATAGTGGACGCCCGCTGCCCTCAGAGCAGCCGCAATCCCGAGCTGCCCGCTCTTTCCGGCGGAAAAAACAAACTCATCATAATAAATAAATGCGATCTGGCCGACCCCGTTCAAACCGAGCGTTGGCAAAGACACTTCAATTCTCAGGGGCTTGTTACCGTGTGCACAAGCTCCAACGACGGTCGCGGCACGGCGAAGATAACCGACGCCGCCATGACCGCCATGGCCGAACGTTTGGAGAAAAATCGGGCCAGAGGTCTGGTCAAGCCGCCCCGCATCATGGTCTGCGGCATACCCAACGTGGGCAAAAGCTCCCTTATCAACAAGCTCAGCGGCCGAGCCTCCGCCAAGGTGGGGGATAAGCCCGGCGTCACCCGTGGCCGTCAGTGGATAACCCTCAAGGACGGAATGGAGCTGCTGGACACCCCCGGCATACTCTGGCCCAAGCTGGAGGACGGGGCCGCCGCTCTGAGACTGGCCTTTACCGGCGCGATAAAGGACGATATACTGGACGTGGAGGAGCTGGCCTGCGAGCTCTGCGCCTTTCTTAAGAAAAACTACCCCTCCGCTCTGGAACAGCGGTACAAGGCCGCGCTGACCGAAGAGATGAGCGGCCTTGAAGCTCTTGAGGAGATATGCCGCCGCCGGGGCTTCATTGTCAAGGGCGGAGAGACAGACCTGCTCCGTGGCGCAAATGTTGTGCTGGACGAGTTCAGGAGCGGCAAGCTGGGGAGAATTACGGTGGAGATGATATAAGTGCCGAGCAAAACCAAGCCCGCCCCCGATCTGTGGGCGGAGGAGAGAAAGCTTCGGGAAGCAGGATACAGGCTTATCTGCGGGGCGGACGAGGCCGGCCGAGGCCCTCTGGCGGGGGACGTGTACGCGGCGGCGGCGGTCCTGCCCTTCGGACTGGAGATCCCCGGCCTCAACGACAGCAAAAAGCTCACCGAAAAGCGGAGAGAAGAGCTCTTTGACGTCATACGCGAAAAAGCCCTGTCCTACGCCGTGGCCACCGCCACCGTGGAGGAGATAGAAAAGATAAATATCCGCAACGCCGCCTTTCTGGCTATGGAACGCGCCATAAGGCGGATAGAAACGGATTTTGCCGTAATCGACGGCAACGGCTTCAACGACTGTCCGGTTCCCTTCATGACCCTTGTGGGCGGCGACGGAAAAAGCGCCAACGTGGCGGCGGCCTCCATTCTGGCCAAGGTCAGCCGTGACCGCTATATGCTGGAAATGGACAAAAAATACCCCATGTACGGCTTCGCAAAGCATAAGGGCTACGGCACGAAATTACATATCGAAGCGCTGAAGGAGTATGGCGCCTGTGAAATTCACCGATCTCTTTTCGTCAAAAAATTTATCTAAAAAGGAAATAGGGGACAAAGGCGAGGCGCTGGCCGCCAAAACCCTGAAAAGGCGGGGCTACAGGATAATCGAGCGGAACTTTTCCGTCCGTAACGTGGGCGAGCTGGACATCGTCGCTCGGGACGGGGAATATCTCTGCTTCGTGGAGGTGCGCCTCCGCAGCAATCCGGAATTCGGCACCCCGGCTCAAACCGTCGGCGCGGAAAAACGCCGACGGCTGGCGCACACCGCTCAAGTCTATATCGAGACCCGAAGGCTTGGCCGCGTCCCCGTGCGCTTCGACATAGCCGAGGTCTACGGCGACGGTCGGGTGGAGCTTATCAAAGACGCGTTCTGGACTTAATAAATAAAGTATTGCCTTAAGGACCATATAAGAAAGGGGGCCGGCGCCTTGCTCATCGCCGACAAATGGACCGATTACGAATGTATAGACGCCTCCGGCGGGGAAAAGCTGGAGCGCTGGGGCGATATAATTCTCTGCCGGCCCGACCCCCAGGTAATATGGGACAGGCGCGGCGCCCCGGAAAAATGGGGAACCGCCGACGCTCGCTACAAGCGGAGCTCCAGCGGCGGCGGGGAGTGGAGCTACCGCTCCAGGCTCCCCGAAAGCTGGCGGGTGCGCTACGGCGGCCTGACCTTCAATATCAAGCCCATGGGCTTCAAGCACACGGGTCTTTTCCCCGAACAGGCCGTGAACTGGGACTGGATGCGCGAGCGGCTGAAGGATCGCCGGGGCGCAAAGGTTCTCAATCTCTTCGCCTATACCGGCGGGGCCAGCGTGGCCTGCGCCGCCGAGGGAGCCGCCGTCACTCATGTGGACGCCTCGAAGGGCATGACCGCCTGGGCCAAGGAAAACGCCGCCGCCAGCGGCGTGGGCGGCATACGCTTTTTTGTGGACGACTGCATAAAGCTGGTGGAGCGGGAAATACGCCGGGGCAGCAGGTATGACGGGATTATCATGGATCCGCCCTCCTATGGCCGGGGGCCGGGCGGCGAGGTGTGGAAGCTGGAGGACAGCCTCTTTTCCTTTGTGGAGCGGGCGGCCCTGCTCTTAAGCGACGACCCGCTGTTTTTTGTACTGAATTCATACACCACGGGCCTGCAGCCCGGGGTGCTGAAAAATATAATGAGCCTGACCCTGCCCGAGGGACGGATAACCGCGGACGAAATCGGACTGCCGATAACCTCCTCCGGACTGGCGCTGCCCTGCGGCGCCACGGGAAGATGGCTGAACGCATAATAAACGCACAATATCAGATAGCGGGAGATACCCAATGATTAAAGCTGAAAACCTGTCCTTTTCCTATGAGTCCGAGGGGGCCGAGGTGAAGGTGTTTGAAAATCTGAATATCGAGATAGAGGACGGGGAGTTTGTGGCCGTGCTGGGCCACAACGGCAGCGGAAAGTCCACCTTCGCCAAGCACCTCAACGCCATTTTGTTGCCCAAAAGCGGCCGTGTGACCGTCTGCGGCATAGACACCGCCGACGAGAGCCGTCTGCTGGAGCTGCGGAAAAACGTGGGCATGGTGTTCCAGAACCCGGACAATCAGATAGTCGCCACCGTTGTGGAGGAGGACGTGGCCTTCGGTTTGGAAAACCTTGGCGTGCCCCGTGACGAGATGCGCCGCCGGGTGGACGAGGCCCTCAAAACCGTGCGAATGTACGGCTACCGCAAGCACGCCCCCCATCTTCTGAGCGGAGGACAGAAGCAGCGGGTGGCAATAGCCGGCATACTGGCTATGGAGCCCCGCTGTATAGTTCTGGACGAGCCCACCGCCATGCTGGATCCCATAGGGCGGGACGAGGTGATGGAAACCGTCCGCCGTCTGAACCGGGAAAAGGGCATCACCATAGTCCTCATAACCCACTATATGGACGAGGCGGTAAAGGCCGGACGCTGCGTGGTCATGGATAAGGGCCGTATCGTCATGGACGACAGCCCCGCCAATATCTTCCCCAAGGTGGAGGAAATGCGGGCCCTCGGCCTTGACGTGCCCCAGGCCACCGAGCTGGTGTGGGAGCTGAAGCACCGGGGCCTTGACGTGGAGACCGGAGCGCTGCGCAGCGCCGGAGCCATAGAGGCGATAGTGAAAATGTGTGAGAAAATAAAATGATTGAACTGAAAAACGTTACATATACCTATAATAAGAACGAGCCCTCGGCCCGGGTGGCTCTCAACGGCGTGAGCCTCACCCTTGACGACGGGGATTTTCTGGGTCTTATCGGTCACACCGGCAGCGGCAAGTCCACTCTGACGCAGATAATTGCCGGACTCCTGCCTCCGCCGGAGGGCAGCGTAAGCGTGGACGGCAGGGACTACGCCGACTACAAAACCGCCGCCCGTGAGCTGCGTAAAAAGGTGGGTCTTGTGTTCCAGTACCCGGAGCACCAGCTTTTTGAGGAGACGGTGTATCGGGACATCGCCTTCGGCCCCAAAAATCAGAAGCTCACCGAAGATGAGATAGACGGACGCGTTCGGGAGGCGGCACGGCGGGTGAATATCGGCGGCGATCTGCTGGACAAATCCCCCTTCGACCTTTCCGGCGGACAGAAGCGCCGGGTGGCAATAGCGGGCGTCGTAGCCATGAAGCCCGAGGTGCTCATTCTTGACGAGCCCACGGCGGGACTTGACCCCGAGGGACGGGACGAGCTGCTTTCCATGCTGGAGGAGCTCCACGGCGACTGGTGCAAAACGGTGATTTTGGTGTCCCACTCCATGGAGGACATCGCCCGGACGGTAAAGACCGCCGCCGTAATGAACAACGGGCGTCTGGTGATGAACGGCCCGGTGGAGGATATTTTCTCCTGCGGGGACGAGCTGCGCTCCATGGGGCTAAACACCCCCCAGATATCGAGGATAGTGGACGGCCTCATCGCCGCCGGACTGCCTTTAAGCCGCCGCATATTTACGGTCGGGGCCGCCGCCGACGAGATAGAAAAAATAGTCAGGGGAGGACGGTAAATGCTTCGCGATATAACTCTCGGCCAGTATTACAACACAAGCTCTCCCCTCCACGAGATGGATCCCCGGACAAAGATCATCGGCGTCATAGTCTATATGGCGGTGCTTTTCATGGCCTCGTCCCTGTGGGAGTATATGCTGGCGGCGCTGTTCACCGCCTTTTTGATAAAAATTTCAAAGGTGCCACTTGGCTTCATCACCCGGGGCCTTAAGCCTCTGGCCGTGATAATGTGCTTCACTCTGGCGCTGAACCTGTTCATGACCGGCACCGGAAACGAGCTGTTCCGCTGGTGGATATTCCGAATAACCGACGACGGCATTGTGCTGGCGGTAAAAATGGCGGTGCGGCTGGTGTTCCTTGTGATGGGCACCTCCCTGCTGACCCTGACGACCTCGCCCATCGCCCTCACCGGCGGCATCGAGCGTCTGCTGTCCCCTCTGCGCAGATTCGGAGTGCCGAGCCACGAGATAGCCATGATGATGAGCATAGCCCTCCGCTTTATCCCCACCCTCATGGAGGAGACCGACAAGATAATCAAGGCCCAGACCTCGCGGGGAGCGGACTTCGAGTCCGGCAACCTGATACAGAGGGTCAAGGCCATGGTGCCCATACTTGTACCCCTGTTCGTGGGGGCCTTCCGCCGGGCCGAGGAGCTGGCCATGGCAATGGAATGCCGCTGCTACAACGGCGGCGAGGGCCGCACCTCCCTGCGTGAGCTGAAATTCCGCCGGGTCGACGCCATGGCTCTCACGGCCGGAATACTGCTGGTGTCGGCTATGACGGCTCTCAAGCTGCTGAAAAACGGAGGTTTGATATGAGGCGGAAGTTCAAGCTCACCATAGCCTATGACGGCACGGCCTATCACGGCTGGCAGCGCCAGCAGAACGGGATAACCGTTCAGGAGATAATGGAGGACGCGGTTTCGTGCGTCGTCGGCGAGGACACGGCGGTGACGGGCTGCTCCCGAACCGACGCCGGTGTCCATGCCCGAAAGTTCGTGTGCAGCTTTTTCGCCGACACTACAATTCCAGCCGAAAAGCTGCCCTTCGTCCTGAACACAATGCTCCCGCCGGACATCAGGGCACAAGGCTGCGAGACCGCGCCGGAGGACTTCAACGCCCGGTTCGACGCGGTGCGCAAAACATATAAATATCAAATACTCAACGCTCCCTTTGCCGACCCCTTCCTTCGGAACTACGCCTGGCACTATCCCGTGAAGCTGGACTTCGGTAAGATGGAGGCCGCCTGTGATATAATTAGGGGAGAAAAGGATTTCCGCTGCTTTATGGCGGCGGGCAGCAAGGTTAAGAACACCGTCCGAAACCTCTCGGAGCTGCGGGCCGAAAAGGACGGGGATCTGATAACGGTGACCGCCTCATCCAACGGATTTTTGTACAATATGGTGCGGATAATCGTCGGCACTCTCATATATACCGGCAACGGAAAGCTCGGCCTTGAGGAGCTGGCGGCTCTTGTCGAAAGGGGCGACCGGCGGCTGCTGGGGATAACCGCCCCGCCGCAGGGACTGAGGCTTTACGACGTGTTTTACTGATGGAGTAAGGACAATGAAAAGAGAAACTTTGGCTTCGGTATTCAAAATCGGCGCCGCCGTCCTCCTTATCGCGGTTCTGGCCTTTGTGATAATCTACCAGAACCGTAATGCCGAGCTTGGCAGCCGCATAGAAATATTCAAGGGGGACGGTGAGGACTCCCGCGGCATCGAGGGCTACTCTCTGGGCCGCACCGCGCCTTTTGGTGACAGGGCGCTGCTGGTTACTACCAACACCATGCTCCTGCTTGACGCCAAGGGCAGGAGCGAGGCCGTAGACATCAGCCTTTCCGACCCGGAGGTCTCCTCCGGCGGCAAGTATATACTGACATACAATCAGGACGGAAATCTTGCCGTTCTTTACAAGGGTATGGACGAGGTCTACGAAAAACACTTTGACGACCCTGTGATCTCCGCCGTTGTGAACGAGAAGGGCTATTCCGCCGTGGCCTGCGACGGGGACGGCGGTGAGACCCGCATATCAGTGTATAACGACGAGGGCAGGGCCTTTTACACCTGGACTTTGGGCAGCGGCCAGTTCGTCGCCATGGATCTGAGCGCCGACAGCACCCGCCTTGTCATTTCTTCGATAAACGACGACGGCGAAAAACTGCTGGGCGAGCTTTCGGTGGTGCGTCTGGACAGCGAGGAGAAGGAGGCCTCGGCTTCCGTGGAGGACGAGGTGTATTTCAAGGTGCGCATGAACCGCGACCACTCGGTGCTGGCCCTTGGCAGCAGCCGCCTTGACGCCTACAACGCCGACGGCAGCCTGCGCTGGAGTCTGCCCTATGACGGCAAGACTGTCCGCAGCGCGGATATAAGCGACCCGGATATGACGGTGCTCTGCTATACCTCGGCGGACAGCGGCCTTGTGGGCAATTCCACCGAGGTGGAGGTAGTCAACCGTCTGGGCGAGGTGGTCTCGTCCACCGTATTCGACGGCCTGTGCGAGAGTCTCAGCGTCAACGGCGAACGCTTCGCCGCTTCGGCGGGAAAGAAGATTTTTGTCTTTGATAAAAAATGCGAATTGAAAAAAGAACTGAGCTCTTCGGCTTCGGTGAAGGGGCTGAGCCTTTTCAGCGACGGAAAAACCGTTTTTGTCTTAAGCGGCAGCGGCGGGAGTATCATATCTTAGGGGGAATACAGTTGACAGCCGATTTGGTGACTTTGCTTTTTATGCTGGCCTTTGTGCTTTGGGGCGCGAAAAAGGGAGCGGTCAGGATGCTGACCAGCGCCCTCGGCCTTGCGGCCTCGGTAGTGTTGGGCTTTGTGCTCTACCGCCCCATAGCTTCCTTACTGGAAAATCTGGGCATAGCCGACGGCCTGACGGCCAAGCTGGTGGAGAATATCGATGAAATGATAGACCTTCCGGGAGTTATGCGCGACATCATGAACGTCACCGGAGCGGAAAACGAGTTTGCCCGCAGCGTGGCCGGGGCGGCGGTGAGCTTGGTGAGTTTTCTGGCCGTGGTGCTGCTTGTTAGGGCGGTTCTGCTGATAGTGAACGCTGTGCTTGGCACGGCGGGCTCTCTCCCGGTCATAAAGCAGTCCAACCGGCTGCTGGGCGGGATTGTCGGCTTCGCCGTCGGGGCCGTGGCGGTGTTCCTGATTTTCGGCATAATCGCCGTGGTGGAGATTTTTTCAAGCGCCGACATCGCGGGCGACCTTTTCCAAGGCAGCTTTTTGGCGTCTCTGCTGTATGACAACAATCCTCTGTTGGGACTGCTGATAAAATAAGGAATCGCTTTATAACTATGAAGTACCGGGGGCTGCGCGGCCCCCTTTGCCGTATAATAATAAAAGAATCGTCACAAATAAAAATTAGATAAAAAATAAAAGGGTTTTGGTGAAATAATAGTAAAAAAGTGGGTTGCAAAATTCCGTCTTTACTGCTATAATGTAAGATGAAAGGCAATGGGGTCTTTCGTCTATTCCGCGGCCGCGACGGTTTGTGGCCGGGAGGAGGATTTTTCAATGGGAAAATACACCAAAAGTGACATCATACGCCTTGTGGAGGAAAACGACGTAAGATTTATACGCCTCCAGTTTACCGACGTTTTCGGCCAGCTTAAAAATATGGCCATAACCAAGAGCCAGCTCAAAAAGGCTCTGGACAACCAGTGTATGTTCGACGGCTCGTCCATCGACGGCTTCGCGAAGATTGAGCAGTCGGATATGTATCTTTACCCCGACCTCGACACCTTCGTAATATTCCCCTGGCGGCCCCAGCAGGGCAAGGTGGCCCGCCTTATCTGCGATGTGTACAACTCCGACGGCACGCCCTTTGAGTGCGACCCCCGCTATATACTGAAGCGCACCCTTCGGGAGGCCGCCGAAATGGGCTATACCTTCAACGTTGGCCCCGAGTGCGAGTTTTTCCTGTTCCACACCGACGACGAGGGCAGACCCACAGTCAAGACCAACGACGAGGGCGGCTACTTTGATTTGGCGCCCATCGACGGCGGCGAAAACTGCCGCCGCGACATCATCCAGACCCTTGAGGAGATGGGCTTCGAGATCGAGGCCTCCCATCACGAGGTGGCTCCCGGCCAGCACGAGATCGACTTCCGTTACGACGACGCTCTGCGCACGGCGGACAATATAATCACCTTTAAGCTTGTGGTAAAGACCATCGCCCAGCGCCACGGCCTCCACGCCACATTTATGCCCAAGCCGATTTTCGGCATCAACGGCAGCGGTATGCACACCAACATGAGCCTTATGAACGACAAGGGCAACGCCTTCTATGACGAGAGCGCCGACAACGGTCTGAGCGAGCTGGCCTACAGCTTCATCGGCGGCGTTCTCGAACACATCAAGGGCCTCACCGCCGTGACGAACCCCACGGTCAACTCATATAAGCGGCTGGTGCCCGGCTACGAGGCTCCCTGCTATATTTCGTGGAGCGCCTCCAACCGCAGCACCCTTATCCGCATTCCGGCGGCGAGAGGGGCCGGAACGAGAGTGGAGCTCCGCTGCCCCGATCCCACCTGCAACCCCTATCTGGCTTTGGCGGTTATCCTCAAGGCCGGCCTTGAGGGCATCAGGGAGCAGATCGCCCCTCCGGAAAGCGTGAATATTTCGATTTTCAGTCTTACGGAAAATCAGCGGCTCAGCATGGGCATCGAAAGTCTGCCCGGCACTCTCGAGGCGGCCGTGGCGGCCATGGAGAGGGACAGCCTTGTCCGCGAGACCCTTGGCAACGAGGTTTTTGACAGATATGTGAAGGTGAAAAAATCCGAGTGGGACGAGTACCGCACCCAGGTCACCCGCTGGGAAATGGATAAGTATCTCGGCAAGTATTGAGGCCCTCTTCAGGCTTACAAAGAGGGGGTCTCCTGATGAAAAGTGTGGTAATAGCTTTTCAGAATCCCGAAGCGGCCGAGACCATAAGGCGTGTCATTCAGCTCGGGGGCTACGGCGTCAGCGGGATTTGCTCCGGCGGCGCCGAGGTTCTGCGTATGCTGGAGTGGGCGCCGGCTTCGGCGGTGGTCTGCGGCTACAGGCTTAAGGACACCACCGCGGCGGAGGTATATGCCGACCTGCCCCAGGGCGTGGGTATGCTGGTGCTTCTGGCCCAAAATCAGGCGGGAGCGGTGGAGCTGCCCTACGGCATCCAAAGCATAAACCTGCCCGTGAGCCGGACGGCTCTTCTGGACACACTGAAAACTGTTATAATGATAAACGACAAGCCCGGCACAAAAAAGAGCGGCGAGGATAAGCGCCCCGGCCGGAGCGATTTGGACAAACAAACCATTACCCGGGCAAAGGAGCTGCTCATGGAGCAGAATAACATGACCGAGGATCAGGCTCACCGCTTTATCCAGCGGGTGAGCATGAACAACGGCAGCAAGATGATAGACACCGCCAAGGCCATTCTGGCGGGAGAGATAGTGTATTGACCAAAAGGGGGCGAAAGCATGACGGAAAAGGATTTCAGAACGGCGGCGTCCGAGTTTGCGTCCGAGGCTAAGCGGGTCTACGGCCCCAAGCTTAACCGGGTGATACTCTATGGCTCCTGCGCCAGGGGAACCTTTGCACAGGACAGCGATATTGATTTAATGGTTTTGCTGGATGTGCCGGATGAGGATATTAAGGCGGAACGTAGGCGTATGGACGATATTTCCGACGAACTTGATATGACCTATGATGTTGTGCTTGCGCCGGTATTTCAGAGCTTCAGACTTTATCAGCAATATATGCCGGTTTCCGCTTTTTATCAGAACGTCCAGAGGGAGGGTGTGCGGCTTGCCTGATTACAGCGTTGAACGGCGGGATTATGCCTTGTACCGTCTGAAACGGTCGGAGGAGGATCTTGATGCCGCCAAAATCCTCTTCGGGGCGGAAAGCTACAGGGTGGCAAATAACCGCGCCTACTATGCGATTTTTCACGCTTTGAGGGCGGTACTGGTGCTGGACGGTTTTGATTCCAGCAAGCATAGCGGAGTTATATCTGAGTTTAGAAGAAGGTATATTAAGGGAGGAATTTTCCCTGTCGGGATGTCGAAGATGATAGGCTCCGCCTTCACAATACGCAGCGCTTCCGACTACGACGATATGTTCGTTGCCGATAAGGAGGAAGCCGCGGAACAGATTAAAAACGCCGAATATATTTACGGACTTGTGAATGAATATATTGGACATAAATTGAAGGGTGAGTGATTTCCATGCGCATAACAAAAATGCACGGCATCGGCAACGACTATATTTACGTCAACTGCTTTGAGGAGACCGTGGCCGATCCCCACAGAGCCGCCCGTGACCTGAGCGACCGTCATTTCTGGGTTGGCAGCGACGGTCTTGTGCTGATAAAGCCCTCGGAGATCGCGGACTTTGAAATGGATATGTATAACAGCGACGGTTCTCAGGCGGAAATGTGCGGCAACGCCATCCGCTGCGTGGGCAAGTATGTGTATGACGGCGGCATGACCGATAAGACCTCCGTCAGCATCGCCACCAAGGCCGGAATAAAGTATCTTGAGCTGACGGTGGAGGACGGAAAGGTTGCCTCCGTCCGTGTTGACATGGGCGCACCCATACTGGAGCCGCCGCTCATTCCCTGCAATTTTGACGGAGACGAGGCCGTGGCCAGGCCCATAACCGTTCAGGGCCGGGAATACAGGGTGACCTGCGTTTCCATGGGAAACCCCCACGCCGTGGTGTATATTGACGACGTGGACGGCCTTGAAATCGAAAAGATAGGCCCCGATTTTGAAAAGCACGAGAAATTCCCCCGAAAGACCAACACCGAGTTTGTGAAGGTGCTGGACCGCCACACCGTGCAGATGCGCGTTTGGGAGCGGGGAGCGGGGGAGACTTGGGCCTGCGGCACCGGCGCCTGCGCTGTTCTGGTGGCTACGGTGCTCAACGGACTTTGCGACCGCCGGGCCACGGTAAAGCTCCGGGGCGGCGACCTGCTCATCGAGTGGGACGAGGCCACCGGCCATGTGTTCATGACAGGGCCGGCCACTACGGTGTTCACGACCGAAGTGGACTATGAATAAAAGGGTCATAATAAAAAAGGATTGGAGATCGACATGATTAAAATCAACGAAAATTATCTCAAGCTGCCGGGCAGCTACCTTTTCAGCACCATTGCCAAAAAGGTGAACGAGTACGGCGCAGCCCATCCGGACAAAAAGATAATCCGTCTGGGCATCGGCGACGTGACCCGTCCCCTGCCCAAGGCTGTCATAGAGGCCATGCACAAGGCCGTGGACGAAATGGCCGACGCCGCCACATTCCGGGGCTACGGCCCGGAGCAGGGCTATGATTTCCTCAGGAACGCCATTGCCGAAAACGACTATAAGGCCCGGGGAGTGGACATTTCTCCCGAGGAGATATTTGTGTCCGACGGCGCCAAGAGCGACTGCGGCAACATCGGCGACATCTTTGGTGTGGACAACGTTGTAGCCGTCTGCGACCCGGTCTATCCCGTGTACGTGGACACCAACGCCATGGCCGGACGGGCCGGAGATTACGACCCCAAGACCGAAACCTGGACAAATCTGGTATATATGCCCTGTCTTGAGGAAAACGGCTTCATGCCCCAGCTGCCGGAGAGGACGCCGGATATAATTTACCTCTGCTTCCCCAACAACCCCTCCGGAGCCGCCATCGGCTATGAGGAGCTGAGAAAGTGGGTTGAGTACGCCCGCGCCAACGGGGCGGTCATTCTTTACGACGCCGCCTATGAGGCGTATATCACCGAAAATCTGCCCCACAGCATTTTTGAGATAGAGGGGGCCAAGGAGTGCGCCATCGAGTTCCGCTCCTTCAGCAAGAACGCCGGCTTCACCGGCACCCGCTGCGGCTTTACCTTAATTCCAAAGGAGCTTGAGGTGAACGGGGTCAGCGTGGCTTCCCTCTGGAACCGCCGCCACACCACCAAGTTCAACGGCGTGCCCTACATAGTTCAGCGGGGCGCCGAGGCCGTTTACAGTCCCGAGGGCAAGGCCCAGGTTCGGGAGCTGGTGGACTTTTACATGAACAACGCCCGCGTTATCCGCGAGGGTCTGGCGCAGGCGGGCTTCAGCGTAAGCGGCGGAGTGAATTCTCCATACGTTTGGATGAAGGTGCCCGAGGGAATGACAAGCTGGGACTTCTTTGACGAGCTGTTGGACAGGGCCAACGTGGTGGGCACTCCCGGCAGCGGCTTCGGCCCCAGCGGCGAGGGGTATTTCCGGCTCACCGGCTTCGGCAGCGCCGAGGCCACCATCGAGGCCATAGAGCGGATAAAGAACGTGTTCGGCAAATAATTTTTGAGGTGATAATATGGAAGCCGCCTACACTGTGGAGCAAATAAAAAATATTCTCAGTCCGGTTTTTAAGGCTCACCGTGTTCGCCGCGCCGTACTGTTCGGCTCCTACGCCAAGGGTACGGCAAGAGCAAAAAGCGACATTGATATCCTTGTGGACAGCGGACTGAGGGGATTGGCGTTTTACGGCCTGCTCGAAGATGTTTCCGAGGCTTTGGAAAATGAGGTGGATCTGCTGGATGTCAGTCAGATACGCCCGGAGTCCGGAGTGGACAGGGATATAAAAAGCAGTGGGGTAGTCATATATGAATGAACACGATAAAAAGGTCATCGCAAAGATATGTGAACACATAGCGGCAGTGCTGAAATACTGCGAAAACTGCGGGAGCCTTGAAGAATTTGAGAGTAACAGAATTTGCGTAGAGGCCTGTGTTTTTAATCTCATGCAAATAGGCGAACTGGCAAAAGGCTCCCTAAGTGATGAGGCGAAGAAAAGCATGACGAACATTCCGTGGAAACAAATCTATGGCATGAGAAATCGCATCGTTCACGGTTATGAAGGCGTGGAAATGAGCATTGTTTGGGACACCATCTCAAATGATCTCCCCGCTTTGAAGCGTGAACTTGAAAAGAATATAATTTAAAATTTACTATACGGAGGTCACAACCATGAAGAAGGAAATGCTTTACGAGGGCAAGGCCAAAAAGGTCTGGCTCACTGAC
>CANRJP010000040.1 GCA_947630975.1 uncultured Clostridia bacterium
TGCGCACTGTACATTACAGGGAAGGCGGCTTCCATAACGGAAGGCGTTGAAATGGCGAAAAACTCCATTGACAGCGGGAACGCCCTCAAGGTACTTGAAAAGATGGTAGAAGTGAGCAACGCATAAGGGAGGTTCTCATGATTCTTGACGATATAATGAAACACCGTCGGGAGCAGCTTGCCCGTGAACGGGCGGTAGTACCGGAGACGGAAATACGGCTTTTGGCCGAAAGCCGTACGGAACCGACAAGGGACTTTCGAGCCGCGGTTTCCCGGCCCGGCATAAACATAATTTCCGAGGTAAAAAAGGCCAGCCCCTCAAAGGGACTCATCTCCCCCGATTTCAAACCGGTGGAGACCGCCGTGAATTATCAGAGATCCGGAGCGGCGGCTGTCAGCGTTCTCACCGAGGAGCACTATTTCATGGGTTCGTCGGAATACCTTTCCGAGATACGTCAGGCCATTGATATTCCTATTTTGAGAAAGGATTTCATTTTCGACCCTTATCAGGTTTACGAGGCCAGAGCCATCGGCGCCGACGCAATACTCTTAATTGCCGCCCTGCTCTCCCCTTTGGAAATGCGGGAGCTTAGAGTTCTGGCGGAAGAAATGGGCATGGAAGCCCTTTGCGAGTGTCACAACGAAAATGAATTACAAACCTGCATCCGCTCCGGAGCAAAAATTTTCGGCATCAATAACCGAAACCTTTCCATCTTCGAGGTCAGCCTTGACACCACGCGGCGGCTGGCCAAGCTGGTTCCGGAAGGTTCGGTCATAGTTTCGGAGAGCGGAATGTTCAGCGCCGACGATGTGCTGGAAGCAAAAAAAGCCGGCGCAAACGCCGTCCTGATCGGTGAAAGCCTTATGCGGGATCCGGCGCTGCTCGGGCAAATAAAGGAGAGGCTGAAATGAAACTGAAGCTTTGCGGCCTGCGCCGCCCCGAGGATATTGAAATGATTAACGAGGCGGGGCCGGACTACGTTGGTTTTATCTTTGCGCCCACAAGGCGCTATGTGGCTCCCGAAACAGTACGGGAATTATGCCAAGGCCTTGATCCCGGCATAAAAAAAGTGGGGGTATTTGTCAATGAAACCGCCGAAAAAATGGCCGAAACAGCCGAAATATCAGACGTCGATATAATCCAGCTCCACGGCGACGAGGGCATAGACGAAATTTATCGATTGAGGGAGCTTTTCCCCGGTGAAATCTGGAAAGGCGTACGTGTGCGGCTGCCGCTGGATATTCGCCGCGCCGAGGCCCTGCCTGTGGATATGCTGCTTTATGACAGCTTTGTCGCCGGGGAATACGGGGGCACGGGCAAAAGGGCAAATATGGCGGCCATTTCCGACGCCGAACCTGCTAAGCCCTTCTTCCTTGCCGGTGGGATAAACGCCGAAAATATCGACGAAATACTTTCCGCCATATCGCCTTGGGGCATCGACATTTCCAGCGGCTTTGAGGAGGGCGGACTTAAGAACAGAGAAAAACTCATGGGAATAATGAACAAACTGAAAGGACGATTGTAATGAGCAAAATCGGACGCTTCGGCGACTTCGGCGGCCAGTACGTGCCGGAAACGGTCATGAACGCCGTCAACGAGCTGAACGAAGCTTATAACAAATATAAAGACGATCCGGAGTTCAACGCGGAGCTTCAGCGTTTGTACCGGGACTACGCCAACCGTCCATCCATGCTTTACTACGCAAGCAGGATGACGGAGGATCTTGGCGGAGCGAAAATCTACCTTAAGCGCGAGGATCTTAATCACACCGGCGCTCACAAGATAAACAATGTTTTGGGCCAGATCCTGCTGGCGAAGAAAATGGGTAAGACCCGCATCATCGCTGAGACCGGCGCGGGCCAGCACGGCGTGGCAACAGCCACCGCCGCCGCCCTGTTCGGCATGGAATGTAACGTTTATATGGGCCGCACAGACATGGAGCGTCAGGCCCTGAACGTTTACCGCATGAATCTTCTCGGCGCCACTGTCACCGGTGTGGACAGCGGCACGGCTACCCTTAAGGACGCTATCAACGAGGCCATGCGCGACTGGACAACCAACATCGAAAACACCTATTACCTCATTGGCTCCGTGATGGGGCCTCACCCCTACCCCGAAATGGTGCGCAATTTCCAGAAGTGCATCGGCGAGGAGACACGGGTGCAAATGATGGAGGTCGAGGGCAAGCTTCCGGACGCGGTTATCGCCTGTGTAGGCGGCGGCAGCAACGCAATGGGCGCCTTCTATGATTTTATCAGGGAACCCGGCGTCCGTCTCATAGGCGCGGAAGCTGCCGGTGACGGCGTTGACACTCCCCGCCACGCGGCGACCATGGCAAGGGGCAGTATGGGCATCTTCCACGGCATGAAATCGATCTTCCTTCAGAACGAGGAGGGCCAAATTGATGAGGTATACTCCATTTCCGCCGGGCTCGACTACCCGGGCATCGGCCCCGAACACGCCTATCTTGCCTCTATCGGCAGGGCGGAATATGTGGACATAACCGACGAGGAAGCGGTTCAAGCCTTTGAATACCTGTCAAAAAAGGAAGGCGTTATTCCCGCCATCGAGTCCGCTCACGCCGTCGCGGCGGCAATGAAGCTGGCCCCAACCATGAGCAAAGATCAGTCCATCGTTATATGCCTGTCGGGCCGCGGCGACAAGGACGTTTTCCAGGTAGCCAGATACAGAGGAGTTGATTTAAGTGAATAGAATAGACAAAAAATTCCGTGACTTAAACGGAGAAAAGGCGCTTATTACCTTTGTCACCGCCGGCGACCCTGACCTTGAAACCACAAAGAAGCTGGTTTTGGAAATGGAAAAGAACGGCGCCGACCTCATTGAGCTGGGCGTACCCTTCTCCGACCCGATAGCCGAGGGCCCAACCATCCAAAAGGCAAGTCTCCGCGCACTTCGGGGCGGGGTCACTCTTGTAAAAATATTCGGTCTTGTAAAGGAGCTTCGTCGGGAAACGGATATGCCGCTGCTGTTAATGATGTACATCAACACAATTTACCGTTTCGGCACAAAGCGATTTTTTGACCTTTGCGTTGAGAATGGCATAGACGGAGTTATTATCCCCGACCTGCCCTTTGAGGAAAAGGACGAGGTGGACGGATATGCCAAGGCGGCGGACGTGCGGCTCATCAGCCTTGTGGCCCCAACCTCGCACCAGCGCATAGCCGAAATCGCCTCATCGGCGGAGGGCTTTCTTTACTGTGTGTCCTCCGTGGGCGTCACCGGCACAAGAACGGAATTCAAGACAAACTTTGACGAATTTTTCTCCGAAATAAAAAAGAGCGTGAAAATTCCTTATTGCGTGGGCTTCGGCATATCCAACCCCGAACAGGCCCGCAAAATGAGCTCTTACTGCGACGGAGCCATTGTGGGCAGCGGAATTGTGAAGATCGTTGAAAAGTACGGCAAGGACAGCGTTGCTCCGGTGGGCGAGTTTGTCAAGAGCCTGAAAGACGGAATGAGATAACAAATAAACCGCCGAAATCGGCGGTTTATTTGTTTTTCGCTTGCCGCGACATGGTCGAAGTGGCGAGACTCGAACTCGCGGCCCCCTGCTCCCAAAGCAGGTACGCTACCAACTGCGCTACACCTCGGCAACAATATTTCACACGCAAGTATTATAACACACAATAACTTAAAATGCAAGGGTTTTATGAAAAAAAATTGCGCCGTCCAAGCCTTATATAATTTGTTTTACGGCATTATTGTGTTTCATGCAAAACACGGACAAAGTCAGGCCCTCGCCCATTTCTCATTTATAATGTCCGACGCGACTTTTGTTTAATGTATATTGAGTTTTTTTCAATATAATCTATAAAAATTGAACAAAAGACTTGACTAACTCGCAAAAAAGTTATACAATATATAGTGGTTAAATTACTTAACTCGTTTAATTAATTATTAACATAAGGAGGCTGTTTAAAATGGCTAGAAAAAAGAAAACCATGGATGGCAACAACGCCGCCGCGTGGGCGTCTTATGCGTTCACCGACGTTGCCGCCATCTACCCCATCACTCCCTCCTCCACAATGGCGGAGGTAACGGATGAATGGGCCACTCAGGGCAAGCTTAATCTCTTCGGCCGCAAGGTGAAGATCGCCGAGATGCAGTCCGAGGGCGGCGCCGCCGGCGCTGTTCACGGCTCTCTTACAGCGGGCGCTCTTACCACCACCTATACCGCGTCCCAGGGTCTTTTGCTCATGATTCCCAATATGTACAAGATCGCGGGTGAGCTTCTGCCCAACGTTATCAACGTTTCGGCCCGTGCGCTGGCTTCTCACGCCCTGTCCATCTTTGGCGACCATCAGGACGTTTACGCCTGCCGTCAGACAGGTTACGCCATGCTCTGCTCCACCAACCCTCAGGAGGCTATGGATCTCGGCGCTATTGCCCATCTTACCACCATCAAGTCCAGAGTGCCCTTCCTGCACTTCTTCGACGGTTTCCGTACCTCTCACGAGTACCAGAAGGTAGAGGTATGGTCCAACGAGGAACTGGCTCAGTTGGCTGACTTCGACGCTATCGACGCTTTCCGCCGCCGCTCCCTCAATCCCGAGCATCCCGCTCAGCGCGGTACCGCCCAGAACCCCGACGTGTTCTTCCAGGCCAAGGAGGCTTCCAACAAGTATTACGAGGCCGTTCCCGCTATCTGCCAGGAATACATGGATAAGGTCAACGCCATGATCGGCACCGACTACAAGCTGTTCAACTACTACGGCGCTCCCGATGCCGAGCAGATTATCGTTGCCATGGGCAGCGCCTGCGACACCATCAAGGAGACTATCGACTATCTGATCGCCGCCGGCGAGAAGGTAGGTCTGGTTCAGGTTCGTCTGTACCGTCCCTTCTCCAAGGAGGCTTTCGTGGCCGCGATTCCCGCCACCGTTAAGAAGATCTCCGTTCTCGACAGAACGAAGGAGAGCGGCAGCGCCGGCGAACCCCTGTTCCTCGACGTATGCGCGGCTGTTCGCGGCACTCAGTTCCAAGATGCTGATATTTACGGCGGACGCTACGGTCTGGGCTCCAAGGATACCACTCCCGCCCACTTTATCGCCGTATTCCGCAACACCGATAAGAAGGTATTCACAATCGGCATAGAGGACGACGTTACAAATCTGTCTCTGCCCGTTGTTGAAAATCCCGACACCACCCCCAAGGGCATTACAAGCTGTAAATTCTGGGGTCTTGGCGCGGACGGTACCGTTGGCGCAAACAAGAACTCCGTTAAAATCATCGGCGACCACACGGATATGAACGTTCAGGCCTACTTCGACTACGATTCCAAGAAGTCCGGCGGCCTCACCGTTTCTCACCTCCGCTTCGGCAACGCCAAGATCACCAGCACCTACCTCATCAACAAGGCTGACTTCGTCGCCTGCCACAAGGCTTCCTACATTCGGAAGTACGACATGGTTTCCGACGTTAAGCCCGGCGGCGTATTCCTGCTTAACTGCTCCTGGACTCCCGAGGAGATGGAGGTTCACCTTCCCGGTCAGGTTAAGAGATACATCGCCGAGAACAACATTCAGTTCTACACCATCGACGGCGTGAAAATCGGTAAGGAGATCGGTCTCGGCAACAGGATTAACACCATTCTCCAGTCCGCATTCTTCAAGCTGGCCAACATTATCCCCGAAGCCGACGCCATTCAGTACATGAAGGACGCCGCCACCGCTTCTTACAGCAAGAAGGGCGAAGCCATCGTTAAGATGAACCACGACGCCATCGACGCCGGCGCTCAGCAGGTAGTCAAGGTAGACGTGCCCGCAAGCTGGAAGGACGCCAAGGACGAGGATCTGTCCGTTAAGTTCGAGGGCGAGGGCAAGCTCGTTGATTATGTCAACAACATTCTTGGGCCCATCAATGCCTTTGCCGGCATGAAGCTGCCCGTTTCCGCTTTCACAAAGTATGCCGACGGCGAGGTTCCGCTGGGCAGCGCCGCCTTTGAAAAGCGCGGCGTAGCCGTTGACGTTCCCGAGTGGAACAGCGAAAACTGCATCCAGTGTAACTTCTGCTCCTTCGTATGTCCTCACGCCTGCATCCGTCCCGTTGTACTTACCGAGGAAGAGATGAACAATGCTCCTCAGAACATCAAGTACATCAATATGACCGGTATGAACGGCTACTACTTCGGTATGGCCGTATCCGTTCTGGACTGCACGGGCTGCGGCTCCTGCGTGAACGTATGTCCCGGCAAGAAGGGCAACAAGGCCCTTTCCATGAAGCCTCTTGAGACTCAGGAGGATAAACAGGCAGTCTTTGACTTCGCTATGACCGTGGCCGACAAGCCCGAGGTTCACGAGAAGTTCAAGGAGACCACCGTTAAGGGCAGTCAGTTCAAGCAGCCCTTGCTGGAGTTCTCCGGCGCCTGCGCGGGCTGCGGCGAGACTCCTTACGCCAAGCTGGTTACTCAGCTTTACGGCGACCGGATGTATATCGCCAACGCCACCGGCTGCTCCTCTATCTGGGGCGGCAGCAGCCCGTCTACTCCTTACACCACCAACGCCGCCGGCGAGGGTCCCGCTTGGGCAAACTCCCTGTTCGAGGACAACGCCGAGTTCGGTTACGGTATGTTCCTTGGCCAGAACACCCTGCGCGAGGATCTTATCGCCAAGGTTGAAGCCGTTAAGGAGAAGGCCGATGACGCCGCCAAGGCCGTTATCGACAAGTTCGTTGAGACCAGGGAGGACGGCAATGCCAACAAGGTTGCCACCGCCGAGCTCATTGAGGTGCTTTCCAAGATGAACACTCCCGAAGCTCAGGAAATTCTCAAGGATAAGGATTATCTCAGCAAAAAATCCGTCTGGATCTTCGGCGGCGACGGCTGGGCCTATGATATCGGTTTCGGCGGTCTGGATCATGTTCTGGCCAGCGGCGAGGACGTAAACGTTTTGGTATTCGATACCGAGGTTTACTCCAACACCGGCGGTCAGTCCTCCAAGGCTACCCCCACCGGCGCTATCGCCAAGTTTGCGGCCGCCGGCAAGTCCGTTAAGAAGAAGGATCTTGCCGCCATCGCCATGAGCTACGGCTATGTATATGTTGCTCAAGTGGCTCAGGGTGCCGACAACAACCAGTGCATGAAGGCCTTTGTGGAGGCCGGCAGCTACAACGGCCCCTCCATCATCATCGCCTACGCTCCCTGCATCAACCACGGTATCAAGGGCGGCATGAGCATTGCTCAGACCGAGGAGAAGCGTGCGGTCGAGGCCGGTTACTGGCATCTGTTCCGTTATGATCCCAGACTGGCCGCCGAGGGCAAGAATCCCTTCCAGCTTGACTCCAAGGAGCCCAAGGAGAGCTATGAACAGTTCATCATGAACGAGGTTCGTTACAACTCTCTTGCCCGCAGCAATCCCGAAAGAGCCAAGGCCCTCTTCGCCAAGGCTGAAGAGACCGCCAAGGAGAAGTACGCTCATCTTGTTGAGCTTGCCAAATAAGGCAGATGTATAACAATGAGGGCTGTCCCAAATGGGACGGCCCTTATCTATAATAAATCAGGTAAGGAGGAAGCCGTATTGAAAAAGAAACAAACTTCGTCGCCGGTTTATTTTGCAGTTTCAGCCGCAGCGATACTTTTAACAATCGGTGTTATAGCGGGCAGTATATATACCATTATAAAAAGGAATGAGGCTGCCAAGCCCCATTTCATTGAAGTCGCCAAGGGGATGAACCTTGACATTCCTTTTTCCGACCTGACCTCCGAGGTCAATTTCATTCCGGTAAAATACGACGGTACCGATATGGGCGTGATCGCCGTTAAAGACGACATCGGTAACGTTAGCACCGCTTTCGACGTTTGTCAGGGGTGCCACGACAAGGGCGACGGCTATTATAAATATGAAGACGACGCACTGGTCTGCCAAGCTTGCGGCGACATTTTTGAACCCGCCGACGTTGGCAAAAACAGCTCCAACGAGTGTGCTCCCTACCCCATTCACGACATAGCCAGATTTGATAACAACGGTATGGTGATAATATCAGTCGACGCCCTTGAGGACGGACTGTGGCTGTTCGATAACTGGAATAAGTATGACGATTAGAGGAGTACAATCTCTTTTACAGTCGTCACATAAGTAAAAAAATTCAAGGCTTCCCACTTCTACGGGAAGCCTTAAATCATAACCGTTAGCGTTTTAATTATTCCTCGTCAATAAGGATGCTCAGCGCCTCATCCACCTCCGCGGCCGGCACAAGTATCTCACAGCCGGTGGAGGCTTCCTTATTTATGGCGCGAAGCATGACAAGAATATCATGACCGAGCAAAGACGATCTGAGCCTTTGCGCCATCTCATTATTTTTAGCAATATAAATGACTGTCCACATCAAAAACTCAAACCTTTCTGTTTTGCTCTTCTCAAACTACTATTACTATACACCATTTCACTGAAAAAATCAACTGTTATTTTCCAAAATCTTCACATTTTGTTCATATTGCTACTTAATTGACGCACATTGTCTGCCAAATATATTATTTATAGTATAAACCAAATCGTCGCTCCCGTCGCAGCGGTATTTCGGCAGAACGGGGATCCGTTTTTGAGGAGCCGCAATAACGATAGGGATCTGACCCGGTCTGGCCGCCACCGCTTGACGCACCTTGTCCAAAGCAGCCAACTCTTCCGGCCCGAGAGCCAACTCAAGACAGAGGGATTGGCGGTTTTGTGCGTTTTCGCTGAAAGGCGCGGCGGTCTCCATAATAAGCTTTGGGCGTTCATCTTCTTTAATGTCCACCCGCCCGGTCACGACGACGATATTGTTTTCCCTGATTATCTCACCGATGCGGCTGTATAGCTTGGGAAAAACTATCACCTCAATGCCGCCGGTGAAATCTTCAAGCGTCATATAGGCCATCGTGGTATTGCTTCTGGTCAGCTTTTCCCTCAAGGACGAAACTATTCCTGCCACGGTCACAAAATCCCCGTCCTCGATCTCGTGCTCCTCCTGATCGGCGGCAGTCACGGCGGATATTTTTGGCAGACCCAAACTGTTTATCTGATTTCGGTATTCGTCCAACGGATGACCGGAAATGTAAATTCCGGTGGCCTCCTTTTCCATATCAAGCAGGGCGCGTTTTCCTCCGTCGGGAACATTGGGGAAAATATCCGTTTTGTCATACTCCTCCTCGGAGAAGAAAGAGAGCTGGCCCACAATGTTGTCCTTCGCATTTCTCGCGGCGGAAGAAAGCACCTGTTCATATACGGCCAGCTTCTGCCAGCGCGTGCCCGGCAGGGAATCAAAGGCGCCGCTCTTGATAAGCCCCTCTACTCCCCTCTTGTTCAGATCCGTGCCGATCATACGTTCTGCAAAATCGCGCAGGCTTTTGAAGGCGCCATGGTTTGTCCGTTCCTCAACACAGTGGCGGACGAAATTTTCGCCCACGTTTTTTATGGTCGTCAGGCCAAACCGTATAGCTCCGTTCTCAACGGTGAAATCGCTGTCGCTCATGTTGATGTCGGGGGGCAAAATCTTTATTCCCTTTTGGACGCAGTTGTTGATATATGCGGCCACCTTTTCATTTTCACCCATTACGCTGCTGATAAGGGCCGCCATATAGGCCTCGGGGTACAGACATTTGAGATACGCGGTCTGATAACCGAGCACGGCGTAGGCGGCGGCGTGGCTCTTATTGAAGGCATATTTTGCGAAGGCGTCAATATCGTCATAAATGCTTACGGCGGTTTTTTCATCTATTCCGTTGCGTATGCATCCCGGATAGCGTACGCTGCCGTCGTCGTTAAGTTCGCCGTAGATAAAGCTGTTGCGGGCCCTTTTCATCTCCTCTATGACCTTTTCCATATCCTTGTCTTTTTTCTTGCTCAAGGCGCGTACTTCGTCGGCCCTGCCCATGGAAAATCCCGCCAGCTTCTGAAGTATCTGCATTACCTGTTCCTGATAGACTATGCAGCCATAGGTCGGCTCGAGAACAGACGCGAGACTGGGGTGCTTGTAACGCATCTTGCTGCGGTCATTTTTTGCCGCCAAATAATTGGGTATGTTTTCCATGGGGCCGGGACGGTAAAGAGCGATTCCGGCGATTATATCTTCAAGGTTTTCGGGGCAGAGCTGGCGCATGAAGCGTCGCATTCCTCCGCTTTCCAGTTGAAAAACCCCGTCGGTATCGCCATCGGAGATCATTTTGTATACCTCCGGAATGGTGTAATCAATTTTGTCAATATCAATATTAACGCCTTGGGCGGCAAGTATCTTGATACAGTCGTCGATTATTGTAAGGTTCCTCAAACCCAGAAAGTCCATTTTCAGCATACCGAGCTTTTCTACGGTGTCTTTTGTATACTGAGTGGAAATTATGTTATCGCTGCGCTGTAAAGGCAGATAAGTAGAAACCGGCCGGCTGGCTATGACCACGCCGGCGGCGTGAGTGCCGATGTTTCTTGGCAGACCCTCGATAGCCAGGGCTGTATCGACTATAAGCTTTACCGTGGCGTCGGTATCATAGGCCGATTTCAGCTTTGGGTTTTCCTCAAGGGCCTTAGTCAAAGTCATGCCAAGCTTCATCGGCACCATCTTCGCGATGGGGTCGACGTTCCCGTACGGCACGCCAAGCACCCGCCCACAGTCGCGGATGGCGCCCCTGGCCTTCATGGTGCCGAAGGTGCCTATCTGGCAGACATTCTCCGGCTTGTATTTTTTTATAACGTAATCTATGACTTCGCCGCGGCGGCGGGGACAAAAGTCCACGTCAAAGTCGGGCATACTGACACGCTCGGGGTTCAAAAAGCGCTCAAACACAAGGTTATACTGAATAGGCTCCACATTCGTAATGTGCAGACAGTAGGCGGCGATGCTGCCGCAGCCGCTGCCGCGTCCGGGGCCAACGGGAATACCGTTTTTTCGGGCGTAATTTATAAAATCCCATACAATGAGGTAATAATCCACAAAGCCCATTGAGGTTATGACGCCAAGCTCATATTCAAGTCTTTCTCTATGCGTCTCGGCCTTGTCGCCGTAACGCTCGGTAAGGCCGTCGTTGCAAAGCTTTCGCAGATATTCTTCGGCAGTATAGCCGTCGGGCACATCATAATGAGGCAGGTGCCGCTCGCCGAATTTGAACTCAAAGTTGCATTTCTCCGCAATTTTCGCCGTATTGTCAAAGGCCTCGGGAAGATTGGGGAAAAGGGTGCGCATCTCCTCCTCGCTCTTGAGATAAAACTCCTCGGTGCCGAAGCGCATCCGGTCGGTGTCGCTGAGGAGTTTGCCGGTCTGTATGCAAAGGAGCACGTCCTGATTTTTGGCGTCGTCCTTGGTCAAATAGTGGGAGTCGTTGGTGACCACCAACGGAGTATCGGTGTCACGGGCAAGCTTTATCAGTAGAGGGTTCAGCCGCTTCTGATCGTCAAGGCCGTGATCCTGAAGCTCAATATAGAATTCGTCAAAAAGGCTTTTATAGTACTCTACCACCTCACGGGCTTTTTTTTCGTCGCCGCTGAGGAGAGCTTGGGGTATCTCCCCCGCCAGACAGGCTGAAAGAGCAATAAGCCCGCCGCGGTACTTCTCAAGGATATGCCTGTCCACACGGGGTTTATAGTAAAAGCCGTCTATCCATCCGGCGGAAACTATCTGAATAAGGTTATTGTAGCCTTCCTCGTTTTTGCACAGGAGCACAAGATGATTTGTGCCGTTGTCCTCGCGACCCCGCTTGTTGTACATATCCTTGGCCGTGTATATCTCGCAGCCGATAATGGGCTTGACGCCCTCGGCCTTGCAGGCATTGTAAAAGTCCACGGCGCCGTACATTACTCCGTGGTCGGTAAGAGCCACGGAGGTCATGCCCAGCTCCTTTGCCCGCACGGGCAGCTCCTTGACACGGCACATTCCGTCAAGGAGACTGTATTCGCTGTGGACGTGGAGATGAGTGAACATCATTCTTCACCCCTTTCTTTGAATTGTTTCGCTTTCTTTAAGGCAATACCGCACAAAGATTGTGCACGTATTGCGCGGCAGATTTTTTGACGGAATTACGAAAACGACGCCGGAATACTGTCGTATTTCAAGGAGTTTTCGTAAGAAACGTCGGAAAAGATGCAAGCAAGACGGGTGCAAAGCTCACTTGCGGTCTTTGTGCGGTATTGCCTTAAAATCCGTTTTCCTACAAAACCGGCGGCAAACGACACCGCGCCAAGGAGCGTCAGCACCTCGCCCACACGGCTGTTTACGTTCCATTCAAAGCTCATTTCAGGCGTGGGATCCTGACAGGGCAGCCCGGCCCGTATCAGCAGGAAGTATAGCCCAAAAACAAGAATTATCGCTCCCGTCAACGCAAGACCGTCAAGCAATCTTTTTAAATTACCGTTCATTTTTCGATCTCCTGATTTTTGATATTTCCAAGCTCCAACAGCTTATTCAGCCTGCGGCTCAAAGTGCTTTTGCTTATACCCGTTACCGCCGCCAGCTCGTTCAGGTTCATCTCGGGATGCTCGGCGCGGGCATAGGCCACGGCCTTAAGCCCCTCGTTTAGAGTTTCCAGCATACCGGTTCCGGCCAGCTTGTCGATGGCGGCGCATTGGTTTGCGGAGACTGTAAGCGCTTTGTCCATATTAGCAATCAAAAAATTGTTGCGGCGGTTGTTTTCGTTGCTGATATCCTTCTCTATCTGAACGTATGACAGCCCAAGCATAGACTTTTGTGCGCCCATTATGATAAGGGCGTCGCTGACCGCCTCGTAATTCTCAAGGTAAATCACAAAATAGTTCTTGCGGCGGATACTGCCGGGACTGAGATCGAAGCTTTCAAGCATTTCCGAAGCGAGAGCCGCCACCGTTTCGTTATAAGCGAAAAGCTCCAACCGGTAATTCTTGTGCGGATCAACGACCGTCCCCGCCATAAGAAATGCTCCTCGAAAAAAGGCCCGCTTACAGCAGTCACTGTCAAAGACTTCCTCGTCTATCGACACACCGGCTCCGTCCGGATATATGCCAAGCTCGTCCAGCTTTTCAACCGGCAGCCTGATCTCCGGCTCCTTTTGTAGCTCGGTCATGCCAAGTACGCGCTTGAGCAGGCCGCAAGCACGCTTGAAAACGTCTGTGCGCTCGACCTTGACCGTCACATCAGCGCCGCTGAAATCTCCTCCGAAAAGGAGAATTGCCGCCAACTCGCTCCGGCGGCAGCAGAGGTTCTTTTCGTTTACGGTACAAAGCTCTTTTTTAACATCCGATGAAAAGGACATGGCGTTCACCTTTCTATATCGCGGTGGGTTATCGTGACCTTTGTGCCGTTCTGCGACAGGAGTTTGGCCAGCGCCTCGGTGATCGTTACACTGCGGTGATGGCCGCCGGTGCAGCCGATACAGATGACGAGCTGAGTCTTACCCTCGTCCATGTAATGCGGAATAAGGGTAGAAATCATTTCATACAGCATATCGAGAAATTTCAGTGACTGGGGGAAGTCCATAACGTAGTCCCTGACGGGAGCTTCAAGACCATTGTGATTTTTTAGGTTTTCAATATAAAACGGATTGGGCAGGAAGCGCACATCAAACACGAGGTCGGCGTCAGAGGGGATACCGAACTTAAACCCGAAGGAACGGCACTCCACCATGAAATAATCCTTCTCCTCGTCGCCGTAAAGGTCGGTGACGATTTTTTTAAGCTGGCGGGTCAAAAGGTTGCTGGTGTCAATGATGTGATTGGCGAGCTGGCGCAGACCGCGAAGCTTATCCCTTTCCTTCTCTATTCCGTCGGCAATTCTTCCGTCGGCGCTCATGGGATGGCTGCGGCGGGTCTCCTTATAGCGTTTTATTATCGTGGTCTCGCTTGCCTCAAGGAACAGCACTTCGAAGGGAAAGTCCTCGGCACGGAGGGCGTCCAGCTCCTTTTCTATGTCGTCGAACATATCGCCGCTTCGGATGTCGGTAACTATCGCCACATTCTGCAAATTCTTTTCATTGTAGCAAGCGCGGGCGAAGGTGCTGATAAATATGGGCGGCATATTGTCGATGCAGTAATAGCCTATGTCCTCCATAAAATGCATGACCTGAGTCTTGCCCGCCCCGCTCATGCCGGTGATTATGACAAATCTCATTTACTTTCACCCCATATTTTAACTTCTGGTTCCAAAACGACTCCCGATTTATCGTATACGGTTTTTATCACATGATCCATTACCGCCAGAACGTCGGCGCCGGTGGCCCCGCCCTTGTTTATAATAAAACCGGTGTGCTTTTCGCTTACGGCGGCTCCGCCCACGGCATACCCCTTAAGGCCGGCCTCCTGAATGAGGGTGCCGGCATAATGTCCCGCCGGACGTTTAAATGTGCTGCCGGCGCTCGGGTACTCGAGCGGCTGCTTCTCACGGCGGCGGCGGTTCAGTTCTTTCATTTTTTCGGCAATATCCGCCTTTTTTCCGGGCCGCAAAGCAAGAGACACGGCCGTCACTATGCAGCCGCCGTCCTGAAGAGCGCTGGTTCGGTAGCCGAACTCCATCTCGTCACCGCTTGCCACGTATTCCTTACCGTCCGGGCCAACAAAGGACACCGCCTCCACCACATTTTTAAGCTCGCCGCCATAGGCTCCGGCATTCATTATAACTCCTCCGCCCAACGTGCCCGGAATCCCGGCGGCAAACTCAAGGCCGGTAAGGGAGTTTTCCATGGCGAAATTAGCCACGGCGGAGAGAGCCGCCCCGGCCTGTGCGGTTACGGTCGAATCAAACAGGCTTATTCCGCTCATATTTTTTCCTATGCGGATCACCGGTATATCAATTCCGCTGTCAGAAGCAAGAATGTTGCTGCCGTTGCCCAAAACAAGATACGATGTTCCAAGGGAATTGAACAGCTCCACAAGGGCGCATATCTCGCCTGAATTTGCGGGTTCTACAATAACCTCCGCCCGCCCCCCTATCTTAAAGGTCGTATATTTATCCATGCTTTCGCCAACGATAATTCGCTCGCGGGGAATAATTTTCTCTATTTCAGAAAAAAAATTCATTATCAGATCTCCAAATCAAGATATCCGGCCAGCTTTTTCAGGCCGGTATTCAATATAAGCTCCTCGGGGAAACCGATTTCTTTGAGCATACGGACGGAGTTATCCACCTCGCCCACATCTTCGCTGAAATGGGCGTCGGTGCTGAGCACTACGGGAATTTCCATTTCCTTGCAGATGAGAGCGATTTCCCGGCAGTTCTCGCCGCTGCCTTTGCGCACGTCAAAGGAGTGGTGATTTATCTCCACAATGCGGCCCGTGGCTTTGACCTTCTCCAGCACGGCGCGATAATCGCACTTATAGCGGCCGTCGCCCATATGGCCGATAACGTTTATTTTTTTGTGCCGTTCAAGGGCGTTTATATAGCCCCGAGTCACGGCTTCCGAACCCAGATGAGGATCAAAGCAGGGCGTGTGCATCGACGCCACCACCAGCTCCAGCGGGGCAAGGGAGTAATTGTCCAAGTCAATGTCCCCTTCGGGATTCATTATATTCACCTCGGCCCCCTTGATAAGACGAAGACCCTTAACGTAGAGAGGAAAATTCTTCAGCGAGGAAAAATGCCACAGCACGGCGCCGTCGTTGGCGAGAGCCGGGCCGTGATTTGTAACGGCGAGGCCCTCCATTCCCCTTCTTCGGGCGGCGGCCAGATTTTCCTCAAGAGACGAGTAGGCATGATGGCTAACATCGGTATGGGTGTGGGTGTCAACGGCGATTATCAAAACAGCTCTCCTCCCGTAATGTTCTGAGACGCCATCTGCTTTGTGAGCCGGTCGCTGAGTTCGGCGGCGGCGTTGTAGCCCATCTTCTGCTGACGGTTGTTCATAGCGGCTATCTCGATAATTACCGCCAGATTACGGCCCGGCCGTACCGGTATTGTCAGGCTGGGCAGCACGATCCCCAAAAGATTTGTGCTCTCCCGGTCAAGGCCCAGACGCTCGTAATTTTTGCCTTGCTGCCAAGGTTCAAGGTTGATGACGAGATCGATTTTTTCCGTATCTTTTACGGCGCCCACGCCGAAGATCCGCTTCACGTCCACGATGCCTATGCCGCGCAGCTCCATAAAGTGGCGAATTATCTCGGGCGATGTGCCGATAACGGTCTTGGCGGATGTGCGCTTTATCTCAACGGCGTCGTCGGCCACAAGCCGGTGCCCGCGCTTGATGAGCTCAATGGCCGTCTCGCTTTTACCTACTCCGCTGTCGCCAAGGAGAAGCACGCCCTCGCCGTAAACCTCCACAAGCACGCCGTGGCGCGTTATTGTTGGAGCGAGATACACATTAAGGCTGCCGATTATGGCCGTGGAAAAGTAAGATGTGCTCTCCTCCGTTCTGAGCAGGGGAACGCGATGTATTTTAGCCGTCTCCAGCAGCTCGGGATAAACATCCATTGAGCGGGTCACCACGGCGCCGGGAATTCCTGTGGACATGAGCCTGTCGTAGGCGGCGAACCTCTCCTCCGGAGTTTTTTCCATCATATAGAACTGCTCCGCCTTACCCAAGATCTGAATTCGGTCATTGTCAAAATAGTCATAGTATCCCGCGCCCAACTGTATTCCGGGGCGGTGAACGTCGGGACAGGTGATCATTATGCTGTCCAGATTGTCGGGAACATAGACCTTTTCCAGATGAAAGTCGTCAATGATCTTAGTCAGCGGTATTGATTCTCTGTGTGCTTCCATAATTTATTCCTCCATTCCGCCCCGCAGCTTTTCACTCTGGAAATAGGTGTTGAGGGCGTCAATAATCTCATCCAGATCGCCGTTCATTATAGCTTCTATCTTATAAAGCGTCAAATTTATCCGATGGTCGCTGACACGGCCCTGCGGGAAGTTGTAGGTGCGGATGCGCTCACTGCGGTCGCCGCTGCCCACCTGGCTTTTCCTCTCCCGGCTTATCTCCTCGTTACGCTGACTCTCCATCATTTCATAGAGGCGGCTGCGGAGGACCTTCATGGCCTTGTCCTTATTTTTAAACTGGCTTTTCTCGTCCTGACAGGTGACGACGAGGCCCGTGGGCAGATGGGTTATTCGAACGGCGGAATCGGTGGTGTTTACGCACTGGCCTCCAGGCCCACCCGCCCGATAAACGTCTATTTTGAGGTCGTTGGGGTTGATTTCTACCTCGACCTCCTCCATCTCGGGCAGCACCGCAACCGTGGCGGCGCTGGTCTGGATCCGTCCGCTGGACTCGGTCTCGGGTACGCGCTGGACGCGGTGAACGCCGCTCTCATATTTCAGTCGGCTGTAAGCCCCAGCTCCCTCGACCGAAAAGGTTATTTCTTTATATCCGCCCAAATCGGTAGGATTTGAGTTCAGTATTTCTATTTTCCAACGCTGCCTGTCGGCATACATGGAATACATTCTAAACAGCTCGCCCGCGAACAGAGCGGCCTCTTCCCCGCCGGTACCGCTGCGGATCTCCATTATAACCGATTTTTCGTCGTTGGGATCCTTCGGAATGAGCAGTATCTTAAGCTCCTCCTCGATGGCCGGAAGCTTTTCCCTCGCCTCATCCATTTCCGCGCGGAGCAGCTCCTCAAAGTCCCTGTCCGGCTTTTCGCAGAGCATTTCTTTGGCTTCCTCAACAGTCTTGTTGAGGGACTTGTATTCGCCGTACTTTTCAACGATAGGAGTAAGGTCGCTGTGCTCCTTCATAAGCTTACGCCAGGTGTCCTGATCGGCAATGACGGCCGGGTCGCTGATCTGGCGGCCAAGCTCCTCATACCTGTCAACTATCAGATCTAATTTACTGAACATCGTGTCACCTCTATTTGCTGCGCTTAAGTAAATAGTCCGCCAAGTCACTTAGAAACCGTCCCTTTTCACCAAGGGGTTTTATGGCGTCAAGGGCTTTGTCGGTCTCCTCCTCAAGGCGGCGCTTTGCTTCCTCAAGGCCGTAGACGGAAACAAAGGTGGCCTTGTTGTTGTCGGCGTCGCTGTTGCTCTTGCCCAACTCCTCGGCGCTGCTCTCAACGTCGAGAATATCGTCCCTTATCTGGAAGGCAAGGCCGAGGTGTACCGTGTAATCCCTAAAATAACCGGCGTCGGCGCCGGCGGCAATCGCGCCCAGTTCTCCGGCGGCACGTATGAGGGCGCCGGTCTTGCGGTGGTGTATCTTTTCCACAAGCTCCTTTGAGGCCTCGTGGGTCTCGGCAAAAATATCGTCCGCCTGCCCGCCTATCATGCCAAGGGCGCCGCTGCTGACAAAAAGATGAGAAACGGCTCTTATGTCCTTTTCGGCGTTGTGCGGCTCCTCTCCGCTGATATACTCCGCCGCCAGATTGAGCAGTCCGTCCCCGGCAAGCAGGGCCTGGGCCTCGCCGTAAACAGTGTGGTTGGTGGGCCGCCCCCGGCGGAGACTGTCATTGTCCATGCAGGGCAGATCGTCATGTATCAGCGAATAGGTATGTATCATCTCGATGGCGCAGGCGTATTTCAGCGCCAGCTCCATATCCCCGTCCAAAGCCTCGCAGCAGGCCATCACCATGACCGGCCTGATGCGCTTTCCTCCGGCCAGCAGACTGTATGCCATGGCGCGGTAGGTTATCTCGTCGCTCACCCTCACGGCTTTTTCCAATGCGGTATTTATTTTATCCGTGTATTCGGAATATTTTTCATTGAAGGTCATTTTTATCATTCCTTAGCTTCAAATTCTTCCTCGGTGCCGTCGGCAAGGAGCTTGGTGACTTTAAGCTCGGCCCCTTCCAGAAGCTTACGGCACTCCTTTGTGAGAACCACGCCCTTTTCAAAAAGCTCCATGGCTTCTTCAAGGGTGGTTTCGCCGCTCTCCAGCTTTTTTACCGTTGCTTCAAGTTCTTTCAAGGCGTCCTCAAATTTCATTTCCATCTGCGTTTTCCTCCTTGTCGGTGACTATTGATTTTATTCGTCCGTCCGCCACCGTCGTCCATATTTCATCGCCGGTGGTGACGTCCTCCAACCGCCGCACCGCTCTGCCGCCGGCCATAGCGACGCTGTAGCCACGTTCAAGAACGCTTAGCGGGCTCAAGGCGTTTAATCTGCCCGCCTCGATGCCAAGCTGACGCTTGTTCCTTTCGAGCATATTTTTATAGCCCGCGGTCATTCTGTCCTGCAAGCGGTCAACGTTCATCTGCAATTCGCCCAAACGTCTGCGGAACCCGGTAATTCCGGAGCGTTGGCTTAAAAGCTCAAGGGTGCGTTTAGACGCGTTCAACTTCTCCTTGAGGCGCGAGTCAAGGCGGCTTCTGCACTCTCCAAGCTGACGGTCGATGGCCGCAAGCTCCGGCACGGCCAGCTCCGCCGCCGCCGACGGAGTCGGCGCTCTCATATCGGCCACAAAGTCGCATATGGTGAAATCCGTCTCGTGCCCAACGGCAGAAATAATCGGTATTTCCGACGCGGCGACCGCTCTTGCCGTAGCCTCCTCATTGAAGGCCCAGAGATCCTCTATACTGCCGCCGCCCCGGCCAACTATCAGCACGTCGGCGGATCTTGTCCTGTTAAAATATTGAATGGCATCCACCACGCTGGCACTTGCTCCTTCGCCCTGAACAAGACAGGGATACAAAACGGCCCTTGCCAAAGGGTAACGGCGGCGCAGAACATTTATAATATCCCTGACAGCCGCTCCGGTGGGGCTTGTACATATGCCGACGGTTTTGGGAAATTTGGGAATAGGCTTCTTCCTCGCGGAACTGAACAGTCCTTCGGCTTCCAGCTTTTTCTTGAGCAGTTCGAACCGGACATAAAGATTACCCTGGCCTTCAGCCTCCATGCTTTCTATATACAACTGATAGCCGCCGTCGCGCTCATAGACCGATACCCTGCCGCCGGCCAGCACCTTCATGCCGTTTTCGGGACGAAACGCAAGCCCCGCCGCGGCGGAACGGAACATCACCGCGCGAAGCACCGAACCCTCGTCCTTCAGGGTCAGGTAAATGTGCCCCGAAGAGTGAAGTTTCAGGTTACTTATCTCGCCTTTAATCCAAACGTTCCGGAGCACCGGCGTCTGGTCAAGCAAAGCCTTTATGTAGTTGTTGAGCTGGGTCACCGTGGCTATACGTCTGTTACCGTTCATTTTTATCTCCATAAAAAGTCAAACAAAGAGGGTTTATTTTTTTGAATACTCTTTTATGAACGAGTGCATAACGGCGTTCACAAAAGCGGGAGCGTCCTCCGCCCCATATTTTTTCGCAAGGTCGACGGCCTCGTTGACGGCCACTCCCGTAGGCACGTCATCAACATAGAGTATCTCATAAGCGGCGAGCTGCAGCACCGCAAGGCTCACCCTCGCAATACGTTCGATAGTCCAATTTTTAAGGAATAGGGCGATTTTCCCGTTGATCTCCTCTCGATGCTCATCAAGACCCCTTATGACTGATTCGATGTAAATCCGGTCGTGTTCGCTGATTTTTTTCAGTTCCCATACGTCGCCGTCCTCAACGGTGCCGTAAAATATTTCCAACAGCTCGTCGGCGGGAGTTTTCATTACGACCGCCTCAAAAATCATCTTAAAGCTGTCCTCTCTGGCCTGTTTTCTGCTCATGAGTTCACTCTCCTCAAATTATTTCATTAAGCCCATCACATCGCCCACGGTCACATAGGCCGCAAGCACCATGAGCAGGGTAAAGAAAATAGCGTTTATCACGCCCACTACTTGGGGCTTTATCTCCTTGCCGGTGATTTTTTCTATTAAAAGGAACAGTATCTGTCCGCCGTCCAGCGCCGGTATGGGGAGCAAATTGAACACTCCCAGATTGACTGTTATAAGCGCGAAAAGAGAAAGCAGATTGAGCCATGTATAGGGAGAACCGGTGCTTGCCATGTCGTCCACCACGGTCACTATTTCAACCGGGCCGCTGAGCGAGTCCACCGGCTGACGACCGGTAATAAGGTCGCCGAGAGCCTGTATAACAGCCTTTACTACATATACCGTGTCGTAGCACGCATACCTCAGCGACGTGATAATATTCGGCGAGCGCTGTATATCCCCAAACACGAGCATAAGCTTCTTTCCGTCCTCAGTCGGATAAAGAGGCGCGTTTAACTTCAGCTTTTTGCCGTCCCTCCGTACCGTGACGTCCAACCTTTCCGCCGACTGAACATCTTGGCCGGCAAGCTCCATAGTCAAGTCCTGAAAGGTGTGTATTCTTGTGCCGCCGATTTTCAATATCTCGTCCCCGGCTTTAAAAACCGAAATTTCTTCATAACCATCGGTGATTTCGGTAACGACGGGGGGCTGAACGTAGGTGCATTTGTTTATCACCGCGAACATTATCAAACCGAGTATTATGTTTATTGTCGCTCCGGCGGCAAGGACGATAAACCTTTTCCAGGGCTTAAGCCCACGAAAGGTGCGACTCATGTCGGCGGTTTGAGCGTCCTCGGCGTCCCCGTTCTCGCGGTCCATCTGGACGTAGCCGCCCAAGGGCAGCAGACGCAGAGAGTAAGTAGTTTCGCCGGGCTTAAACGAGAACAGCTTTGGCCCCATGCCTACGGAGAACTCATTGACCTGTACGCCGAAACACTTAGCAACAACCATATGTCCCAGCTCGTGGAGACAGACCATAATTCCCAAGGCTGCAATGGTAATAACAATAGAAAAAATCAATCTTACACTTCCTAATTATTCAAACTCGCCCGCACAAGCTTCCGGGCCTCCGCGTCGGCGGCCTTTATGTCAGCCACCGTCGGATCATTCACCGGCCGATGATTTTCCATCGCCCGCTGTATAAGCTCCGTTATCTCAAGGAAACGGCAGCCGTCCCGAAGGAACGCGGCCACAGCCTCCTCGTTGGCCCCGTTGAACACCGTCGGCATGGTTCCGCCAATTTTTGCGGCCTTTTTCGCCATATCCACGGCGGGGAACGCCTCACCGTCAATATCGTAAAAGGTAAGTTTGCCTATTTTGACAAGGTCCAAAGGCTCCGTCACAGGCAGCTTTCTCAAAGGCCAAGTCAAAGCGTAGGCTATAGGCAGCCGCATATCCGGCACACCAAGCTGGCCAATGACGCTGCCGTCGGTAAACTCGACCATGGAATGGATTATGCTCTCACGGTGAACCACCGGGGTGATGTGATCCACATCCAGCCCAAACAAGTGCTTTGCCTCAATTATCTCAAGGCCCTTGTTCACCAGTGTAGCACTGTCAACGGTGATCTTCGCCCCCATAGTCCAGTTGGGGTGCTTTAACGCGTCAAAGCGCGTCTTTTTCGCCAGCTCCTCACGCTTCATTCCGAAAAATGGCCCGCCGGAGGCGGTGATTATTATACGCTTAAGGAATTTTTTCTGATCGGCTATGGACTGGAAAATGGCGCTGTGTTCGCTGTCCACAGGGAGTATGTTTACTCCCTTTTCTTTAGCGAGGGGCATAACTATGCCGCCGGCGGTGACGAGCGTCTCCTTATTGGCGAGAGCAATGTCCTTACCGGCGTTTATCGCGGCAACGGTGGCGTCAAGCCCGGCGATGCCCACGATGGCGGTGACGGCCATATCCGCGTCGGCGTAGGCGGCGCATTCGACCACTCCCTCCGGCCCGCTCAGAACCTTTGTGCCCGTGTCCGCCACCCGAAGCCGAAGCTCCGCCGCCTTATCGGGCAGATCCATGGCGGCTATGTCGGGGCGGTATTTTCTTATCTGTTTTTCTATCAGCTCAACATTGGAATGGGCCGTAAGGGCCGTCACCCGCAGATCGCCCTCTTTATCCACAACATCAAGGGTCTGAGTACCGATGGAGCCTGTGGAACCCAAAACTGCAATTTTCTTCATGATTTAATCCCCGTTCACCCTATCGTTACGTAAAATATGGGCAAAATTTTTAACATATGGTACACTATGGGCGCCACGAACAGAACGCTGTCAAAGCGATCCATAACTCCCCCGTGACCGGGCATGATATTGCCGTAATCCTTTATATTATACTCACGTTTTATGGCCGACATACTAAGGTCGCCAAGTTGGGACACAAGGCCGCATATAAGGCCGAGTATCACAAGATTTTTATAATCGGGAATAACGGAGGTAAAGCGTCCCACAATAGCGCCGTAAATAACCATGAAAACCGCCGCCCCGATTATACCGCCGATGCTGCCCTCAACGGTCTTTTTCGGACTGACAACCGGTGCGAGCTTATGCCTGCCGAGAGCACGCCCCGCGAAATAAGCGCAGGAGTCCGTAAGCCATGCGCCCACAAATACGGCGATCGTATTCCATATGCCAAAGACAGGTTCCTTCCTTATCCAGACAATGTGAGCGAAAAACAGGCTCACCATCAAGGTTATGGTAAAGAACTTGGACATATCTCCGAAAGTATAGTGCGCATGGCGGATCACCAGCACGGCGAAAAGCACCATCAGATACAGGCAAATTACCAGATATGACATTTTAGGTATCTCGCCGGGGAAGTCAAAGAGAAAGACCACCGGTACAAAGGCGCCGAATATCATCAGGACATATTTTTCGCCCAGTCCAACGGCATGGTACATCTCCCAAAGTGCAATTTCCACTATGAGCAGCACAGCCGCCGTTATTATGAAGGAGTTGCTGAATATCACAAGAAAAAACAGCACAACGCCTATCATCGCGCTGATAAGACGCTCTTTTAACATATCACCATATCCTCCTTTTATTTGCGCCGGACCGAAGTCCGTCGCAACCGGAGGAACAATAGGTCGAGAGCCGGGAATTAAGCGAACATGATTATAAGTTCCGCACTCTCAACTTCTCACTCCTCGTCAATTCAACCGTATCATTTGTTTCTTCCGCCGAACCGGCGATCCCGATTCTGGTAGTCGATTATGGCCCGCAGCAGATCGTCCTTTGTGAAGTCCGGCCAAAGCACATCGTCGAACCACAGCTCCGCATAGGCGCTCTGCCACATCAAAAAGTTGCTCAAGCGGCGCTCACCGCTGGGCCTTATCATCAAATCAACGTCCGGCAGACCCGCCGTGTCAAGCATATTCGAAATGGACTCCTCGGTTATATCCTCGGGCTTAAGCTCGCCTTTCGCGGCCAGCTCCGCCACGCGGCGGGTCATGCGTGTTATTTCGTCACGGCTGCCGTAATTCAGGGCAATATTAAGCAGGAGGCCGCTATTTTGTTCAGTGGCCTCCTCCATGTGCTTCTGCTTTTGCTGAAAACTTTCGGAAAAAGCGCTCCTGTCGCCGATGAAGCGGATGCGGGCGTTGCGCCCGGCCAGCTTAGTCAGTCCGTTGTCCAGATAGTCCTCCAAAAGAACCATCAGGGCGTCCACCTCTTCCTTGTCACGCTTCCAGTTTTCGGTGGAAAAAGCGTAAAAAGTTACGGAATGGAGCCCGATGTCCCCCGCGAATTCCGATATTATCTCAAAAGTTTTGGCACCCATGCCGTGGCCGCTCTTACGCGGCAGGCCGCGGCGTTTCGCCCAGCGGCCGTTGCCGTCCATGATTATACCCACGTGCTTGGGCAGGTTTTCAAA
>CANRJP010000041.1 GCA_947630975.1 uncultured Clostridia bacterium
TTTTTCAAAAAAAAATACCCCGTACCCTTTTTTGATACGAGGTATTCTTTTCTGTCATCTTAACTTAATGACATTGCTTCTTCTAGGCAACCTCCTTTTCTGCGGCATCTTCCCGGAGTTTATTTTTTAGTGCAATGACCTTATCGCACCGATCGACAACTTTTGGATCATGGGAGATATATACGATACCAGCACCGATTTGTTTGGCACGCTCTTCAATATTGGCGAGGACATAGTTTGTTGCTTCCCGATCCAGGTTGGCTGTGATTTCATCGAATACATACAGACGGGGATGACGCAAGAATGCTCGTGCCAGTGAGAGCCGCTGCTTCATTCCACCGGAGAGCTCAATTGCATTTTCTCCGAGCATGTAGTCAAGAGCCTCATAGGCATCTTTGCATATAACCGTATCCCTATGGTCGGTGCCGACTAGGTGGACGCTCCGCAGGGCGTAAATCAGCTCTTCATCGCTGACATCTCTCTTGATACCGTAGAGGAGGTTCTCCCTCACTGTCCCTGCAATGAAGAAGGAAACTTGAGGTGTATAGTACAGCATGTCCGTAAGCTCCTTCTGGTCATAGGAGCACTGATCCCTGCCAAACAATGTAATCCGCCCTTGGATGTGAGGGTAGTATCGGTTTAGGCAACGAATTAGACTTGTTTTTCCGCTTCCGTTGGCACCTTGCAAGGCGACCTTCTTGTTACAGGGAATGATGATATCATCGTACCAAGCCAAAGATTTGTCTTTTTCCGGATTGGTTACCACAACGTCATCGACCCGAATTTCATCACCACAAGTTTTCTCTTCTGTGGGAGGGATGCAAAAAATTTCATCGGACGAACGGGAGGCAACTTCGAGTAGTGCCTTTGCTTTGATGACAGAGGATGCAGTTTCATCCATAAAGCGGTATACTTCGTCGATGGGTTTAATCAGCTGCTGGAACAGCAGACATACAGTTATAACTGATCCGGCAGACATTTTACCATTTGCAATCAAAAGTATTGATGCCACAAGCAGGAGTACCTGGAAGGAAATTTTGCAAAGCTGTTTTAGGCAATCAAATGTTCCCATATATCGATGGTGTTTTTTCTCTGTTCGGCTAATCTTCAGAATGCCTGGCTGAAGCCGATTCTTCTCATATTCCTCTGCGTTCATGCTCCTAATCATCTCGAGATTAGAAATCGACTGGCAAATCTGTCCGTCCAAGGCGTTCTTTTGCGACACGATATTTTCTCGGATTCCATTCTGAGAACGAATCTGGAATACAGAGATGATATCCCATTCTTGATGATGTTCTTCCTATACTTATGCGGCTTAGAGAAACTCAACAGGAAAATCGGGCTTTTTTCGGGCGGGGCTATACCGATACGGGCTATGTCTTTGTTAAGGCTGACGGCTCCCCTTATTACCCGTCATACCCTTATCACGAGATGATGAAAGTGCTAAATAAAACCGACTTGCCAAAATACCGTTGGCATGACTTGCGTCATTCATGTGCTACAATGCTTTTAGAGCGGGGGTGGAGCATGAAAGATATTTCGGACTGGCTCGGTCATGCTGACATAGAAACGACCATGAATATCTACGCTCATGTAGACATAAGCCGTAAAAGAGAGAACGCAAGTATGCTTAACGGTTTGCTGAATTAGACGGAATTAGGCAAATTAGATGTTTTGTTAGACGGCGGTTTGCGGTTGACATTTACTGACAAAGTAAAAACCCCGCAAGCCGCTTGCTTACGAGGTTTTTGGGTGGTGCGCCATCAGGGACTCGAACCCTGGACACCCTGATTAAGAGTCAGGTGCTCTACCAGCTGAGCTAATGGCGCATATTCTATTTTTATCGGCTTAACTCACCAACATTGTTATTATACCACAAAGGGTCGGCCTTGTCAACAGTTTTTTTTCAATTTTTTCAAAATATTTTTATCCGTCACTATATTCATCACTAAAAAGCCTACAAGGAAACCATTCATATATTCTCGGACTTTCCGGGCCGCAATTCAGCCGCCCTTATCCCCAAGGGAGCGCCCCGCGCTCCCGCTCACACGGCAGTTATTCAATTCGGAATGAGCAACACACCGTAATATTACTTGAATCATAATATCTCGAAATTAATTTACTCGAAATCCGATTTGTCTTTACCGTTATTTTACTACTTTTTCTTCTTGGCAACTATTACAACGCCCGCGGCTACAGCAATGATCACCAGCACCACAAGAGCCGTCACAAGGCCGTCCTTAACGGTGGTGCTTCGGGCGGCGGTATTCCCGACCTCCTCTTTGGCTTCTTCCTCGGCGGTTTCGGTATCATTGGCGGATTGGGCCTCAAAAATAGGAGTTGTAACCAAATCAAGGGTCAGGCTGTCAGCCCCGGTGCCGCTCCAGACATAGGCGTCGTCCTCCATCTGCCCGCCGGCGAAAGCCTCGGCCGCCTCCGGCAGTACGATGCGCAGGCTGCCGCCGTAAACAGAGGGATCCTCCATATCGCCAAGCAGACCCCTGGCATTGAAGGTGTCGGAATTTAGAGTGCCGCTGAACTTCAGCCTGCCCTCCTCATACCGTGTCCAAATGCCGCTGCCGTCATTGATCGAAGTAAAGTACGGCACAAAGCCTATTCCCTGCCAAGCCTCCCTTGAGGTGAGTTCGGTCAGGTCGGCAAAGTCCTTTTCCACCGTCACGGTTACATATTCGTCGTTCTCGCCCTCGGTATAAGGGATACTGTTCTTGTCCAAAGAGTCCGTTATAAGCGCCTTGGCGTCGTTCATCGCATCGTCATTTGCCACAAGGTCCTTGGTTATGCCGTAACTCACCGTGGCGTGGAAGCTTCCGTCACCGTTTACGGTGAGCACAATATCGCTGCGGCCGCAGCCGACCAGCACCATAACTCCCAGAAGCATCATCAACGACAGTATTTTTTTACTTTTTTTCATCTGTATCATCCTTAATGCCATCCTCCCGCAGCTCATATAAACATCGGATTGTCGTCCTCAGTCTCACTGTGGCGAAGAATAAAGCAGATCACAGCGGTACACATAGTTATGACACCGGCGATAAGCAGGAATATCTTGATTTTGTTTTTCATGGTCGTTCTAAACTCCTTTTACTAAATATAAATCCGTCACTGTAAGGCGGCAGTCCGTTCAGGGCGTCAGAGACACGCCCCGGGGCGCCGCCCAAACGTATGAGCGGCGGATGTATCGGTCGGCGACGGAGATATGTGTGTACCGGCAAGGCTGTCCCGGAATTTTGCCCGTCATTAAGCCCTCAAATCTGTTTTTTGTTTTTCGGGTTGACGATATCGCGCCAAGCCAGGTCGCCCCGGTCGAGGCCCCTGACAAGGACCTCGGCCGTAGCGGAATTGGTAGCTAACGGGATATTGTGTACGTCGCAAAGGCGGAACAGAGCGTTGACGTCCGGCTCATGGGGCTGGGCCGTGAGCGGGTCACGGAAGAACAGCACCAGATCTATCTCGTCATAAGCAATACGGGCGCCTATCTGCTGATCCCCGCCCTGGGGGCCGGAGAGGAAACGGTGTACCCTCAGTCCGGTGGCCTCGGTCACCAGTCCGCCGGTGGTGCCTGTGGCACAGAGATTGTGCTTTTCCAAAATACCTTTGTACGCGATGCAAAACTGAACCATCAGTTCCTTCTTCTGGTCATGTGCGATAAGTGCTATATTCATATTTTTTCCTCCTAAATTATGTCCGACTATGGTTGCCTTCGCGGGAGCTTTTCTTCTAAATCTCGCTCATGCTTAAGCTCCGAAGAGCCTCTTAAATATATTTCTTTTTTCTTTGAGATTAAGCAGCGGAACCTTTTCTCCGCAGAGTCTGGCGGCCATGTTGCGATAGGCCTCTCCGGCACGGCTCCTTTGGTCGGCAGCCACAAGCTCGATAGAATTGGCCGCGATAACGATTTTTTCATCCTCCGGAACTACTCCCAGCAAATTAATGGACAAATAATTCAGGACGGTTTCCACATCGGGTTGAAGGCCCTTGCGGATAAGTCCGGGGCGCATACGGTTGATTATGAGCTTTTGTTCCGTGAGCTCCTGCTTTTCAAGCAGAGCGGCCACACGGTCCGCGTCCCTTATGCCGCTGAGTTCGGGGATGGTAACAATAATGGCTTCATCCGCGCCGGCGATGGCATTTTCAAAGCCCTGTTCTATGCCGGCCGGACTGTCTATCAGTATAAAGTCGAACTCCGGTCTGATACGCCGCAGCAATGTCCTCATCTGAGTTTTCGTGACCGCGGACTTATCTCTGGTCTGTGATGTGGGCAAAAGATACAGCCCGTCAATGGTCCTGTGCCGCAGGAGAGCCTTTTTATAATCGCACTCTTCTCTGACCACGTCCACAAGATCATAAACGATTCCGCTCTCCATGCCCATGGCTATATCCAGATTTCTCAGACCGGTATCTCCGTCAATGAGGAGCACTCGCTTGCCCCGCATGGCCAAAGCGGCGCCGAGATTGGCCGTGACGGTGGTTTTGCCCACGCCGCCCTTGCCGCTGGTAATAACTATGACGGAAGCCATTATGATCCCCTCCTCCCCATACTAATGTCGATTTTTACAATGCTTTACGGGAGCAGGGTATTGGGCCTTATGACCTCGGTTTCCTGCTCGTCTTCAAAATATTTGTCTATTATCGCTCTCACCACCGGAGCGGCACCGCTGCCGCCGCCGGCCTTTTCCATTACGCAAGCCACGGCTATCTGCGGCTTGTCGAAGGGAGCGTAAGCGATATAGACGCCGTTAGTCAAATTTTCCGTTATCTGGGCGCTGCCCGTCTTGGCCGCCACCGCCACCTTGCAGCCCTCGAAGGCCGATCTCGCGGTTCCCTCTGTGACCACCATACGCATTCCCTTTGTCACAGCCTCGTATATCTCAGGCTCAATATCAATGCGGGACAACTCCTCCGGCTTTGTTACGATCTCGCTTTCCGTGTCCGTACCCTGAATACTCTTAACCAAATGGGTTCTGTAAAGTATGCCGCCGTTGGCGATCGCCGCCGTATAGGAAGCCAGTTGAATGGGCGTCACCAGAGTGTCGCACTGGCCTATGGCCGCTTGCAGCACATCGCCGGGATACCATGTTCCGCCCCGCTTTTCTCTATTCTGCGGACTGGAGATGCTGCCGCTGCTCTCTTCGGACTCAAGCTCGATGCCGGTCTTGCTGCCGAAGCCGAACTTTTTCGCGTACTCGGCAAGGGCATCGATGCCCAACCGACGGCCTGTTTCGTAAAAGAACACGTTGCAGGAGTCGCGGATGGCCTCGCTGACGTTTTCGCTGCCGTGAGTGTCGCCGCTTTGATTGTACAGCCAGCAGCCGGGCTGGTAGTCCTTGTAATAGGTGTACTTGCCGGTGTCCACGATCTCCTCGTCCACGGTTATGACTCCGGTTTCCAGAGCGGCAATCGCGGTACAGGGTTTAAAAGTGGAGCCGGGAGTGTAGGTGCCCATGATCGCCCGATTGATCAGCGGGTGGGCAGGATTTTCCAGCAGATAAGAGTAGGAGCTGTTGAAGTCCTCCACATTATATGTCGGATAGGACGCCGTAGCCAGAACGTCTCCGTTGGTAACGTCAAGCACCACCACGGCTCCGGCGTCACAGGGAGCGCCTCCGTCGGAAAGGTCGTTGACGGTATCTCTCAAAGCTTCCTCAGCCGTTTTTTGCAGCTCAAGATCCAAAGTCAGGGTGACATTCCTGCCGTTTATGGCGGGGGACTCTATGGACGAGCCGATGCTGATGCCGCCGGTGGTCTGATCCACGGCGCTGCGTCCGTCAGTGCCGCGAAGGTAGCTTTCCAAATACTGCTCCAGGCCCTGCTTACCGATCATGGAGTTGATGGTGTATCCCTGGCCGCGCTTTTCCTCATACTCCTCACGGCTGATATTTCCGACACGGCCCAACACATGAGTGGCGAGACCCGGCGCCGCATAATCGCGCACGGGCTGAACCACAACGCTTACGCCGTTAAAGCTGGCGGACTGTTCCTTAATGGAGGTGATAACGTCGATGCTCACATCCGTGCCGAAGGAGTAAGGTGCGCTGGCCGAAAAGCCGCGTTCCTCCATGTCCAGCCGAACCGAAGCGAGATCCAGCAGCTCCTGACCGGAGCGACCGTCAAGCTTATATTTTTCCTTAAGCTCCGCGACGACCGCTCCCGCGGAAGCGTCTGACTTAAATCCACGGTCGGTTTTCCACTCTTCCTCGGCGGCCTTACGCTCCTTCGCGCTGGCGCCGTCGGCGGCGAAAACATAGCCGCCGTCACTGTAC
This sequence comes from uncultured Clostridia bacterium, assembly GCA_947630975.1. Classification (GTDB taxonomy): domain Bacteria; phylum Bacillota; class Clostridia; order UMGS1883; family UMGS1883; genus JAFLUQ01. Next base: position 6,282 of record CANRJP010000041.1, read on the forward strand.
TCAATGGGAATTTCGGCGTTGCGGCGCTGATTCCAATGGTCGAATATCAGACAAAGATTGTGCAAAAGGCGGTTCAAATCCTCGTCGGAACGGTTCTTGTCGTACTGTACCTGAACGGAATAGCCGCTGCGGTTCGTGACGATGTCCCGGCCATATCTGTCATAAAATTCCCCGCGCGGAGCCTCGAGGACCACGCTTCTGGTGGTGCGGCGGTCGCTGCGCTCCCTGTAATCGGTGCCGTCCACAAGCTGAATTTTCACAAGGGCGCAAAATATCATGACCGCGCAAACGGAAACGATGATCCTCGCGGCAAAAAAGCGTCTATTCACCGCCGGCCCTCCTTCGCATGAGCCGTTCCGCAGCCCAGAAAACAGGCAGGGAAACCGCCATATTTATGGCGGCCGTGACAGCAGCGGTCAGCAGCCACCGTCCCACCGGCACAGTCCCACCGGGCACAGCCCCGGAAAACAGGCCGTAAACAATATAGTACACAAAGGTGAAGAGCCACACATACATGGCCATAAAGGCGGGGGAATTATTGATTTTTTCGCTCACGAATATTTTCACGGCCACCGCCAAATACATACAGAGCAGCATTTGAAAGCCAAAGCCCCGGCCCGCGGCTCCATCCATCAACAGCCCGAGAGCCGCACCGTAAAACGCGGCTCGGGCCGACGGAGTAAAGAAGCTCACACCTATCAAAGCCAACACGCAGAGGTTGGCCGTGAAGGAAAACACCGTCAAATGCTGAACCGGCCCATACTGGAGGAGCAAGGCCGCCAGCAGCAGCCCGGGGGCTATTAATTTTTTAGCCATGGGACTCACTCCTTAACAGACACCAAAACCTCCGTGACTTTGTCCGGGTCAGCGGCGGTTTCTATCTCACATTCCAGCGTCAAGCCGTCGCTGCCCTCGTGAATGGAGGTCACCCGACCGATAGCTATCCCCTTGGGGAAGATACCGCCGGTGCCGGAGGTCTCAATAACGTCGCCCTCGATGATACGGGCGTTTTTATCCAGATAGTTCAGGGCGCATCTACCCTCGGGAGTAAGTCCGCTCTTGCCTTCCACAAGGCCGATGTCGTTGGTGCGGCCGCAAATGGCTCCCACCGAGGACTCGACGTCGGTCACGGCCTTGACCTTGGCGTAATCCGCCCCTGCCTCGATAACGCTGCCGACCAGCCCCTCGGGCACGACGACAACGGAATTTACTCCCACTCCCGAGGAAGTACCCTTGTCGATGGTGAGCGTCTCGTACCAGTCGCCGCTGTCGCGGCCTATAACGTTGGCGCCGGTGTATTCCGGCCCCTGACGCAAATCCTTCATCTCCAGCAGACTGCGGAGACGCTCGTTTTCGTTGCGGTAGGATTCGATATTGACGCTTTCCTGTTCAAGGCGGGCCACCTGTTCCCGAAGCTCCTCGTTTTCGGCCTTATAAGCTCCGGCTTTGGCCAGCCGGTCAAAAAGATCGCCGACCGCGCCCAGCGAGCCCGCCGCCCTTTGAAGCGGGGTTATCACCGACCCCACCGCCGAGTTAAGGAAGTCCACATCGGTCACCGCGGCGGCGGACATGACGCCCAGCGCCGCCCCGGTGACTATAATGAGGATTATCCACATTTTTTTTGATATTTTTTTCAAAGTCTATCAGCTCCCGCCGGCCTTACTCAGTAAGTCAATATCAAATTCCCTTTTCAGCAGCCGTCCAAGGGCGCAGACCGGCAGTCCCACCACATTGAAGTAGTCGCCGCTGACGCCCTCGATCAAAAGGCTGCCAAGCTGTTGGATGCCGTAGGCTCCGGCCTTGTCCATAGGCTCGCCGCTGGCCACATAGGCCGTCACGTCGGCCTCGCTCAATTCCCGAAAACGAACGCCGGTAGTCTCGCATATGGCCGAAGTTTCCATAGTCGTACAGCGAACGGCGGCGCAGCCGGTATAGACGGTGTGTTCTCTGCCCGAAAGGGCGCGGAGCATCTCGGCGGCCCCGTCCTTTGACGCCGGCTTGCCGAGAATTCTGCCGTCGATGTAAACGCAGGTATCGGCTCCGATCACCAGACAGTCCCGACCGGCCCAGCTCTTGGCCACATGAAGGGCCTTGAGCATCGCCAGCCGCGTCACCAGCTCCTTCGGGTCGTCGGTTTTCACTTGGGATTCGTCGATATTGGCGGGAACGACCTTTGGACTGAGGCCGATATTTCTCAGCAGCTCGATCCGCCTTGGAGATTGAGATGCAAGAATATAAAGCATAAAAACCTCTCCGATTACTGATGAAGTCCCTTCCAAGCCTCGTATTTCTCCACTTCCGGAGTCTTGTTGTCTTTTATTGCAACGCCATTGCGCACCATGCTCCGGCCGGGACTGTTGGAGAAGATCGCTAGATCACCGGCCATAACGCCCTCCGTCATAAGGCCGCGCGTTTCAATGGAAGGTACGGAAAATTCTTTTTTCATTTCAACCACTCCTCTCTTAAAGCTCGGGAACGAATTCCGGAGCGGAGTCCGCGCCCTCGGCTGCGGTCTCGTTTATAAGCGTTTCGACAAACTCGATGTTCACGCTGTCAAGGGACAGGGTGACGGCCTCCCCGCCGCCGGAAAGAGTGACGGAGTTGTCCACCGGGTCAACGGTAAAGCTCTTATAAGCCTTACCGGCATCGCCGGAGGCATTAACTTTATTCGAGCCTACAACGACCTTTCCGTCTGCCAGAATGAAGCCTATACCGTAACCGCTGTACGGGGCGTTTACTTCAACGGTGATTTTACCGTCCTCGGCAACCGTCGCCTTAACGATTTTCTTTGTCTCGTCATTGAGGCTGTCAACACTGTTATCCGTAAAGTAAATTCCGCCGTGACTTATGACCTCGTTGGCCTTGGCGATCATGCCCTCGTTTACGCCGGTGTCGTATGTGCCTGACATAACTTCAAGGTTTTCTACAACCTCGCTGTAAAGGCTGGCCTGTATTGTGCCAACGGAGTAATTCACTCCGCCCTTGACCGCCTCGATTACGGCGGTGTAAATAGCGTTGGAATCTTGGGGAGTGAGAATTACGTTGGGTGCTTCACTGTTTACTGTGACGGTGCCTACTTCGGTATTTTCCTGATTAGTAACGGTTACACTGAAGCTGTCCGCTTTAATTCCGCTTGTAATTTCTTCAAGAGTGAAATCAAGGGTAAGATTTGTACCGTCATAGCCCAGCTTGGCGTCGCCCTTGGCGTCAACCGCTTCGGTGGTGACGGTAAAGGGCTTTTCAAAGCTGGTAACGCCGCTTACTTTAACATCTTTGCTTCCGTCGGCGGGCTCATACCTTTGGCCGTCGTGATAAACCACGGTCTTAAGGCCGCTTATGCCGCCGGTGGCGTCGGGGAAGGTGAGGGTAACGCCCTCGCCGGTCGGCTGAACTACGCTGTTTTCAAACTGTGTCAGCTTAAAGGTGTAGTTTTTGCCGTCCTTTTCGGCGGTCAATTCAGTCGAGAAGGGTACGCTGGCGGTTGGGCCTTCAACAGTTACGCCCTCAACGGTATTTGTATATTTGCCGTCAAAGCCGTCGCGGGTGTATTCGGTAAGCTTGGCGAGATAGTCGGGAGCACAATTCACCACATCATTCAGAATAATAACGTTGCTCTTTTCCAGCCATAGCGGGAAATTGGATTCCTTTATAAATTGGGGATTGTTACTTTCCGCCTGACCGATAAGCGTACCGGCGGAAAATATACCGGGTGTTGTGAAAGCGTGAATTATTTGATAAGGCGAGTTACCCGTATAATTATTATTAATATAATCTATAACCGACCTAAGATCGGCGTTATCAGTATATACACCATTAATATTGGTTTTTCTGTTTATAAACTGGCTTATGCAGTTTGCTCCGCGCTCTTTTGCAAAACATACTACGGAAGTTTTCGTTCCGTTATCCGTAAGGTCGCCGTAGCTTTTTGACAGGTCAATATTCCCCGCGACATAATTTGAAAGTCCCGTTTTTTGGAGCAATTCCCAAATGGCGTTATATACGCCCTCGTTATCGTCTCCGGGCTTTTCGATTCCGTTATTTCCGCCGTTTGCTACTTTATAGTATATATAGTCCCAAGTATCCTGAAAATCCAGAACTATTACTTCTCCGGGATTTTCTTCGGCAAACTGAGCAATTGTATACGCAATTCCCTCAAACTCCTCGGAAATAAGGCCGTGCCGAGTCCATAAAACTCCGTCCTCCTGACGGGAAAGCCGTATGTCAAAATATCTTACTCCGGCGTTCAACTGTTCAAGGATTCCTTCGCTCTGCGCCATGCTTTGATTATAGGTCTGGCCTACTGTCCAGGAACTATTGCCCGCCTGCGCTCCGCCATCACCATACCTCATTCCCGCTTTGTCGGCATAATTTGTGCTCCTTTGCATTTTATCCGTAAAAGAATCATGCGAACCTAAAAATTTAATTTTATTAAACGGCGTCGTCCCCGATACATTATTCCTTACAGCCCACGTGCCAAGATTTTCTTCATTAGCCGCATACTCAAGTGTCAACGTGTCAGTTGTGTTTCCGGCTCTTGTATTTACTATATTATCTCCCGCTGTTCTCGTCTTTAACACATAACCTTCAAAAGCGGGCACCGGAATGTCGGCGGAACGAACGGCTTTGACCGTATATTTTTTGTCGTTGTTTCCCGCTCCGGTAATAGTCACTTCATAATCTTTCTTGGACACATCTCCGGTATAAACCCGCATGAAATTTACCCTATGATTAGTGTACCAATTAGTAGCGTTTACCACAGCATAATCAATAGAGCCTATACCGTTAAACTGGCCGGTATATGTGGCGGTATACATTTTTTCCCAATAATTATCCGACCATATGAGCTGATATTTATTACAATAGTCATTACTGTTCATTTGAGAGTCGGTTCCGTTGCCTTTAGAGCCGTTTGCCAAATAGTAAATTACGGAATAGGTATTATCATCGTTATTTACAAATACAACTCTTACTCCGGTATTATAAGCCGTAGATATTTTTACTGGGTTTTCTACCCCGGTAGTAGCGCTGTCAGCGGGTGTTGGCGATTTAAAATTTTCTGTTTTGCCGGAAGCAAATCCATCGGTTATATCATCGGTGTTTCCTCTCCGAACATATCCGGTTTCTATAATATTTTCGTTAATGTCTTTTATTGCAAACTCATGCTTAAAGTCAACTGTATCTCTACTGTGCCAAAACTCGAGAATAACAAATTTTTTGCCCTCTCCGTAATTCGGCAATGTAACTGTATCTTTTGAACCTGCGCCGCCGTAAACCTGATAAGAATTATCATAAGTATTTATATTTGTAATTTGACCCGTAAAATTATTTTTTTCACGAGGCACATCAGGATATGCGGCAGCATTATCGGCCGTCCACGAAGACGACCAGCCTGTATAATAACTGCCCAATACGCCGTCATTCTGCGCATTAGCGGGATATGTAAAAACAGGGTCATCTGTAAGGGAACGCCAATCCTCCATGGACAAATCATCATAACGCTCTCCCCCTGCCGCGCTGACTCCGACAGTCAGTCCCGGCACAAGGGCGGCGACCATGGCAAGAGCCACGACCGCGGCAAAAAACTTTTTCATTTTCATTTGAAATCACTCCGCTTTCTTTAATTAAAAATTTTGACCTGTGGTTTTCTTCCGGCGCGGCAAACAAGGGGCTCGACAAAAAAGCTTACCGACAGATACCCACACTTTCTATACTTACATTATAGCACAAACCGTTGTAAAAAAGCAACAAATTTATTTTACTTTTTTCCGCCTAATTGTAAATTTTTTACGAACGGAATTTTGCCGTATTTTTCGGCGAAAAAGGCCCTTCCCGAGTGGGAAGGGCCTTGGAGCGGACGTTCAGCCGCAAGCGTTATTAAACTCAGTCGAGCTTTTCAACCTTGAAGTCGTATACTTCGAATGCTGCGCCGCCCTTATTTTCAGAAAGAGCGAGAGTGTTTATCTCCGTGGTTGCTGTACGGTAGCCCACGCCCTGGGCAACAACCGTACCGTTTACGGATACGCTGTACGTGTTGCCGGGTATGTCAGTCTCAACAACTACCGAGAACTTCTCATTCACGTTATACTTTGCGACATCTTTCTTTGCGTCTGCGTCACGGGTGCTGAATGTGCCGTTAGCAAAGAGAAGAACGATAGAACCGTCGGCAAAGTAGTTTTTACTGTTAGTATTGAGCACGGAGCTGTTGCCAAGCATTATACCGCTGTCCACGCTGCCCAAATCAAGGACTTCAAAGCTGTAGCGTACCTTGCCGGTCTGAGACTCGATTTCATGGAAGGCACTGGCATCCTGACCCCTGGCCGAGGTCATAACATTCTTGGGAGCGTCGGCGACAACCGCGGGAAGAACCGGGCCCATACTCTCCAAATCGATGAGCATGGCCTTTATTGTAGCGGCGTTTTCATCGCAGTCATATTCAACGTCCCTTGTCGTACCGGGAGTTACATCCACGGGAGTGGTGTTAGCCTTGATAAAGGCGCCGTTCTCATCGTACTGGGCGACTATAATGGAAGCCTTTACATTGTCGTTGGCGCTGAGAGTAACCTTTGTGCCGTTGACCGTAAGAGTGGTGGGCACTCTGTCATAATAGAGAGTTACCTCGGATCTTCCGCCGACCTCGACGGTGGTGTTGAGATCAGTCTTGGAGGAATTAAATCTGTAAAGTATACCGTCGCTGGTAATATCCTCGGTGTAAGAGTCGGGAATCTTGTAAGCGCCGACGGGAGCCTGATCTATGACGGTGTCTCTCTTGATGGTTTCGCCATTGGCGTCAACATAGTGGAGAACCACGCTGCCAAACTTGACGTTTTCCTTAACGGTCATCTTGAAGTCGTCGAAGCACCAGCCGTCGTCAAGCCACTTGGCGCCGATGAGGAGCACATTGAACTCGTTGTCGGGAGTAAATACGGTCTCAACGGTCTTCCAGCCGTCGTCAGGGCCGATGAGCTGCATATCTAACGGAGAACCGTTATTGAGCTCGGGAATGAGAGAACCGTACTTTTCACGGTATTCCACGATCTGATCATGGCCGGTATTGTTTTCGCCGATATCTTTACCGTCGGCCTTTACAAGCTCCATCTGGAGCCAGGACTCGCTCTTATCAAGAGCCTTTGTACGCTTAACTCTGAAGGAGAAGTAATACTTTCTGCCGGGTGTAAGGCCCGTGTAGAAGCGCTTGATCGAACCGGAATCAGCCATACCCTGGCCGCCCTTGGACTTAAGATAGCGGTTGCCGTCCTCTTCGGTCTCAACGGTAAACTTCGCCGTGGTCATTTGTGCCACGCCGCTGATGCCGTCGCCGTTACCGGCTGTCCACTCGGGGATATTGCTGCCTTCAACCTCGGCCTCAAAGTCGCCGTTGGTAATCATGTTGTCAATAGGAACAAAGTACAGGGTGATATTGTTCTTGGACGGGTCGCTTGTAACAACAAATTCCTCGGGGTCGCAGCTGTCGTAGGCGTACATGGCGTCCTCGTATACGATCACGTCTCTGAACAGATCGGGGATCACATACTTTGTGCCAACCTCGCCGGTGGCGTCGACAGGTTCGGTCAGGACTGTGCCGGTCTCCTTTTCAACAAAGTTCAAGTTGACGCCGGCGGAGGTGTATTGCTCAAACTTGAGCATAAGATCAACGGTACGGTTGGCCCTTACGCGGGTGGAGGTATCGCTGGTCTCAAGGAGACGGTAAGAGTATCCGCCGCTCTCAAAATCGGAAGTCATGGACGCGGGAGCGGTATAGGTGGTGTCGGCGATAAGATTTTCAACAAGAACGGGTTCCTTTATCTGCCGACCGGCCTTATCAACGAAGTTGACCCGAATGTTGCCGTATGAAACAGTGCCTACGGGACGGATAATGAAGTTCGCGAACTTCATATTGTTTACCCAGCTGCTCTGGAAGTAAATATTGGAGGATTTGGCAATAAATCTTAATTCCATATGGTTCCAGACATTGGCGGTCATAACCTCGCCAAACTGAAGGAGTTCATTACCGGAAACCTCACGTATTCCGCCGTTATCCCTGTAAGCGTCGGAAATCTTGTTGTACTGATAGTTACCGCTGCCGGGCTTTTCGCCGCCGACATCAAAGGAGAATACGTACTCGGCGCCGACCTGAAGCCCCGACCACTGGGTGCCGATGGCGGTGGCGGAATCACGTCCGCCGGTGCTGATGGTAAGGACATTGGTGCCAAAGGTGCTGTCCAAAGCAATGGTACCGCCTGAAAGAGCGTTGCCCTGACGGGTGGTCCAACCGTTGTAACCGTCGTTGAAGTCGCCGTTGGTAATCAAGTTGTCATCAATGGGCTTATAGTAAAGCGTAACAACGTCGGCGTCGGGATCGCCGGTAACAACTATGCTGTTTTCGCGGGTCTCATCAAGACCGTAGTGAACGCCGTTCATGGTCATGTTGTACTGCGGAATTTCGGGAACATACTCATAGTCCACATAACCGTTCACGGTGTCAACAGTGGATCTCCTCAGCTCTTCGCCGGTGGACTCGTCAACGATCCTGACGGTAACATCGGACTGTATGAGCCTCTTAAAGTAAAGATTAATTACGTTCTGCGAGGAGTCGTCGGAGACGTTTACATAGTCCACGCTGGTGGGTATATATCTGTACTGCACTCTGTCTCTGCCGGTGCCGACTTTGATGTCGGCCTTCTCGGAGACATTTACATAATAATCAAGACCACAGTCAACGTTCCTCACGGTCTTGGCCTTTTTGATAGACTCGCCTTCCTCGTCAAGGTAGTTGATGGTGACATCGGCCTTGGATTTGCCGGTATACTCGCGGAGGATGAAATCATCGAAAGCCCAGCGGCCGTCGGTGTAGCCGTTTTCAGCCTTATTCAGCCATTCGGCGGAGATAAGGAGGGTGTGATATTCCTCGGTGGGCTTGAGCAGAGGAACAACTATCGTCTGCCAGCCGTTCTCCTTGGACAGGCGTCCGCTGTAAGAGGAGCCGGGGTAGTAAAGACCGCCGAACCTGCTTGTGTCGGCAGTATTGGACACGGCGTTGGGGTCGCTGCTCTGACTGGAAACAAGGAAGGCGCCGGTGTAACATTCCTGACAGGTTCTTTCGCCGTTATACCAAATCTTATAGGAAAGGCTGTAGGTCTTGCCGGGTTCCAGATCAACGTATTTTCTGATAGAGGAGCGTCCGTTCCAAGTCTCATGGCCGATGGAAAGGATATAGCGGTTGCCCGTTTCGGGATCGATCTCGTAGTCGAAATCATTGACAGTCATGGGATCGAGGGTGCCGACAGTCCATCCGGGGATGGTGTTGCCGTCAATGGCTTCAAAAGAGCCGTTGGGAATGAGAGAATATGTAAGAGGAGTGCCTACATAAACTTCGATATTGGTTGTATTCTCCTCACCCATGAAGGAAACAACAGGGGTAAGAATCACCTTGGTTACCTCTTCGGGAGGATTGTATGTACCGTCGGGAGCGATAATGCTCTCGTTGGAACTCGTCCAAGTGACAACGCTGCCGTCAAAGCCCTCGATTGTGTCGGGCAGATAAACCTTGTCAAGGGCGGGGTCAACATATTTATCAATAAAGTTTTCGGACTCAATTATCGCCTGAATTCGGTTGGAGAAGCTGTCGACCACGAAAGAATACTCATAGACAAAGGAAAGGGAGCCTATGGTAAGCGTGGCGGTCATTCCCACTCTGGTATTTTCACTGACAACGCCGATCACACCCGTTTCGGGATCGATCACGCTGCTGTCCGTGCTGGTCCACGTAACGGTGGCCCTGCCGCTGGTCCTGGGAAGAGTCATATTCTCGTCGATGAGCTGATTGTTGTAGTACGGGAACAGAGTTTTCCACTGAGCTATAGCCTCAACAAACTCATTGGACTCACGCGTACGGGTAACCTCGCAGATCTCAACATCATCGATGGCGATGGCCTTGGCGGGCATATCGAAAATGTTGAGCAGCAGATACTGGCCGCTTTCAACCTGGACAACGGCGTCGATGTGAGTCCACTCTTCGTCATTCAGCGCCATACCGGAGGAGGAGGGTATCTTATCGCCGACCTTCACGCCGCCGATAAAGTATCTGAAGCTGGCCATGCCGTCAATGGCCTTGGCCCAAAAGCTTACATAATACCGGGTAACGCCGGAGTTGGGGTTCTGAATATAATGCTTGATGGAGGTGGGGCCGTTGGCGTCGTTGGTGTAACGGGGAACGCTCGCATCGGGAGTAAACGCGTCAAACGCGGGAGAAATAGCCATGCCGGTACGTCCCTCAACGCGCTCAAAAGCAACCGCGCCCTTTTCAATCATCATGGGGTCGGTGTTCATGGGGATAGCATTCCTGACGCCGGGGTTACCGCCGGAGCTGTCAACATAAGCGCCGGTAGTAAGAGCCTTATCCCACTGGTCAGTCTCAAAGGCGCCGTCCGTCACAAGGTCGTCGGTGACCGTAGCGTAAGCGGCGGAGCCATCGCTGGTAACAATTCCCTGACCCTTCTTGATGGCGGCAAAAGCCGTCGTTCCAAAGCCGGGCATCACGGCCACGGCCATGGAAAGCGCCACCAAAAGCGCCAGGATTTTGCGGATTTTCATTAAAAACTCCTCCTTGTAATTGTTATTACTTCTCGCACAATCTGCACAAGGTTTGCCCTCATGTTATTATACATATATACTATACCATATTTAGCTTCAAAAGTACAGAAGTTTTCACTCGTCAAAACACATAAATTTTAAACGTTTTTTTTGTGCAATTTGTCCATTTAAGGAAATACCAGATCGCGCTATTTATTAAAATCCGTCATCGCTGAGCTGGGCGCCGCCGGAGCTTTCGGAACCGCCGCCGGATCCGCTGTCGGAAGCTGAGGCGCCGGAGCTTTCAGAGCCGCCCGATGAACCGGAAGAGCCGCCGCTCGAAGAGCTGCCGCCCGAGGAGCTGCCGCTCGAAGAGCTACCGCCGTCATTGCCGCCGCTTGAGGATGAGCCTCGGTCGTTACCGTCGCCGCTTACGCTGTTGCTCTTGCTGCCGGAGGACGAGTCGCTCTTGCTGTTTGACGATGAATCGCGGTCGCCGTCCTCGTCGTCACGGCTGTCGCTCTTACTGCTCGAGGAAGAACTGCTCTTGCTGCTTGAAGATGAGTCGCGGTCGTCGTCCCCGTCGTCACGGCTGCTGCTGCTCTTACTGCTTGAGGAAGAACCGCTCTTGCTGCTTGAAGAATCACGGTCATCGTCGTCATCATCGTCACGGCTGCTGCTACTGCTCTTACTGCTTGAGGAAGAACCGCTCTTGCCGCTCGAAGAATCGCGGTCGTCGTCATCGTCGTCGTCACGGCTGCTGCTCTTACCGCTTGAGGAAGAACCGCTCTTGCTGCCCGACGACGAACCGCCGGTCTTGCTTTCATCCACCGAGACAAGGCCGTCGCCCTCATCGCCGTAAAGCTCACCGCCGGTCTGTCCGCCGTCCCCGGCGCTGAAAATGTCGCCGTCGCCGGTCTCGGGCAGGGTGAATGCGGAATCTATATCGGACAGGCCGTCCGACTCGTCCACATTCTTGGTCTCGCCGTTGGCAAACACCATATAGGATATTATAAAGGCTAAGACAAATACCAAAATCGCGCCCAAAATAACCAGTACGGCCACAAGTCCGCGATTTTTTCTCCTCTTTTTCCGTTTATTGGCCATAAATATGTACCCCTTTCTCTTCTTCATGATCTCGGTCGAAACGCTAAAAGGCGCAAACGCAGAGCGTTTATCATGTCACTATTTTTATTATATCACTTTTATGAAATAAGTAAAGATATTTTTGAATTTTTTTGTCGGGAAATTTCTTTTTTATTGCTTTAGCGTAGTAATCAAGCTGTTTTTTGTACCGATCAGCGACCTCGCCGGGGTCGGTGTAGCTGTCGGTCTTGTAATCCACAAGCGTTATGCCGTCCCCATCCTCAAAAAAGCAGTCGATTATTCCCTGAACCGCCACGGTCTCTCCCTCGGGAGCGTCGAGCCCCTCTATCTCCCGGGCGGGGACGTTTATCATAAACGGCGCTTCCCGCCAAAGTCGGCGGGCGGAACGCATTTTCCGCCCAAGAGGGCTTTCCAAAAGCGCCTCTATCCGCTCGTCTCTGATAAGTTTACGCTCGGCGGCGGAAATTATGCCTTTTTGTTCAAGGCCGTCTATCTGAGGCGTTACGGGCCGGGAAAAGTCCAGATTTTCCATAACGGAGTGGTAGGCGGTGCCCAGCCGTGCTCCGGTGATTGGCTCTTCCCCGTCCTGACGGGCAAAGGCCGGAATGCGGAGCTTTCGGGGCGGCTCGGGCAGAGTCCGGAGGGCGTCGTCCTCGCCATAGGCTTTCAGAGCCGATACGCTGACCTTCGCGGGCAGATCGCCGGCGGAGGGATAGCTGTAGCTGAAGCCCAGAAGATCGGACACCGCCTCGGGCACGTCCTCATCAAAGGCGGGAGCCGTCGGCAGCCGGTCGGAAATGCCGGCGGGCCGTATCTCGGAGGCGGGCAGCGACACATATTTCCAAATTCGGGTGTCGGCGACCGAAGCTCCCAGCAGCTTCAGGTAGTTGACGGTAGTCAGAGCCACGTCGCTACCGGTGAGAGGACGGTCGTATTCCTCCACCTTCGCCACCGCCGCCGCGTTCGGGAAGTAGCCCGAGCATATCAGCAGCTCCCGGGGACGGGTCATAGCCACATAGAGCAGCCTTATCTCCTCGGTTTTTTCCCTGCGCTCCATATCCAGAGATATAAGGGGGGCCAGGGGAGACTTATAGCGGTAGCCCGCCTCTTCATTAATATAGTCGGCGGTGAAGCCCAGCTCCCGGCTGAGGATTATACCGTCGGAATTACCGCCGACGCGGGCCGGACAGTAGGGAATTATCACCACCGGGGCCTCCAGACCCTTGGACTTGTGTATGGTCATAAGGCGCACCACGTTCATGGCGTCGGACAGGAGCTTGGCCTCGGTCTCGGAGGAGCCGCCGGACAGCTCCCGCCGGTCAATATAGTCGATAAACGCGTAAAGTCCGCGGCTGCCGCCGCTCTCAAAGGCGGCGGCCGAGTCCATGAGCAGCTCCAAATTGGCCCGGCGGCTCTGACCCGACGGCAGCGCTCCCACCGAGGCGTAATAGCCGGTGTCGGTGAGGATAAGACCTATGACCTCGCCCACCGGACGGAAGTCCGCCGCCGTCCGCCACTTTTTCAGCAGTGCGCCCACCTCAAGGCAGCGGGTCAGAAGCCCGCCGTCGTCCAGCTTTTCGGCAAGCTCCCCATGGCGGGGGTTGGACGGTTCGCTCAAAGCGGCAAAAATTGCGGAAAACGGCAGGCCTCGGCTGACCGCTCTTATTTTCAGCAGGTCGTTTTCACTGAAGCCGAACATAAGCCCCCGCAGCATTCCGGCAAGAGGGAAGTCCCGGTTCGGATTGTCCAGAAGCCGAAGCACGTCCAGCACGGCGGAAATTTCTCCCTTGGAGTACAGCCCCTCTCCCCCGTCCAAATAGCAGGGTATGCCCGAGGCCGAGAGGACGCGTTCCAGCTCCGCGCCGACCTTGTTGGTTCTGTACAGAACAAGTATGTCCCTGAATTCCACGGGGCGGACAGCCCCGGAGTTCTTGTCGTACACGGGCCGTCCGGACCGGACAAGCTCGATTATCCTGTTCGCTATGACCATGTTTTCCAGCTTGCGGTCATAGGCCGCATGGTGCCGATCCTCGTCCGTCACCGCGATGAATTCGGCTCTGGACGCCTCGGGCAGCCAGCTTTCGCCCCGGCTCATGCTGTGTTCGCGCATATAATCTATATTCATAACGCCCTCGGTCATTATCCGGCCGAACACCTGATTTACGGCGGAGATCACCGTCCGGGAGGAGCGGTAGTTCACATTCATGGTTATGAGGCGGCTGTTCTCGCCGCTGACGCAGCGGCTGTTGAATATTTCCGGTTCCGCGTGGCGGAAGCCGTAGATGCTCTGCTTTACATCTCCCACCATAAACAGCCTTCCGTTCGATATGGCCTCGAAAAGGGCAAGCTGGCGGGGGTCAATATCCTGTGCCTCGTCAACGTATATCTCGTCATAGTATTCCCGAAGCTCGAGGGCGGTCTCCGACGGGCCACCCTTGCCGTCGGTCAAAAGCCCGAGGGTGAGACTTACGCAGGCGGAAAAGGTCAGCCGCTTTTTTTCGAGCATTTTTTCCCGCTCAATGTCAAGAGTAATTCTTGTCAGACGGCAGAGGGCCTTTATCGCGGGGTACATTTTTTCGCGGAAAATATCGATCTCGTCGGCCGAGGCGCAAAGCCGCTCCGCGAATTCATTCCAAAGCTTCTTGACGTCCTCAATAATTTTTTTACCGTAAGGGTCGGGATTTTTTTTATCAAATCTGCCGCCGACGGGGAATTTACCTCTGAAAATATCCGCCGTTTGAGTGTAGTTTTCAGGCGTGCCGATTGCCCTTATATTTGCCAGAGTATTGGCGAAAACGGCGGCGCCGTTCTGCGTAAGGGCGCCCGATTCCGTCTCCCGTTCAAGCTTGGCGGCAATGTCCTCAAGCACGCGTCCGGCCTGACCGGCGGCAAACGCGCTCAGCCGCGTTTCATCAAAGGGAACGGAGGGATCGTAGTCCGCCTCCAGCTCGCCGAGCCACCTGTCAGGCTCCGGAACCGAGGCCAAAAGCTCCTTTATCTTCTTTATGAAATCTACATAATCCTCTTTTTTGCCCCGGCTCCTGTCGGCGGATATAAAGTCGTTGGTCCTTTTTGACGAGCCGTAGTTTTCGGACAGATGGGCGAAGCCCTCCAGCACCGTCCCCAGCTCGGCGCCGGGGATCAGCTTTTTCAGCCTGTCGGCCTGTTTTTTGTACGGGGGAGCGAGCTCCCCGCCCCGGCTCTCCTCAAGAGCGGAGCTGAACATTTCCACCGTTTCGCGCATGGCCTCGCCGGTCAGATCCCGGAGAGAGGCCTCGCTGTCCACGGAAAAATCCTGGGGCAGTCCGGGCACACGGAAAAAGTTCTGCTTCAACAGACGGTAGCAGAAGGAATCGATGGTACATATATCGGCCCCGCCCAGAAGGGAGAGCTGGCGTTCCAGATTTTTTCGGGCGGCGGGGTCTGTCTCGGTTTTCAGCGCGTCGGTTACGGAGCGGCTTATGCGGGTGCGCATCTCCGCCGCCGCCGCCCGTGAAAACGTGACTATCAGCAGTCTGTTCACGTCCACGGGTTCGGGCCCGGTGATGCGGCTCAAAACCCGCGCTCCCAAAACCTGGGTCTTACCGCTGCCCGCGGCCGCGCTTACCGTTATGTTTTTAGGCGGTTCGTTTACCGCCGTCCGCTGTTGTTCGTTTAACTGCAATATCCGCACCTCCGGTCGCTGTCGTTTTGTAAAGGCGCCGCCTTTATACCTATTATATTATATCACCGCCGGGCGGCGATGTCAACCCGGCTTTGTAAAAAGCTTGACACAGGGCGGAATATGTAATATAATTGTAAGGAAAACAATTCATACATCAGCAAAGGAGCGGCACATATGAATCAGCACGACTTTTTCATGGGAAACGAGTTTTTCGCCCATGAGTTTTTCGGGGCCCATATTTACGGCGAAAACGTGACCTTCCGCCTTTGGGCGCCCAACGTTCGGGGGGCGGCGGTGATGGGCGACTTCAACAACTGGACGCCCGAGCCAATGATCAGCGACGGCGGCACGGGCTTTTACGAAAAGACCCTTCCCGCCTCGGCGGGCCAGTATTACAAGTACCGCCTTTACCTGCGGGACGGGCGGGAGGTGGATCACTGCGACCCCTACGGCTTCGGCTCCGCCCTGCGGCCCGACTGGGCCAGCCGCGTGACCGACATGAGCTTCGACTGGACGGACGGGGACTTTATGCGCTGCCGGGACAAGGGCTATGACAGGCCCGTGAACATCTACGAGGCGCATCTCGGCTCGTGGCTGCGAAATCCAGACGATGAGGAAAACGGCTGGTATGCCTATGACGAGATAGCGCCCAAGCTGATCGAGTACGTAAAAAGCATGGGCTACACCCACATCGAGCTCATGCCGCTGGGGGAACACCCCTTCGACGGAAGCTGGGGCTATCAGCAAACCGGTTATTTCTGCCCCACGTCCCGATACGGCACGGCGGCGCAGCTAAAAAGGCTCATAAATTCCTGCCACGAGGCGGGCATATATGTGATAACCGACTTTGTGCCGGTTCACTTCGCCGTCAACGACTACGGTCTGGCCGAGCTGGACGGCGCGGGCGTGTACGAGTACCCCAACGAGGGCGCGGGCCGCAGCGAGTGGGGCACGAAAAACTTCAACTTCTTTCGGGGCGAGGTACGGAGCTTTCTCCAGTCGGCGGCCAACTTCTGGCTCGGCGAGTTCCACTTCGACGGCATACGCATGGACGCCATCTCCAACTGCATCTACTGGCAGGGCGACAGCGCCCGGGGCGTAAACGAGGGTGCGGTAAGCTTTGTCCGCTCGATGAACAGCCGCCTGCACCAACTCCATCCCGGGGCCGTCCTCATCGCCGAGGACAGCAGCAACTTCCTGAAGGTCACGGCCCCGGCGGAGTACGGCGGCTTGGGCTTCGACTACAAGTGGGACATGGGCTGGATGAACGATACTCTTGAATTTTTCCGCACCGACCCCCTGTTTCGTGGCGGCAGCTATCACAAATTGAGCTTTTCCATGATGTATTTTTACAACGAGCTGTACCTCCTGCCCTTCAGCCACGACGAGGTTGTACACGGCAAGGCCACCGTAATCCAGAAAATGTGGGGCGATTACGAGCAGAAGTTTCCCCAGTGCCGGGCGCTGTACGCCTATATGTACACCCATCCCGGCAAAAAGCTGAATTTCATGGGCAACGAGATCGCCCAATTCCGGGAGTGGGACGAAAAAAAGGAGCCGGACAGCTTCCTGCTGGAGTATCCGCTCCATGACTCCTTCAAAAGGTACGTATCCGATTTAAACCGCATCTATTTGACCGAAAGCTCCCTTCACGAAAAGGAGTACGACCCCGCCATGTTCCGCTGGCTCCAGGTCGACGATCCGGAGCACGTGGTTTACGCCTATCAGCG
>CANRJP010000042.1 GCA_947630975.1 uncultured Clostridia bacterium
AACCCCTACGACTACACCGGCGGAGTTCCCAACCCCATCTATTACCCCGAGGCCGATCCCGACGGCATATACTATTACGACTTTGTCACCGTGCCCACTCCCCCCGCCGAGGGAGAGCAGGACGGCAATCTGCACCTTGACAAGCTGAAGGAGAGCGGCAACGTCATCTACGCCCGCTACACCCGTCGGGACATCAAAGAGGTGGAGCCGGTCAAGACATCGGCGACCGATGATAAGGGCCAGATCAGCGAGGTCAACATCAGCTCGTGGCAGGGCGTAAAGCCCCAGCTTCCCTCTGCCGTGACGGTGGTTCTTGACAACGGCACCAAGCTGTCCCGAAGCGTGAACTGGAAGTGGGACGAACTGGACTTCACTGATTACTCCGCCATAGGCTCCTATACCGTCCGGGGCGAGGTCGTGGCCGGAACCGACGACCAGACCGACGACCAGAACGCCTCCGTTATACCCTCCCCGCCGGCCTTGGCGGAGATAGACGTACACCGGGCCTGGTACGGCGACCCGGCCTATCAGAGCGAGAACAGCTTCGGCATACAGTCCGGCGTCTCCTACAGACTGAGCTTTGACATGATAAACACCGGCGAGCTGCCCGACTACCTGGCCGACATCGTCATTTCCGGCGGAGAGCGGGACGTTCCCGCCTACGACATGAGCCGGGACGAGTTTATGGACTGGCTCGGCAGCTTCGGCGAGGGCGAGAGGGCGGAAATGTTCTTCACCGCTCCCGAGGGCGCCGGTTCTCTGACCCTTACAATGCCCGACTGCGTGAACCACACCGTAAACGCCGAGCTGTGTGAGATAATGGGTCGGGGCGGCGACATGACTATCCACTACATGGCCGACGGCGAGGAGATATACAGCCGCCCCGTGAACATCGCCTTCGGCGAGACCTTCTCCCTGCCGGAGGAATATTTCACCGTTCTTGACGGGGCCTACACCGTCAACGGCATAGACGGCGGCAGGGGAGACCTTGACTCGCTGTCCGGCAGCGTGGCCGTAAACAGAGACGGCATGAATATATACCTGCTGTGCGAACCCTCCCCCGCCTTTACCCTTGACGGTCAGGTGGAGACCGTGTACGACAGCAAGGGGAACGCCTATACCCGCTCCACCGTTACCGGCTATAACGGCACCAAGACCGACCGGGACGCCGCTTTCATAGTCGCCGCCTTCGACACCGAGGGCAGGCTTACGTCCGTGGAGCACCGTGACATACAAATTCCCTCCAACTCCGACCGGGCCGTGGTGGAAACCACCTCCATGCCCGTTGAGGACGAGGGCTACACCACCCTTATGATTTGGAACGAGGTCACCGGTCTCCAGCCCCTCACCCCCAAGATCGACTCACGCAATCCCACCGGCATCAGCCCCCGTCCCGAAAGCGGCGACGGCGTGCTGATACCCGCCATGGGCCGCAGCGTCACTCCCAGCGCCCAGCAGGAGGGCAACGAGGCGGTCAATATGCTCACACGGGACCTTAACACCCGCTGGTCCGCCCAGGCGACGGGAGACGAACCCGTCAGCGCCGTGGTGGATCTGGGCGACCTGTACGACCTGCACACCGTGGGACTGGGCTTTTATCAGGGCAAGACCCGGCGCACCAAGTTCTCGCTGGACGTCTCCGCGGACGGCGGCGACTGGACGCCCGTGATAAATACCCGCTATTCCTCCGGCAAGACCAACGGCATAGAATACTTCACCTTTGACACCCAAACCGCCCGTTACGTTCGGGTCAACGGTTACGGCTGGGTGGCTAACGAGATAACCGACAAGGGCCTTGTGGAGACTGCCGGCGACTGGTTCAGCGTCACCGCCTTCGAGGCCTACGGCGCTCTCAGCGACGCCGGAGGACTGGCTCCGAGCGAGGTCAACGACTTTGAGGGGCTGGCCTTGGCAAAGCTGGCGAAGGAGCCCACCTCCAGAGTGAGCTGGGGAGCCGACGCCCTCAACGAAATGACCTACACCGATTACACCCCCGCCACCGGCGGCAGCCTCTATGCGGAAATAGCCAAAACTCCCGACGGAGTGGGCTTTGAGGAGGGCAACACCGCCCTGCACCTCTACGACGACGCCGACCGTGACGGCGGCGACGGCGCCGGATCGGTAGGAGCCTACCACAAGCTTGCAATTCCCTCCGAGCGGTACGTCATCCGCTTCAAATGGTACGTGCCCGTCACCGTGGCCGGCGGCGACGCCAACACCCAGTGGTCGGGCGTGACCCTCAGCTCCGGCCGTATCAGCGGCGGCGCCGACACCGGCAATCCGGCGGCCTTCCAGATGAGGCTTTCGCCCTCCGGCAAGAACAAGATGGCCTTTAACATCATGCGCTCCATCACCTACAACGAGGGCGATCAGGCCGGGCTGCTCGGCACCGGCACGGCCTTCGCCGCCGGGACGGTCTGGGACGTTATGCTGGACGTGGACAGCGCCTCCAACTCCGTTACGGCCACGGTTTCCGACGGGAACCGCACCGAGTCGGCTTTTGTCCGCTACAATCTTTACAACAGCGAGCGCACCATGAGCCAGACCTGGAACAACAGCGCCGTGAACTATATCATGTTCAACACCGGCGCGGGCGGCAAGTGCGAGATGTACATCGACGACCTGACGGTGACGCCCTACGAGGACTCCGGCGAGGATATGGGCGACATGACCTTCAGCGAGGATTACAACGACGCCGAGCTCAACGCCGATATAAGAACCGAGCCCGTGGCCCATACCACCTCCGCCCTCATTAAGGAGAGCGGCCAGAGCTACACCCCCGCCTACGGCTCCATGCTGGGAGTTTCCGTGGCTACACAGTCCATGACCGACGGTCGGGCGCTCTGCCTGAAGGATTACGTTTCAAGGGATGGCGACAAGTCCAAGGGTCTCGGCGGCGTCTTTGCCTATGTCGACATAGGCGAGCTGTCCACGGCCAATGTCTCCCGGATAACCTTCGATATGTACGCCCCCACGGCGGGCGAGTATGCCGGCTTCGCTCTGGCAAGCGGCCACAACACCGGCGGCGACGACCAGACCCATCCTCTGGCCCTTCAGGCCCGGTTCAGTCCCCAGTCCGAGGGTATGCAGATAAATTACTATCCTTCGATACAGTACAACAAGAGCACGTGGAAGGCCCTTGTGGGCACGGGCAGGAACCGTCTTGAGTACAAAAAGGTCTGGAAGTTCGATATAACCGTCAACCCCGTTATCGGCAACGTGACCGTCAGCGTCACCGACGGCACAAAGCTTTCCACCGGCACCGTATCTCTGCCCACCTCCGGCGAGGGAAGCTTCAAGACCAACTGGGCGCAAAAGCCCATCGACACCCTCATCTTCAACACCGGCGCGGGCACCAGCACGGAAATGTACGTCGACAACATTCAAGTCTGGGACACCGGCGTCGCCAAGAATTCCTACGCCGCGGTCAACGGCCTTGTACGCTATGAAAACGAATACGGCACAGGCGACAGCAACAAAGAGGGTTCCTTCCTTGTCCACGGCGGACAGGAAGGCTCCCGCCTCGGCATCGCCCGCAATCAAAATCCCTATTACACCCGGTTCATCGAGCGCCGCGGCCTGGCGGATCCCGACAGCGTGTCCATTCAGATCATAGGCCAGCCCGACTGCTATCTCGTACCCGTCACGGACGGAGACGGCACCATCGTCACCGTCCAGAGGTATCAGGACACCGAGGAATTCCGCCGGCGGGCCACCTTCAACAAGGTGACAAATCTGGCCGGAGCGGGCAATACGGCCTACTCCTACCAGTGGTACAAGGATCGCAGTCTGTATCTGCGCAACAACGGCAATTATCTGCACTTGAGCAAGAACAAAGCCGACGACAACGGAGTGAAAAAGGCCTGCACCTTCCATGTGCGGAACGAGGCCAACAACTACGTGTCCGACTCCTTTAACGGCAGCAGCCTCAGCAGCCAGTGGTACAAGGGCTATCCCTGGTACGCCAACTATCACAACCACAGCGCCGTCCACAGGGACGAAAACGTGGTCGTAAGCGGAGGAAGGGTGCTGCTGAAAGCCACCAAGGTGGGCAGCAATGACTGGATAAAGAACTCCAGCGGCCAGACCGGCTACAGCGACTCCATCAACGGCGGCAAGTGGAAGAAGTACTGCGCCTGGACGGGAGTAATAAGCGTCAACAACAAGGTCTACAACAAGAACAGCTACATCGAGGGCAGCTTCAAGCAGCCCAACAGCCCCCGTGGCTACTGGACGGCCTTCTGGCTCAACGGCCGTGACAGTTGGCCGCCGGAGACGGATATGTTCGAGTACCTTTCCAGCCACGGCACCTCCACCTGGTACACCGCCACCCACGGCGGCAGCGAGGGCGCGGGCTGGATCAGCGACGGCTCGGTGGGCAATATGCGCACCAAGTACAACACCTTCGCCATCGACTGGGGCTACAATTACATTAAGATGTATGTCAACGGCAGCCTCTACTTTAACCGCGACAACACCGGCGATGTACCCGTACAGAAAAATATGTACCTGATACTCAACACCGGCATCGGCGCCTGGGAGAGCGAGCCGGACGGCTCCACCGTTTGGAACCAGGGCCTTGAGTGTCAGTGGCTCCGGAGCTATCAGTATGTATAATGACGGTAATATTTCACTCAATGACAGTTAACTGAAAAAAAGGGTGTAAAAAAACTCGCTCTGTAACATGGAGGCACGGAGGCCGGTCGAAAAAATCGTGCAGAACGGACGAAAATCAGCTCTCGCAGGCGACAGGCGAAGCCTGCCGCCGAGAAAGCCCTCCCGACGGCGTACATAGGTACGCCGAGGGTGATTTTCGTTCGTAGTTCAAGGGCATAAAAATAAGAAAATTCGCTCGTAAGGGCGAATTTTCTACATTAATACACTATTTTGTTTTTACTGAACGATTATATAACGTTCTACAATTTGCCTTAAATAAAGACTTTATGCCCTTGAACGTTCTGCGCCATTTTTTTACGGCCCCTTGTATTATTTTACTGCTATTCCCACCAGCGCCTTGTAAGCAAAGCGTCTTGAGTTGGCCAGTTTGCCGGGCATATGATATCGCAGGCTTATGTATCCAGGGCCGCTGTCCAGATAAGTGGCCTTTATCTGAGCGTCCATGTAGCCCACGCTCAAAAATTCCGTCCAAACGCCGTCGTTGTTGCCCCCGCCGCCGGCCACGGTCTGGTATTCCGGCCCGTTGGGGCCGATGAGCATGACGCCCATGCGGGTGGTGCTCCGCACCAGCATGAAGTTTATTTCCCCGTCGATCGGATGCCGGGCCTCCAGATATCCTCCCACGCCGATGTCGCCGTGGGTCACGGTCGAATCGTCAATGACGAACTCCTCCTCGCGCAGCACGTTCCATGTGGAGGAGGGCAGGGCGGGGAGCTTGCCCCGGGCAAAGACCCGCTTATCCACCACCGAGCCGCCGTTTTCCACATAAGCCACGGGAATGAGGAGCAGGCCGTCCCCGTCCGAGCGCTCCTGACTGTCGGTCAGGAAGTAAACGTCGTCCAACAGGCTGTTGTAGGCAATATAAAGATACTGTCCGGGGGCCGCGTCCACCTTTGTGCGTTCTTCCACCTCGGCCACGCCGCCGTCGGCAAAAACGCCCCTGCCCGGCCGGATGTAGTAGCCGTCGCCGCTCTTCTCCAACCGCAGACAGGTGTTGCTGTCGGTGATAACTCCCCGGGACACCGCCGCGGCGATGATGGCGTTAAGCTTGGAGGGGGTGTACTCCTTGCCGTCGCTGAGGCCCAGCTCAATGCCGCCGGTGGCCGCCAGCGCTCCCAGAGCCTTTTTTATGTCTCCGGCGCCGTACTCTCTGTTGTCGCCAAAATAATATTTCATCTTGATCTCCTTCTGTTTTTGAAATTAGGAATGAGGAGTGAGGAATTAGGAATATGTGCGACAGTTACATTATTTGTCATTGTTAACGTAAGGCGGTACGGGAAAATTTAATTTGCAATTTCGTTTATCGTTGCCGCCGTAAACGTTTGATGGCGGGCGCCCAATGAGCGCTCCTACGAAGTACAGGTCACATTACCGGTACACACAAGCCCATCGCCGTAACTGCCCCGCCGGTATTCCTCATTCCTAATTATCCAACGTTCCTAACTCCTCATTTCCACTCTTCCAGCAGCGGTCTTTCGCCGCTGTCGTTATACGACGCCCAGCGCTCCACGGCGGCCACACGCAGGGCGCCGGTCACTTTTTTCCTGCCGAAGAGCCGTGGCCCGTACACTATGTCCCCCAGTTCATAGTCCACGCCCCGCCGAAGGCCCAGCGCAGTGAAGTCCACCTTGTTCTCGATCTTTTTCTTTTTAAGCTCGCTCTCCGCCGAGCTGGCGCCCGAGCTGGTGAGCCGGGCCGTCCAGCGGTAGATGCCCTCCCTATCCGAGGGAAGCTCCTTCCACACCTGCTGGTCGTCGTCGGTAGTGTAGAAACCGCCGTTGTAGTGCTCAAGCACGCTGCGGCTGTAGGTGATGTCCCCGGCGCTGCGCCTGTCGGCGGCAAACATAAGCTTCCGCCGGACTCCCCCGTAGGTCTCGAAGCGCCACTCCCTCGCCCGGGTGTCAAATACCACCCGATGGCCGCCGCCCGCCCGGTCAAGGCAGTCGGCCACCACCTCGCTGAGAGGATTGTATACATTTCGCCAGAAGGTTATTTCCCCCGTTTTTATATCGCTGCCGGGGCCGGTGACGATGCTGTCGCCCCAGACCTCCTCCGTCAGCCTGTGAGCCAGAGCGTGAGGTTCGCCGGTTCTGTGGCCGAAGTTGGGACAGGCCCGACGGGAAAGTATCCAGTTGGGCGTCCGTCCGTATATCCGGAGAAGTCCTTCCCCCTCGGCGGCCCTCACGGAAGTCACTATCGCCTGAAGCCCGTCCCACACCGCCACGGTGTAGTCCCGGTTCATCAGCTCCTCCGCCATGGGGCCGTCCATGTCGACAGTCGCCTCAAAGGTGCCGACGCCGTTGTAAAGCTCCTTGTGGTAGATATCCGAGGCTCCGGTGACACGGCCAAGGGGATTGAATTCGTAGTCGTAAAAGATCAGCTCTCTATGCATCGCTGTCCTCCCAGGCGGAATAGTACTCGTTCTCGAACGACACCGAAGCGGAGGTGTTCACCGACACGTCCATGGCCCTGATGTCTATTCGGTTGTCTCCCCGTACAAGATAAAAATCGCTCATGAAGCTGTTTTCGTCCAGATATTTGGTAAGATCCTCCTGTCCGGAGTATATCCGTCCGTTCCGGAGGTCAAAGACCACCGGCCCGTATTCCCCCGCGGGCAAAGTGAGCTTCAGCACCGCTCCGGTGGTACCGTTGACTATCTCCAGCGTCAGCTCCTCTTCCCCGACGAGGCCGTTCACGGTTATCAACGGCAGGACGTCCCTGTCGCCGCCGACCCTGACCAGTCCGCCGGTGACACGGCCCGAGAACACCATGGGCAGAGTAAATCTGCCCTTTATGTAATTTTCCTTTCTGAACAGGCTTGTCCCGGAGGAGACGCTGTCCCGAAAGTAAGGGTAGTCGCAGGTGAACTGGAACACATAGCGCTCGAATTGGCCGCCCAGGGCGCGGGTGACCGCCAGATCGCTCACATAGCAGTCGGCGTATACCCGCCGTCCGCCATGGACTATCTCCAGCCGTCCCGGATCGTGAACCGCCGCCGCCAGCTTCCCCTCGTAGTTGATCCCGCCCCGGGCGGCCTCGGCGGACACGGTTATGAGCCGCGCCCCCGGCGACCGGGACAGTGTGCGCTGACCCTCCAAAAAGGGATATGCCGCCGTCACGGCGTTCTGGGGCAGGAAGCCCAGCCCCTCAACATTCAGTATCTTGAAGGGCGCACCTCCGCCGCCCCCGTCCATTCTCACCGGAGCGCCCGCGCCGGTAAAAGTCATCTCCATCAGTTCAGCCCCCTGTACCTGTTCATTGCGGCCGCCGCCTCAAGGGCAAAAATGCTCTCGGCGGTCGAGCTCTTCGTTCCGTTGACGGAATAATTGCTGTAATAGTTGTTGTTGTTCACCACCGGAGCGGCGGCGCCGATGACCTGACCGGAGAAGGCGCCGAAGCTCTCCACCAT
Source organism: uncultured Clostridia bacterium (assembly GCA_947630975.1). Taxonomy (GTDB): domain Bacteria; phylum Bacillota; class Clostridia; order UMGS1883; family UMGS1883; genus JAFLUQ01. The sequence continues at coordinate 8,087 of CANRJP010000042.1, forward strand.
TTTACGGGCGTCCTCAAGCACGTCGTTGAGCCCCTCGGTAAAGCCCTCGCCGAATTCCTTGGCACTGAGGCTGCCGCTGGCAAAAAAGCCCTCCGGCACCTCAAGGCCAAGAGCCTCAAGCTCGGACCTCATGTACTCCGTGGCGCTGTCCACGGCCTCGGTGAACTCCTCGCCGTATATCTGGCGGGAAATCTCCTCGGCCAAGGTGTTTTTAAGACCCCAATCCTGAATGTACCGGCGGAACTCCTCCGCCGGAGCGGCCGACAGCGTTTCGGCGAACAAGGCTCCCTCCTCCACGTCCATATCCGCCAGAGCGCGGATAAAGTCACGGGCGGTCTGAACGTCGAACTCCTCCTCTATGCGGCCCGAGACCCGCTCCATAGCCTTGGCGTAGCGGTTAAGGGTGTTTATGGCCTCCCGCTGGTCCGCCAGACCGTAAAGGGTCGCCTCGGTCTCGCCCTTGGCGTTCAGTATGCTCACCGTCTGTACGCCTCCGCTGCCAGCGGCGTAATCCTTAAGGCTTTTTTCCAGCTTTTCGCGGCTTTTTTCCACGGAACCGAGGCTGTCCTCAATGTGCTCGGCCATTTCTCTGTACATGGAGGTTATCTCATCTTTCAGCTCGCCGACGATTTCCTTTTCCTTTTCAGCGCTGTCCGCAAGCTGATCCAGATATTGCTCGTCGGCCCGCTTTTTCAGCCGCAGCCTTTCCTCCTCTATTATCTCTTCCTGTTCCGCCTGATCCTTGGCCGCGTCCAGCCTTTCCTCGTACTCTCTGACCCGCAGCTCCTCGGCGGCCTCGCCGCTTTCCTGCTCGAGACGCTCCCTTTCCGCCAGGTATTCCCGCTCGGTATCCAGCATATCCTTCGCCAGATCGCGGGTGGCGTTCAGCACGGTGCTTCGGTTGTCCATAATACCGTCCCGCAGACCCAGCATCAGCATCTTGCCTATCTCGTCCCGGAACACCGCCGACGGCGAATGTATGCTGAAAGCGCTTTTCATGATGGATACCACCCGAGTAGCTATTTCGGTGGCCTTGGCGTACAGCGCAGCGGCCCCGGCGGCAAGGCCGCTGCGCAGAGCGCTCATCAGATTGCTGCCGATGCTTGAGAATTCGCCGTTTATCCTCATGCGGTCGGCGGCGTTCCTCACGGCGGACTCCGCCGCGTCGCCCACCTGGGGCGCTCCGGCGGTGATGCCCTCCGCCGTGGCCGAGGACAGGCCCTGCCCTCCCGAGCGGAAGCTTTCACCCGTCCCGCTAAGCCGCTCCGCCGCCTCCACGGCGGAGGTCTCGGCGGCGCTGCCCAGCTCCCCGCCGGAAGCCCGGTAGCCCTCGGCGGCGGAGACGGAAAGATTTTGTCCTCCGGCGCCGAATTCCCCGGCTTTGGAGGAAAGATCCCGAACCGCTCCTTCGGCGGAAGAAACAGCGGCGGCGCTCAGTTCGCCTCCCGAAGCCCGATAACCCCCGGCGGCGGCGTCCGAAAGCGCCTGACCTCCGGCGCTGAAATTTCCGACGGTGGAGTTTAAGCCTTCCGCCGCTTCTCCGGCGGCTGAAACCGCCGCTGAATACAGCTCCGAGGCTCCGCCCCTGACGGCTTCCGCCGCCGCCGACATCATCTTCCCCGCCCCTTCGGTCAGGGGCCCCGCGTCCATGGCGGAGCCCATTTCACTGACGGCCTTGCGGAAAGCTTCCTTCGCGCCGCCCATGCCGTTTTCGATAAGGGCTGCCAGTTCGCCGAGTCCTTTTTCCAGACCCTCGGTGTCAAGTTGGGTGTCTATGATTATACTTCCGTCTCCCGCCATGCTCTCACCTCCCTGTCAGGACTAAAAAACTTATTTGACGGTTACGGTCTGCCACCCGTCGGCGGACACGGCGGACACGACCTTGCCGGGGCCGTTGGCCCGGAAGCTGCCGCTGTAAGTGTAGGCGTCGATACTGCCGCCCTCGTTTTCGGGGATAACGCTCCAGCTGCGGCTGATGGCGTTGTTGGAGCTTTCCTTATCGGTGACGTCCACCATGACGATCTCCACCACGGCGTCGTCGGCCAGCAGCTCGCCGTCGGTTATCTTCTTTATCACGGCGTGAACCTCGTTCTCGTTGTCGTAGTCGAAGCTGTAGCTCACCGAGGTGGCGTAGCCCACCACGCTGGAGCGCTCGAACTCCTCGTCCACATACTGACGGGTGTACTCCTTCGTGTTCTTGCCCACGGATATTTCCGTAAAATTGGTCATGCGGCAGTATTTTTCGCCCACCTTCATGAACGCCAGCTTTTCGCAGCGCTTAACCAATGCCATAAGATCAACCTTCCTTTCTGTATACAAGCCGGCACTGAAGCTGAAATCTGGCCGTGCCGCCCTTGGCGGAGAGGACATAGCCCCCGGACGCCGCCTCCAGCTTCAGCGCACTCATGCCATTTTCCAGGAGCGGCAGTGCGCCGCTCCTGTTTCTTTCCTCTATCCAGCCGCCCAGCTCCTCATAGAAGCGGGCGGTGTCCATATTGCTCAGCCTGTCCTCGTCGTACCACTCCCGTGAGGCAAAGACGAACACATACTGCCGCACCTCGGCGCCGTCCACGTACCGGCGCACCACCGGGGCGGCGGGGACGTTCTCAATACTGTAGTCGGCCTTTTCCGGGCCGAGATAGTTCACGTTTATCCGGCCGTTCTCCAGCAGCGGACACTCCTCGAAGAAGGCCTTAAGGCTGTCAATTATCGCCATAACAGCAGTCCTCCACCCCGGCGTACATGAGCCCCGTATTGCCCAGCCATTGGCGGACGATGTCCCGCGCCGCCCGGGTTTCCTCTCCGCCGTCGGCGTAGGTCACGCTGTAGCCGTCGTTGCTCTCGCTGACTACTCCCCGGGAGCCGCCGTTCTCAAAGAGGAACTGTATCAGCTCAACCTCGGCGCAGGCCACCTCCTCCAGCTCGGAGTCACGGCTCCGACCGAAGGTCAGGTTTTCGATGAGCTTCTCCGCCTTGTCCCTGTAAAAGCCGAACTCCCTTTCCGGCACGGGCTCGGAGGCGAAGGTACGCTCCAGATATTCATCGTAAAGCATGATTCACCTCCGCTGCGGCTCAGGCCTCGGCGTTGATGGCGATGCCGCCCATACGCTTGTTGAGTATGAACACGCCGTCGTAGCTCTCCTCGAAGTATATGTACTTGCCCTCGCTGCCGGCGCTGGGTTCGTCCAGCCGGGCAAAGGTGTACTTCTCGGGGGTTATGACCGCGCTGGGGTGTACGAGGAGCATATTTATCTGCTTGGCCTCTCCGCCCACCTTCCAGCCGGTGGTGAAGTCGTACTCCGTTTTCATCAGATCCTTGGGCACGGCGATGATCTCCACGCTGTCCAGGTCGGCCACGCTCCGGTCGATTTTGGCGTCGCCGTTGTTCACCACATGAGAGAGCTGGTCGGCGTTTTTGAGCAGGGTCTTGACGGCGGGCGTCACATAGAGTATGCGGCCCTTGGCGGGTACTCTCGCCTCGTCCATAGCCTCCATCATGGCGTCAAAGACGGAAAGGACGTTCTCCGCCGTAAGGACGGTCTTGTCGGGAGTGTTGCCCGCCTCGGTCCAGAGCCTGTATATCTCGGACACGGTGTAGGCGTCCATTTCGGGGAACTTGTGCTCCTCATTGTAGACCTGAGTTATGTTGCTTATGGAGGCGGCCATATTGGTCTCGTCTATATCCATGGGGTGGACAAGAGTGCTCCACTTGCGGTGATGGGTGAGGGTTTTCATCTCCCATGCGTTGTCATAGTTCCGCTTGGCCGTGGCGATGGTGTCCCTGTCCCCGTCCACTCTGCCGGTGGTGGTGATGGAGGGTATTTCGACGGTCTTTGCGTTGACCCAGCGGTAGCGGCTGTCGTTTTCGGCGGCGTAAAGCGCCCCGAAGTTCAGCACGTAGGGATACGCCTGGGCAAGAGTGCCGGCGTATTCGGTCGCGTAATTGATAGATGCCATTTTTTTCAGTCTCCCTTCTGATTGCTTATCTTACGCCTGTAAATCTGAAGCCAAAGCCCTTTTCGGCTCTGGCGGTAGGGCCGGACACCACAGGCGTGTGTCCTTCCCTGAAGAGGTAGCCGTTTTCCCGGCGTATCTCCTCCAACTGGCGGAGCAGCTCGGCCTCCCGGTCGTCGCTGACCCGAAGGGCCTCCATGTCCAGCAGGGCTCTCGCCGCCCGAAGGTTTCTGGCCCCCAGTCCGGTGAGCTCCCGGTCGATGTCGCCGCCCAGGCGCAGCTCGTCCATTTCCCGGTCACGGTCGTTCAGACGGCCTTCCAGCTCCTGAACGGCGGCCTGGTGCTCCGCCATTATTTTGCCGGCGGTTTCGTCGTCCAGCCCCAGTCCGGTCAAAAACTCCATGTTCATTTTATCACCTCCCCCCGGGCAAATTAGGAATTAGAAATTAGGAATGAGGAATATCAACGTGACAATTACATTATTTGTCATTGGTGCCATAAGTTTTTATTGTCATGTACCGTAAAAATACCTCGGTAGGGCGCGACGACTCGGCGCGCCGCTGCTTTGGCAACATTGACAATGACCGGCGATTAAGGCTTCCCCTTGAGGGGAAGCTGTCGGCGAAGGCCGACTGATGAGGTGTAGCCGCTTTGCGGCGTTATTTTTTCATTCCACCGCAAGCGGACCGCCGTCATACAATGTCTGTCCCCTCAAAGGGGGAAGGCTTTTACCCCCGTCATTATTCCTCATTCCTCACTCCTCATTCCTCATTTAATAAAACTTCCCCAGCGCCTCCATGGCGTCCGCATCTTTCTCCTCCCCGGTGCGGCGGTCGGGACAGGCGTATATCCGCTGGAGCCGCCTGATCTCCGCCCGGCGGCGGCTGTCGCTTTGAGCGGCGGGATCCATGGAACGCAGGTTCATGAGCCTCACCAGCGGCCTGTCCCCGCTCAGTCCGGCAAGGAGGGCGCGGAACTTGTACCAGTGGAGCCGGGCCTGACAGAGGTCGATGCCGTACTCGCTCATAAATGCCGCGTAAATGAAGGGCGCGTCGGCCTCGCAGTCCAGAACGGGCCGCTCGGCGGGGCGCTTTTCACCGTAGGGCGGAGCGCCGCCCCGTCCGAACTCCGCCGCCAGCTCCAGCGCCTTTTCCAGAGAGGGCGGCAGCCGCCGGTACACCCGCAGCATACCCACCGGATCTCTCTTACCGGCGCACTCGTAAAACCGCAGCCAGTCCCGAAAGTCGGTCTTTACGCCGTAGCTCTGGCCGCCAAAGACGACGCTGTCGGGCAGCTCCTCCGTCAGCAGGCTCACGCTCCGACTCTCCTCATGCAGTCCACCACGGCGTTGACGTCGTTCATGAAGCCGTTGAGGCCGCAGACCGCCTCCATCACCTTGCGGACGCTCTGGCTCTCGCCGAACATCTCGCGGGAGGCTCCCTCGCCGAAAAAGCCGTCCAGCATGGCCTCTCCGGCATCGCATATATCGGCGTAAATGCCGCTGGCGGTTTTTTTCATGTCGATATGGGCCACACGGCGGTAAAATTCCTCAAGATTTTTCTCGTAGCTCCTCACCACCGCCACGTCCATATTGTCTACCTCCCGGCTGAAGTTTCCGTATGTAAATTTCATTTTCCCACTCCTTTTTTATGTATGTGTAACTGATGCCCGATTAAGGCTTCCCCATCGTCGTCGCAAGCTCGGTATCGCTTGTTCCGATTTAAAAAATCGGAACGCGGCTCACCTCGCTGCTCCTCCTCTCCCCACAAACAATTTCGTTGTTTGTGGGGCCCCCGTAAGCTGTCGGCGAAGCCGACTGATGAGGTGTAGGACGCGAAGCGTCCGTTGTAAAACTCAATCGGTAAAACTAACGCCGCCTACGGCGGCTACACCTCATCCACCGCAAGCGGTCCCCCTTCCCCTCTAAGGGGAAGGCTTTACTCCTGTCGTTGTCACCAAGGTTTGTAACCGCCCCGCAATATTCCTCATTCCTCATTCCTCATTCCTCATTCCTCACTCCTAATTCCTTCCTCGCTCCCTCGACTATCTCGTCCAGCCTGTCGGCCTTCATTCTGTCGAACCACCTCGCCCCCCGCAGACCGCCGTCGCCCTTATTTTCGTAGTACTGCCGGCGGGCGTAGGGCACGCCGTAGACCACCCGTCCCTCCCCGGGCGGGGAGCAGGTGCGGGGACTTTCCTTCAAAGCGCCGGTGTCGAAGGGTACGTATGGCTCGCAGAAATCAATGACCGTCTCGTCTATGTACCGCTGCACCCGTCCGCCCTTGTCCAGTCCCCGTTCGCCGACGATCTGCGCCGTGGGCTTCAACTCAACGCTGACTCTTATATCTGCCATTCACTATCAGCCTCCAATGGGGCAGGCCGCCCCGCCGATTGTCCCGGACGGCGGTGACAAGATAGTCCCTCTCCTTGTCCGGCTCCTCACGTTCCATGTCGAAGGAAGCGTAAGCCCCCGGAGCGGCGGCGTTGTCCGCCCGTGTCATGAGCCTTATGCTGCCCCCGTCACGGCGGAAGTCCCCGCCGGTCTCGGCGGCGCGTCCGTCCTCAAGAGCGGCGGTGCAGCTAAAGTCCCGCCAAGTGTATTCCCCGGAGCTTCGGTCATAGCCGTATATCCTCACCCTTCGCTTTTTCATGGGGCCAGCGCCTCCCTTGCGGTCTTTTCGTCCTCGCCAAAGTACCAGGCCCGCAGCTCCCAGGGCAGCATGACGCCCAGCTCCACCAGCCGCACCTTTTCCTCGTACTCCTTTTGACGGTCAGCGGCCACGCTGTCGTCGAACTCAAAGGCGCAGCCGTACTCCCCGTCGGGAACAAGGCCGTAGACCTGGGCCCACACGTCCATGGCGTATATCAGCTCCTCAAGAGCCTTTTTGAGCTGGTTCTGCAAGTCGCAGACAAAGCTGTAGCTCCTCTGCTTGGAGGCCTTTATCTCCTCCGCCGTCTTTTCCACATACACCGGCTGTGATATTGTGCCGTAGGCCAGTCCGCAGTTGAACTCTATCCTCTGGAGGACGCTGTTCAGTCCCGACTGTATGGCCTCGTTCCGAAGCTGGGGCGACCACTCGCTGAAAAAGCCGCTCTCGTTCACGTCTACGGTGCGGAACAGCTCGGTGTCCGGCAGCCTCGGCTTACCCTCGCTGTCGCGGTCAAAAGCGGTTATGTCCACATAGAGGCGGCGCTTTCCGCTCTCGAACTCCCACAGCAGATTTTTGTACAGCCTGTCCGCGTCCCTGATAAGCCCCTCGGCTCCGGCAAAGACCGCCGCTCCCATAGGCGAGGCGGGGTCGGCGGGGTTGGCCGACGGTGTACGGAACAGGCCGAATAGGGGCCGATCCACGTTTTCGATAAAGACCGTCTCCGCCATGTCCGCCCAAAGACCGGTCTCGCTCAAGGGCACTCTTTGACCCCTTTCGCCGGGAGTGCGGCTCTTATAGGCGGTGTTTTCGATACGGCAGCCGCCCTTTTCCAGCCGGTGCCGCTCCACGCGGGTGTAGTACACGTCCTCCCCCTTTACCTCCTGGAGAAAGACCGCCTCGGTGACCCGCCCGGCGCCGTCCGTGCTCACGGGTATGAAGCAGTCTCCCCGGACGGCCTCGACCCGAAGCTCCTTCCCGTCATAGTAGGGCCTGAACACCAAACCTCCGTCCGTCAGGCCGTATTCCAGCTCCCGCCGCAGTCCGGCGGCGAAGGGCTCCAGCGCCCCGCTGAGGAACTTTCCCTTTTCGCCGCCCTCCACCCTGACCTTCATCTCCATGGTGGTAAGCCGTGCCAGCTCGCCGGTAATGGCGGCCGCCAGCCTGAGTCCCTCGGGGCTCAGATACATGGAGCGCCAGCGCCTTCGGGCGGCCTCCGCCGCGGGGATCGCGGTCTCCGGCTCCCCGGCCCGCGACGCCGCCCTTTTTTTCTTTCCTGTGCCAAAAAACATTGTACTCCTCCAATCCGCTTTGTAAATTAGGAATTAGGAGTGAGGAATTAGGAATACTGACGGAGCAGTTACGGCGTTTTGTCGTTGAGAGTGTGAGGTTATATTTTGTCGGCGTGTGTGCCGCAAAACGAAACAATGACAAAATATCCGGTAGGGCGCGACGACCTCGGCGCGCCGCTGCACCGCCTTACGTTAACAACGATAAGCGCCGCCAAAGCCTCCCATTCGAAGTGGAAGCCTTGACATAACTTGTCAGTTTTACAGGTTGCGCCACTTTAAGTTCACAACGACAAATAAAGTTGACTTACAATTTTATTCCTCATTCCTCACTCCTCATTCCTACTTCCTCCCCCGTCTCCGCCAAACTTCCTCCATGGCGTACCTTACGGCGTCTATGCTGTGATTGTTTCGGTCGGGATAGCCGCCCACCACCTCGCCGTTCCGGGTCTCGAACTCGTACTCCAAAAACTCCCTGGCCGCCAGGGGACAGCGCTTGCTGTCAATGACTATCTCCCGCAGGCCGCAGAGCCACTTCATGGAATACTCCACGCTGCCCGGCCCCTTGACGGCTCCTCTTATCATGAAGCCCTCGGTCTTGAGATCCTCGATGCTCTTTGGGCCCTCGCCGCCGCTGTCGGCGGTTATCCGGTCGCTGTAGCTTATGCCCTTTTCCCTCAGTTTTTCGGCTATCACCCGGTTGGACAGCTTGTTCCCGCCCAGCTCGTCAAAGATAAACAGCCGCCGCTCATTGGCGATATAGGCGCAGCGGCAGAAGCGGAAGGGATCGGGGTACCAGCCCCAGTCTATGCCGTTGTATATCCGGTCGAAGCCCGAAATTTCCCCGTCGCTTATCTCCCGGAGGGTCAGGTTCTCGAACACCGCCCCGCCCAGACCCACGCACTCGCCCATATACTCGTGGGCGTAAGCCTTCGGGTCGCTCTCCTTCAGGTACTCCGCCTCCTCGATAAAGCGCCGCCCCAGCCAGCTCTCCGGCACGTCCAGATAGGTGCTGTGGTGGACAAGGCGGTTTTCCTTGGGCATGGCGGCCCAGCGGTTTGCCCAGTTGTTGCGGGAGGAGGGAGGGTTGAAGGTCATGAACACCAGCCCCTCGCCGCCTCTGATAAGGCTCTGCACTATGCTCCTTATGCCGGTCTCGCCGCCGAACTGATCCAGCTCCTCCAGCCACAAAGCCCCCACATAACCGAAGGGCGGCGTCAGGGACTTCAGCTTGGACGGGTCGTCCGCCCCGCGGAAGTATATCTTTTGACCGGTGCTTTTCCGGACTATCTCCAGCGGCATAAGCTTTTTTTCGAACTCGTCCTCCAGTCCCAGAGCGTCGATGGCCCAGCAGAGACGGGCATAGACGCTGTCCTTGAGCGTGGCGCCCACCTGACGCATAGCCACGGCGTGCTCCTCGGGATTGCCCATAAGCCGCTCCACAATGACCAGCGCCGTAAAGGAAGACTTGGTGCTGCCGCGCCCGCCCTTGAGCACATACTCTCCGTGGGCTCCGGCGCTGATGTCACGGTACAGATCCACGAAGGCCGAGCCCACCAGCTCCGCCGGCAATTTCAGTTTTCCGCCTCCGCCGGAGCCGTCCTTTTCGTAGGCGTTGGTCAGGTTGAAGATGGCGCTGCGGACATAGTCCTTTTCAAAGAGCTTTTCCTCGTTGAAGTTCTCTATCCTCAACACGGCCCGTTCCAGCAGCTCCTTTTCCTCCGCCGTGCCCATATATCCTGCCATCGCGGCCCTGCTGCTGAAGTTCAGCGCCAGAGCCAGTCCCGTCAGCGTGGGTGGGCGGCCGCCGCTCTCACAGTCCCGGAAAAATTCCTCAATTAGCTCTTCGGATACCTTCAAGTCTTATACCCCCGCTGTAAAGCTTGCTCATATACTGGCCGTAGCTGAGTCCCACGGCAGCGGCACGCCGTTCCAGCTCCCCAAGGGAATAGCTGGCGATGGGCGGCTCGGTGGCGTACTCATAGGGAGCCGCCATACCGTGGCGGGCCAGATTTTTCCGCTTGCGGGCGCAGCGGTTGCTGCAAATTTTGTGCCGGCTGCTGCACTCGGGGATCCTCTTTCCGCAAACTATACAAAACTTCACGCTCATACTGTTCTTCTTTTTCGTCATTTTCGGCCTCCTCTTTTGGAAATCAAGCGACCTTCGCTACAATTTGCGAACATTTGTTCGCTTCATGGGTATATAATAGCACCCCAAAATTCCCATGTCAATATATTTTTAAAAATTTTTTTAAGAAATCCTATTGAAAAACTCTGGCTTTTATTGTATAATGTAGGAACAACAATAGAAAATGAGGAGTTAGGAATGAGGAATATTGAGCCGTAGGGCGCGACGAAAAAAACGTAACCTTTCCTCCGTAGGGGCGGCCATTGGCCGTCCGCCATTAAACGTTTACGGCGGCAATAACAAACGAAATTACAAATCAAATTTTCCTGCGCCGCCTTACGGCACAAACGACAAATAAATCCGCCACACAATTTATTCCTCATTCCTAATTCCTCATTCCTAATTATTTATCAAGCGCACGAAAGGACTGTGTTTAATCCATGAACATCTACAAACTCTCCGAAATCAGCCCCGAAAAGCTGGATTTCATAATGAAACGGGCCGAGCTGGACATCACCGAGCAGATGGCTCTGGCGAAGGAGATTTCCGACGAGGTAAAGCGGGACGGCGACAAGGCCGTGCTGAAATACACCGAAAAGTTCGACCGCGTGGCTCTGGCCCCCGACAAAATCAAGGTCACTCCCGAGGAGATAGAGGCGGGCTACGCCCGTCTTGACCCCGAGACCCGGGCCGCCATCGAGTACGCATATAAAAACATCTATGACTTCCACGAGAAGCAGCTCCCCGAGGAGATGTGGTTTACCAACGTGGACAAGGGTCTGATGGTGGGCGAAAAGACCACTCCCATCGTGGACGTGTGCCTTTACGTGCCCCGAGGCAAGGGCAGCTTCCCCTCGGTAATGCTCATGCTGGGCGTTCCGGCGGCGGTGGCCAGGGTGCCCCACATTCGGGTAATCACCCCTCCCAACGAGAAGGGCGACGTTGACGACGCCATACTCTGCGCCGCCAAGGTCATCGGCATAACCGAAATTTATAAGGCCGGGGGCATCCAGGCCGTGGCCGCCGTGGCCTACGGCACCGAAACCATTCCCAAGTGCCACAAGATAATCGGCCCCGGCAACTCCTACGCCACCGCCGCCAAGCGCGTGCTGGCCCAGCAGATAGACGCCGGTCTCCCCGCCGGCCCCAGCGAGTGTATAATTCTGGCCGACGAAAAGGCCGACCCCCAAAAGGTGGCTCTCGACCTGATGATCGAGGCCGAGCACGGCCCCGACAGCGCCGCCCTGCTCGTGACCCACAGCGCCGAGCTGGCCGAGAAGGTAATCCCCCTTGTGGAGGCTCAGCTCCCCAAGCTCAGCGAAAAGCGCCGCAGCTTTGTGGAAACGGTGTTCTCCACCTACGGCGGCATCGTGCTCACAAATTCCCTGGCCGAGTCCGTACAGTTCGTCAACGACTACGCCCCCGAGCACATGGAGGTAATGTGCGAGAAGCCCTTCGAGGTTCTGCCCGACATCAAGAACGCCGGCGAGATACTCCTCGGCGAGTACACCCCCGTGACCCTGTGCAACTTCGTGCTCGGCCCCAACGCCATCCTGCCCACCGGCGGCTTTGCCAAGACCTATTCCTCCGTGTCCGTCATGGACTTCCTGAAGCGCTCCAGCGTGGGCTACGCCTCCAAGGCCGGCTTTGAGATGGTGCGCGGCCACGCCGCCCGCATCGCCAAGGTCGAGGGCTTTGAAACTCACCGCCTTGCCGTCGAGGAGAGAAAGTAAATATATAAATGAGGAGTTAGGAATTAGGAATACTGACGTGGCAGTTACGGCGTTTTGTCGTTGGCGGTGCGAGACTGTCGTATTTTGTTGGCGTGTGTATACCGTAAACGCAACCGTGACTGCAACGGCAATGTAACCTTGTTCTGCGTGACTGTACCGGCAACGTAACCTATACTCCGTAGGGGCGGCCATTGGCCGTCTGCTATCAAACGTTTATGACAACAGCAATGAACGAAATTGCAAATTAAATTTCCATGCGCCGCTTTACGGTAAATATGACAAAAAAAGCCTTCTCCTCCAGAGGAAGCCTTAATCACCTGTCATATTTACCATAAACCAACGCAACGGCGCACCGGGGTCGTCGCGCCCTACCGAATATTTTTCATTTATACTCATTCCCAACGACAAATAAAGTCCATGCACGACCCCTATTCCTCATTCCTAATTCCTAATTCCTCATTACACACAGGAGGTATCCCAAATGACCGTCACCCGCGAAACAACCGAAAGCAAAATCACGGTAAGGCTCACTCCCGCGCCCATAGCGGCGGACTACCGTCAAAAGATCAACACCCCGATCCCCTTCCTGAGCCACATGATAGAGCAGACAGTCTGGCGCTGCGGCTTCAACATCGAGGTCGGCGTGGAGCTGGACAAGTTCGATCTGGCACACGTGGTCTGTGAGGATCTGGGCCAGACCGTGGGCCGGACCTTCTACGAGTACGCCGCCGAAAATCCCGGCAGGGGCTTCGGCGACGGCATCGGCATAATCGACGAGGCCAAGGCCGACTGCGCCGTCAGTCTCGAGGGCCGCAGCCTTTTCGGCTTCTCCTCCGCCGTTGAGGTTCCCCCCGCTGCCGAGGGCATGGCAAGCGAGGATCTCCTCGTCTTTCTTGACGGCTTCGCCCAAGGGGCAAGGGCCACCGTTCATCTGGACGTCCATAAGGGTGAAAACTCACACCACATCTGGGAGGCGGCCTTCCGTGCCTTCGGAGTGGCTCTGGGCCGAGCCTACGGCGAGGATCCCTCACGCAGGGGCATGACCAGCGGCGTGGCCGGAAGCATCACCTATACCGTGGAAAAGGACTGACATGAAGCTCGCGAAATTTCTGGACAAATACGACAAAATAATATTCGATATGGACGGCGTCATAACCGGTGAACAGAATTACTGGAACATCGCCGCCCTCACCGCCTACGAGCTGCTGAACGACCGGCTCTACTACGGCGAGGGGGACGTTCCCGCCTCCGTCGGGGAAAATTTCCGCTCAATTCGGGCGGAGCTCTTCGACGGCGACCGCTTCATCGCCGCCGCCAAGGAAAAGGGCGTCAATTCCAACTGGGATCTGTGCTGGCTGGCCTTCTGTTATCTGAGTAGGGGCCTGACCCCGGCGGAAATGACCGCCCACGTCCGGGACGGCGGCCTGCTGGCATTCGATCTCTATGAGGAGGCGGCGCACATCGCCTCGGAGGTCTGTTCCCTGCCCCTGTCCGAAACGGCGCGGGACGGCCCGCTGTGGAAAAAGTGCCGCGACCTGTTTCAGGAGTGGTATTTGGGGGACGAACTCTTTGAAAGTATGTGGGGCGGCAAGTCCGCCCACAAGGGCAAGCCGGGTATGTGGCAGACGGAGGATCCCATAGTTCCTTTAGAGGGTCTGCGGGAGCTGCTGACGGCCCTCACCGGCGGGGGCAAGACCCTCGGCATCGCCACGGGCCGTAACCGCTTTGAGCTGGCCAAGCCCCTTGAGCGCTGGGACTGCCTAAAATACTTCGATCCGGCCTCTACCATCGACTCCGACTTCATAGTACGCGGGGAGGAAAACCTCCGCCGCGAGGGAATCGTGACCGGCCTGTCCAAGCCCCGTCCCTATATGTTCCTGAAAGCCCTCTACGGTGCGGATTATGACGATCTCCGCCTGTATCGGGGGGACTACGACCCCGCCCCCATAGGCCGCGCCCTCATCGTGGGGGACGCTGGCAGCGACATTCTGGCCGCAAAGGCCATGGGCGCGGATTTTCTGGCCGTGCTCACCGGCATAAGCGGCGAAAAGGCCCGGCCCTACTTCGAGGAGACCGGCGCGGAATATATTCTGCCCAACGTGCTGCACATGATGGAAAATTAGGAGTTAGGAATGAGGAATACTGACGGAACAGTTGCGCCGTTCGCGTGTGTACCGATAATGTAACAATGACAGGAATTAAGCCTTCCCCTTTGAGGGGAAGGTGGCACGAAGTGCCGGATGAGGTGTAGGACGCGTAGCGTCCGTTAAATAAAAACTAACGCCGCAAAGCGGCTACACCTCATCAGTCGGCTAACGCCGACAGCTTCCCCTCCAGGGGAAGCCTTGGCATAACCTGTCATATTTACCATAAACCCGCACAGCGGCGCGCCGGGGTCGTCGCGCCCTACCGAACTTCTGTCATTTATACATATAATGTCAATTACGTTCCTCCACGACAAATAACCCCGCCGCACAAAATATTCCTCATTCCTCACTCCTCATTCCTAATTATAAATAGGAGGTCATCCCATGCCAATCAAAATAACGGCCCCGCTGACCAAGGCCGAAGCCGCCAAGCTCCGGGCCGGCGACGAGGTGCTCATCAGCGGAAGCATATACACCGCCCGTGACGCCGCCCACAAGCGGCTGTGCCAAATGCTGGATCGTGGCGAGGAGCCGCCTTTCGACCTGAAGGACAGCGTGATATACTACGTGGGCCCCACTCCCGCCCGGGAGGGTGAGGTCATCGGAAGCTGCGGCCCCACCACCAGCGGTCGGATGGACGCCTACGCCCCCCGGCTAATAGCCTTGGGCGAAACGGGCATGATAGGTAAGGGCGAACGCCGCCCCGAGGTAATCGAAGCCATGAAAAAGCACACCGCCGT
>CANRJP010000043.1 GCA_947630975.1 uncultured Clostridia bacterium
GCTTTATCTTTTGAAGCACCTTCTGGCTCTTGTCAGGGTCGGAGTAGAAGTCGGGCTCGAGGGTCTTTTTTTCCAGCTCGGCGGCCTCCTCGCGGGCGCCGTCGATGTTCAGGGCCGAGCCAAGCTCCTTTATGGGCTCCTCCTGACCGGCAAGCTCCTGCTTGAACTGTTCGTATTCAACTATCATTTATTCGCCGCCTCCTGTTGCTCGTCCTTCGCCATACAGCAGTTTTTGTACTTTTTGCCGCTGCCGCAGGGGCAGGGGTCGTTGCGGCCCACCTTGACGGCCTTGCGCTGGGCGGGACGGGGCCTTACGCTCTGGCTGCCGTCGCCGTGCACGGCCACGGTGGGCTTGGCAACCTGTACCCGCTGTATCTGCTGTACTCTGGGCTTAACGTTCATTACATATCTCACGGTGTCCTCACGGATGCCGGCCACCATTTCCTCAAACATATCGAAACCAAGGAACTTGTACTCGTCCACGGGGTTGTGCTGGCCGTAGGCACGGAGATTGATGCCGTTCTTGAGCTGATCCATCTCGTCGATATGATCCATCCAGTGGGTGTCCACGGCGCGGAGAACGATGACGCGCTCCACCTCCCGCATATTGGAGCCGAAAAGCGCCTCCTGCTCGGCATAGCGCCGGTCGGCAAAGCCGTGAAGATCCTCGAGCACCTTTTCCTTCGTCAGGTCGTTGAACTGATCCTTTGTATAGCGCAGAGCGCCCTGGGGCACGAAGAGCTTTTCCACATAGTCGTAGAAGCCGTTGAGATCCCAGTCGTCCGGATACGGGGCGTTGCAGTAGGTGTCCACGGCGGACTTGATTATCTCGTCTATCATGCCCTGAATGGTGTCGCGCAGATCCTCGCCGTCCAGCACCTTCTGACGCTGACCGTAGATTATCTCGCGCTGCTGATTCATTACGTCGTCGTATTGGAGCACGTATTTACGGGTGCTGTAGTTGCGGCCCTCCACCTTTTTCTGGGCGTTTTCAATGGCGGAGGTGAGTATTTTCTGCTCAATGGGCTCGTCGTCGGGCAGACCCATGGAGCTTACCATTTTTTCAATGCGTTCGCCGCCGAAAAGCCTCATCAGGTCGTCGTCCAGACCGATGAAGAAGGTGCTCTTGCCCGGGTCGCCCTGACGACCGCTTCGGCCCCGGAGCTGGTTGTCGATACGCCGGGCCTCGTGGCGCTCGGTGCCTATGATATACAGGCCGCCGAGAGCCCGAACCTGCTCGGCCTCCTTTTCGACCTCCACCTTATATTCCTTATATAAATCGTTATAGACCTTGCGGGCGTCCAGTATCTCCTGATCGTCCGTCTCGGCGTAGCCCGTGGCCTCGGCGATTATCTCGTCGGTATAGCCCCGGCGGAGCATCTCGTTCTTTGCCAGATACTCGGCGTTACCGCCCAGAGATATATCGGTACCGCGGCCCGCCATGTTAGTGGCGATGGTAACGGCCCCGAGTTTGCCGGCCTGGGCGATTATCTGGGCTTCCTTTTCGTGCTGCTTGGCGTTCAGAACCTGATGCTTTATGCCCTTGGCCTTAAGCATACGGCTGAGTATCTCGGACTTGTCAATGGACACGGTGCCCACCAGCACGGGCTGGCCCGTGGCGTGAGCCGCCTCGATCTCACGGACAACGGCGTTGTACTTGGCGGTGACGTTTTTGTACACCTGATCGTTTTGATCTATGCGGGCGATGGGCTTGTTGGTGGGTATCTCCACAACGTCAAGGCCGTAAATGCCCCGGAACTCCTCTTCCTCGGTCTTGGCCGTACCGGTCATGCCGCTGAGCTTCTCGTACAGGCGGAAATAGTTCTGAAAGGTGATGGAGGCGAGGGTCTTGTTCTCACGGGCGACCTCCACTCCCTCCTTGGCCTCTATTGCCTGATGGAGGCCGTCGCTGTAACGCCGTCCCACCATGATACGGCCGGTGAACTCGTCAACGATGAGGACTTCGCCGTCCTTAACGACGTAGTCAACGTCCCGCTTCATGATGCCGTGGGCACGGATGGCCTGATTGATGTGGTGGCTCAGCTTCATGTTCTCGGGGTCGGAAAGGTTCTCTATATTAAAGGCGGCCTCGGCCTTCTTCACGCCCCGGGCGGTAAGGCTTACGGACTTGGCCTTTTCGTCGATAATGTAGTCGCCGTCGATATTCTCGTCCTCTTCCTCCTTATCGTCGGTCTCCTTGACCTTGATGGGAGTGAGGTACTTCACAAAGCGGTCAACCACCTCATAGAGCTTGTTGGACTCCTCGCCGGCGCCGCTTATGATAAGGGGAGTTCTGGCCTCGTCGATGAGGATGGAGTCCACCTCGTCCACGATAGCAAACACGTGCCCACGCTGAACCATTCTTTCCTTATATATAACCATGTTGTCACGGAGATAGTCGAAGCCGAACTCGTTGTTGGTGCCGTAGGTTATGTCGGCCCTGTACGCGGCCTGCTTCTCCCTGGGCTCCATCTGGCTGATGTTAAGGCCCACGGTGAGGCCCATAAAGCGGTAAAGCTTGCCCATCCACTCGCTGTCGCGCTTAGCCAGATAGTCGTTGACGGTAACGATGTGTACGCCCCGGCCCGTCAGGGCGTTGAGGTACGCGGGCAGGGTCTCGACAAGGGTCTTGCCCTCGCCGGTTTTCATCTCGGCGATGCGGCCCTGATGGAGTACTATTCCGCCGATGACCTGAACGTAAAAGTGCTTCATGCCCAGCACACGCCACGCCGCCTCACGGACGGCGGCGTAAGCCTCGGGCAGTATATCGTCGAGGGTCTCTCCCTTGGACAGCCGCTCCTTGAACTCCCCGGTCTTGCCGCGAAGCTCGTCGTCGCTCAACGCCTGGAACTGCGGCTCCATGTCCATTATCTTTTTCGCGATGGGAGCGATCTTCTTTACCTCCCGTTCGGAATAGCTGCCGAATATTTTGTCCAAAAATCCCATTTTTTATCATTCCTTATTACATAGCATATCAATTATATTTTACCACGTTTTTTGCTCGCTGTCAACTAAAATTCTTCGTATTAAAAAAATCTTTAAAATATGAAGGCATTAACGCAAAAAGACGCCCGAAAGGGCGCCCGCATTGCGAACAATATGCTGCTCATCCGCATCAAACGGCGCGGACAACCTTGTTGCTGCGAAGGCAGCGTGAGCATACATGAATTGTCTTGGGTGTGCCGTTCACAAGAGCCTTAACGGTCCGCACATTGGGCTTCCACGCGCGGTTGGCTCTTCTGTGGGAGTGGGAGACCTTGATGCCGAAGGTCACGCCCTTGCCGCAGATATCGCACTTTGCCATAGCTATTACCTCCTTAAATGATCCATTACTAAATCAATCGCAAATTATTATAGCAGATTTTTTCCAAAAATGCAAGGGGTTTTTGAATATTTATTAAAAATTTTTTCGCAATATACCGATGATATATCAAAAAAGCTTAAAAATAGCCGTAACTCCGATAAAAAACGATGTTGACATACGACCGTGCCGGTATTATAATGATGAGGATAATAATTGTTAAAGGACAGGTTCAATGAAACTTCAAGTTCTGGACACGACCCTCCGCGACGGCGCACAGTCGGCGGCGGTGTCATTTTCTATCCCTGACAAAATCAAAATCGTGCGGCTGCTGGACGAACTGGGCATCGACCTCATCGAGGCGGGCAACCCCTTCTCCAACGTGAAGGATCGGGAGCTGTTCAGGGAGATAGGCAAATATCCCCTGAAACACGCCAAATTAGTGGCCTTCGGCAGCACAAGGCGGGTGGGCACCTCCGCCGCGGGGGATCCGGCGCTGGAAGCCCTGATGGAGGCCGGCACCGAATATGTTTCCATTTTCGGCAAGGCCTGGGATCTCCACGTCAGCGAGGTTCTTCACACCACTCCGGAAGAAAATCTCGCCATGATCGGCGACACGGTGAGCTTCGCCGTGAGCCGGGGAAAACGGGTCATATTCGACGCCGAGCATTTCTTCGACGGCTACAAGCGCAACCCGGACTACGCCGTCGAGGTTATCCGCACGGCGGACAAAGCCGGAGCCGAGGTGATATGCCTTTGCGACACCAACGGCGGGTGCTTCCCCGACGAAATCGCCGAAATCACCAAGGCCGCCATAGGAGCCGTGAGCTGCACTGTGGGCATACACACTCACAACGACAGCGGAATGGCCGTTGGCGCGGCGGTAATGGGAGTGCTGGCCGGGGCGGGTCATGTGCAGGGCACTCTTAACGGTATCGGCGAGCGGTGCGGAAACGCAAATCTGGCGACCATAATTGCCAACTTGCAGCTCAAGCGCGGCTACGGTATCCTCTCCCCCGACCGTTTGGAAAGTCTCACCTCCATATGCCGAGGCGTGGCGGAGATCACCAACATAAGCATCAGCGGTATGCCTTATGTCAGCAAGGGCGCATTCTCCCACAAGGGCGGAATGCACATCGACGCGGTAATGAAGCTGCCCCAGACCTTTGAACACATCGACCCGGCGGTGGTGGGCAACGAGCGCACCCTGCTGGTCAGCGAGGTGGCGGGCAAGAGCGCCCTCATGCCCCTGCTGTCGAAAATCGATCCGTCAATCGACCGCAATTCCCCGAAGATAAAGGCAATTCTGGCAAGAATGAAGGAGCTGGAATTTAACGGCTATCAGTTCGAGGCGGCGGAGGCCAGCCTTGAGCTGGAGATACGCCGGGTGCTTGGATTGGCGCGCCACTTCTTCGACATCGAACGCTTCAGAGCAATAACCGAAAAGGACGGAATGGCCGGGGACGCCCTTACGGGCTACTCCACCGCCTTCGTCAAGGTCAACGTGGACGGAGAGAGCGAAATAACCGCCGCCGACAGCATTTACGGCCCGGTGAACGCTCTGGACAGCGCATTGAGAAAGGCGCTGAAGCGCTTTTACCCCGATTTGGAGAGTATGCGCCTTGTGGACTATAAGGTGCGCGTATTGGATCAGTCGGCGGCCACCTGCGCGATGGTAAGGGTTCTGGTGGAATCCACCGACGGCACCGAAAACTGGACGACGGTGGGCGTCAGCACCGACATAATCATGGCGTCAAGAAAGGCGCTGGAGGACTCCATTGAATATAAGCTCCTGAAAAACAAAAAGGGAAAATAAGGAAAGGTGATATAGATATGGGAATGACAATGACTCAAAAAATCCTCGCCAAAAAGGCGGGGCTGGATCAGGTGCAGGCCGACCAGTTGATTTTGGTAAATCTCGACCTGTGCATGGCCAACGACGTTACCGGCCCCGTGGCCGTAAACGTGTTTGAAAAGGCCGGTTTCAGCGTGAAGTACCCTGACAGGGTCTGCTTCGTGCTGGATCACTTCACCCCCAACAAGGACATCAAGAGCGCCCAGCAGTGCAAGCGCGTCCGTGAGTTCGCGCAAAAATGGGGCGTTAAAAAATATTTCGAGGGCGGCTGCGCCGGCGTCGAGCACGCTATCCTCCCCGAAAAAGGCATTGTAAAGGCCGGCGACGCCATTATCGGCGCCGACAGCCACACCTGCACCTACGGTGCGCTGAACGCCTTCAGCACAGGCGTGGGCTCCACGGATATGGCCGTGGGTATGGCTACCGGCAAGGCGTGGATGAAGGTGCCCCGCGCCCATCGCTTCAACCTTACGGGCAAGTTCGGCAAAAACACCTGCGGCAAAGACCTGATACTTTACATCATTTCCAAAATCGGCGTGGACGGCGCTCTTTACGCCTCCATGGAATTCACCGGCCCCGGAGTGAGCGAGCTCACCATGGACGAGCGCTTCACCATCGCGAACATGGCTATCGAGGCCGGCGCCAAGAACGGCATCTTCCCCGGCGACGACAAGACCGAGGCATATCTTAAGGCCGCCGGATGCAAGGACTATTCCTTCGTCACCCCCGACGAGGACGCTGTCTATGAGACCACGATGGAGATCGACCTCGCCCAGGTTCCCCAGATGGTGGCCTTCCCCCATCTGCCCGAGAACGGTAAGACCGTACAGGAGGCCGAAGCCATGCACATCAAGCTGGATCAGGCCGTAATCGGAAGCTGCACCAACGGCCGTTACAGCGACATGGAGATCGCCGCCCGAATAATGAAGGGCAAGCACGTGGCCGAGGGCGTCCGCTGCCTTATCATCCCCGCCACCCCAAAAATATGGATGGAGTGCATGGAGAACGGACTGTTCAAGATATTCATGGACGCCGGCTGCATAGTTTCTCCCCCCACCTGCGGGCCGTGCCTTGGCGGACACATGGGCATACTGGCCGACGGAGAAAGGGCCATTTCCACCACCAACCGGAACTTCGTGGGCCGCATGGGCCACGTCGAGAGCGAGGTATATCTCGCCTCTCCCGCTGTGGCCGCAACCAGCGCCCTCACCGGTTACATTACGGCTCCCGCCGAATAAGAGAAAGGACGTGATTTTATGCAGATAAAAGGCAACGTATTCAAATACGGCGACAACGTTGACACCGACGTTATCATTCCCGCCCGCTACCTCAATGTCAGCGACGCGAAGCTCCTCAGCGAGCATTGCATGGAGGACATCGATCAGAACTTTATCAAGGAGGTTCACGAGGGCGACGTAATGGTGGGCGGCTTCAACTTCGGTTGCGGCTCCAGCCGCGAGCACGCGCCCATCGCAATTAAGGCCAGCGGCATCAGCCTTGTTATAGCCAAGAGCTTCGCCCGCATTTTCTACCGCAATTCCATCAACATCGGCCTGCCCATCCTCGAGTGCGCCGAGTGCGTGGACGAGGCGGAGAAGGGCGACGTCATAGAGGCCGATCTTTCCGCCGGTGTGATAAAGAACGTCACAAAGGGCAAGGAATACAAAACCACTCCCTTCCCGGAGTTCATTCAGGAAATAATCAACGCGGGCGGACTTACAAATTACGCGTCCCGTATGTAAGGAGGAAATCAGCATGATAAAGAATATAGCAGTTATCCCCGGCGATGGCATCGGTGAAGAGGTCGTGGCCCAGACCGTGAGGGTTCTGGACGCCGTCGGTGAAAAGTTCGGACACAAGTTCAACTACACCTATCTCGAGGCCGGCGGCTGCGCCATCGACAGCACCGGCAAGCCCCTGCCCGAAGCTACCCTCGAAGCCTGCAAAAAGAGCGACAGCGTGCTTTTGGGCGCCGTGGGCGGCCCCAAGTGGGATCACATTCCCGGCATCCGTCCCGAACAGGCTCTGCTGGGACTTCGCGGAGGTCTGGGGCTGTTCGCCAACCTTCGCCCCGCCATCATGTACGATCAGCTCAAGGAAGCCTGTCCCCTCAAGGAGTCCATCATCGAGGGCGGCCTTGATATCATGATTGTCCGTGAGCTCACCGGCGGCATATACTTCGGTAAGAGCGGCCGCAGCGAGGACGGCCAGACCGGCTACGACGTGGAGGAGTATTCCTTCTACGAGATAGAGCGCCTTCTCCGCCAGGCGGCGGAAATTGCCATGAAGCGCAACAAGCACGTGACCGTGGTCGACAAGGCCAATATCCTCGAGACCTCCCGTATGTGGCGCGAGTGCGCGGGCAAGGTCTTTGCCGACTATCCCGAAATCAAGGTTGACTTCCTCTATGTGGACAACGCCTCCATGCAGTTGGTTCGCAACCCCCGCCAGTTCGACGTTATCGCCACCAGCAATATCTTCGGCGACATACTCTCCGACGAGGCCAGCCAGATAACCGGCTCCATCGGTATGCTCCCCTCCGCCTCACTGGGCGAGGGCAGTTTCGGAATGTACGAGCCCGTTCACGGCTCCGCTCCCGACATCGCGGGCAAAAACATCGCCAATCCGCTGGCGACCATTCTCTCCGGAGCCATGATGCTCCGCTACTCCTTCGGTATGCAGGTCGAGGCCGACGCCATCGAGGCCGCCGTGGGCAAAGCTCTTGACGCGGGCTGCCGCACCGCCGACATCGCCGGCGGGATCACACCCATCGGCACAAAGGAAATGGGCGACGCGGTAATAAAATACCTGTAAAAACTTAAGATTAATATAAAAAACGTGGGCTGTAAAAAAACTTATTATGTAACATGGAGGCACAGGGGCCGGTCGAAAAAATCGTGCAGAACGGACGAAAATCAGCTCTCGCAGGCGACAGGCGAAGCCTGCCGCCGAGAAAGCCCTCCCGACGGCGTACATAGGTACGCCGAGGGTGATTTTCGTTCGTAGTTCAAGGGCATAAAAATGAGAAAATTCGCTCGTTAGGGCGAATTTTCTACATTATACAATTATTTTATTTTTAATGATTGGGTTATATAACACTCAAATTTGCCTTATATTAAGTCATACCGCCCTTGAACGATCTGCGCGACTTTTTTTACGGCCCCGTTTTAATTTTCGCTACTCATACACAAAATCCAGATCAGCTTCTCCGCCAAAGCGGGTAAAAGTGGTTACTCCGTCGGAGAAATCCGTTTCCCAGCCGGAGGATTCGGTTCTCGCCGGGCCGGTCACGGCCACCTGCATCATTCCGTCGTCATCAAATCTTACGGAGGCCCCGCCGTCCCGAAGCTTTACGTCCGCCGGAATATTGACGGACTGAATGTGCGGCTCTCCGGTGAGGGGGCTGCCGCCGCCCGACCTGTCAAAGCTGACGGACACCTCCCTGTCAAGGCTCAGATACAGCGCCTTTTTGCCGCTGTCATACCGCCAAACTCCGGCCTCGACCCGCACCCGGGAGGGGTCGGTTTTTTCCGCAAGCTCCAACCGTACGCCCACACAGTCCTGATAGTTCCCGTCATAGAGGGGATAACCTTTCTTGACGGCTTTTGCGGACATTTTGAGAATACCGCCTGAGCTGCGGGTACGCAGCTTCATATTGTAGGCCGCCGCCGCGCTCTTCATCAACTGATCCTCACGGACAAAGTTGTAGCCGTGGGCCTTTTTATAGGCGGCAAGCTGCTCTATCATGCTTCTGGCCTCGGCGTCGTTCTGATACATCAGGTCACAGTGATAATACTCGGACAGGGGCAGGTCGTACTTCGCCCCCATATCGCCGTAATCGCCAAAGGCCGCATAGGCAAGCACGGCGGCGTTTGTCACCATCATTT
Organism: uncultured Clostridia bacterium; assembly: GCA_947630975.1. Taxonomy (GTDB): domain Bacteria; phylum Bacillota; class Clostridia; order UMGS1883; family UMGS1883; genus JAFLUQ01. The sequence goes on from CANRJP010000043.1 coordinate 9,044, forward strand.
CCCGGTTCTCGAAATCCGTGAAGAAGGGACAGGCAAGTATGCTCTCCGCCGAGGCCTGAGGCACGGCAAGACTCTTGGAGCTTTGACCGCCGCTTAACCACAGGAAACCGGCGTTTTTCGCCGACTGTATCGTCTGATCCGGAGCAAAGCTGCTCATGAACCATGTGTGCATATTCACGCCCACGCCGTCATAGTCCACCGCGTAGGTGTCCAGCGCCCGCTTGTGGAGCCGAAGCTCCTCGGCCTCCCGCTGCGGGGAGGCGTACTGGTTGGTGTAAAAGTGTACGCCGAGATAAAACCGGTTGTCCTTGATATAGTCTATCTGTTCCTGAAGCTGATCGCGGTATCGGAAGTACGGAGAGTCAATAGGTATGGCAAGGCCGTATTCCAGCTCGCCGGCAATGAGGTCGTCGGCCCCGTCGCTGTCGATGTCGCGGAACCGGGGAACGCAGTTGGCCCCCAGCTTGATGCGTCCGTTGCCCTCGTAATTCATTTCCTCGGTCTCGAACCAGCCGTCGGGGGTGTATGCGCCGCCGTCATTCCGGAGCCTGGCGATATATCCCTTAAAAGTGCCGTAAATCAGGTCACCGTCCCCGTCGCCGTCATAATCGTGGACGCAGGGAGCCGCGAAGGTCTCGCCGGGACACTGAATTATTTCTCCCGCCGTGAAATCTTCTCCGTCCCAATAATAGAGGCTTATCAAGCCGTTGAGCGAGCCTATGGCCAAATCAGTTTTTCCGTCGCCGTTCAAATCGGCGGCAAAGGGCATGGCCCTTTCTATGTCAGGCACGGTCAAAAGCGGTTCGCCGACGGAAAAGCCGGAGCCGCCTTTGAAGTAATACACCTCGCCGGATGCGGAGCCGCTCACCATATCCATTATTCCGTCGCCGTCAAAGTCGGCAAGGGCCGGAGAGGAGTACGTTCCCACGGTCAGGGGCTTCCCGTCGGAGCCATACAGGGTCTGACGGGCCTTTACCTTCCATTCGCCGTCAAAGCCCTCGCCCTCGAAGTAATAGAACATTCCGTCGGAGCAGCCGCAGATAATGTCCGGCGCTCCGTCGCCGTTGAAATCGCATATATCGGGGTAGGCCATCTGCATAAAATCCGGATTGTCCACAAAATAGCTGCCGGTTCCTACGGCCTCGTTCAAAGCCAGATAATCGCTGCCGTTCTCGATAACGTGGGTACCGCTGGAATAGGCGTTCTGGGTCAGATCCATGTGATAGCCGTCCCTGTTCAGCAGATAGGTGACAGACTCGAACTTGTTCAGCCACTTATAAGTGTTGCGAATAAGAGTATAGGACGGGATAAGCCCACTGGCCTTGCTCAGCTCGCCGAAGAGCTTTGCGGAGCCGTTGGCAATGCCCGTTATTTCCTCATAGTGGAGCTGCCACGCCATGTCCGGAGCCGCAAAGGAGCCCAGCACACGGCTGACGGAATAGCCGAACTTCCGTTTTGAGATATACGACGCGAACTCACTTAGGAAAAGCTGATTGGCCGTGGCAGTGGAGTTGGAAAAATGCTCCTGACGGTCGTCGGTCTTTTGCAGGGAAAAGCCGTTGATGTCATAACAGTTGGGCAGCAGAGGATTGGTATAGAAAACCAGCCCGTTTCCGTAATTATTTATGCCGTAAAGCGAAAGCCCGTTCATATCCGCAAGGGACGACGCCGTATCGGTAACGAAGCCGCGGCCGTAGTCCAAGAGCGACAGAGCGGCGTAATCACTGTATTTGCCGTAAATCTCGGCGAAATCGGAGATCAGGCCCTGAAGCCCGCCAAGATCCTCCCCCGCCTCGGGAAACACAAGGCCGGCGGGAGCGGCGTTGAGGTCAACGGCCTCCCTGACGCCCAGAAACGCAGGGTCAAAATAGCCGCAGAAATCCCCAAGGAGCATTAAGGCACCGCCGTCCTCCACAAAGGAGACCAGCTCATCCTTCACCTGCGACGCCCCCAGAACGGACTTGTCCAGATAGATTATATCGTACTTGCCGAAGCCGGTCTTGCCGCCGTCCACATCCAGCTTCTCCACGTCCATGTTGGCGGCGAAGCTTTGCTCCAACTGGGACCAGGTGTCGATATACTGCTTCGAGCCGCCGCTCCCGCTGTAAACCAGCGCCGCCTTCAGCCGCCCGTCTTCCTTGCCGTAAAGCACGGCGTAAACAAACACGCCCATGCAAATTGCCAGCACCAGCGCCAAGCATATCACCGTCTTGACGCCGCTGTTAATTTTAAATGACCTCAAATCGCTCCCGCCTTTCAATCAGACGCCCTCGTAAATAAAGACGCCGTTGCCCGTGAAAAATATCATAATTAGCGCCAGCATCGCCGCGTAAAGCAGCACCGTGAAAAGTTTTTTCAGAATATTCAAGTTACGATCTCCCCTTATTTGCACAAAAACTCATCAATAACTTTAGTGAAATACGGTGCGCCGTTCTCATAGCTCATATGCCCGATGTCATAGAAATACTGCGGCTCGATCATATTTGTCATGTCAAAAACGTCGATACCGCTTTGGGCAAACCTTTCGTTCGCGGCGTCCATGATCCGCTTCGCGAAATCATATACGGGCACCTTGGGATTCCACGGCATCCACACCGCCCGGAGTCTTATCCCTTTTTTCCCGCATATCTCAATGAGCCGGTCAAGGTCGGCGAAGTTCCGCTTACAGTCCTCAAGAGTACAACCGCCGAAGCGCTCGATCATTCTGTCGTTGCCGGCGGCCAGCTCCCCGTCGCTTAAGCTGCCGAAGTACACGATCTTTGTCTGCCACGTCTGGGCGGGCTCGCCGAAGGGGGCCTTTCCGTCCAGAAGGTTGCTCAGACCCTGTTCAAGCAGGGGATAAATTTTGTCACGCTCAAAAAAGATATAGTGCTGGTACCACTTCTTGTGCCAGATATAGGTGGGATTGGTGTCCAGCGAGTCAAGGAAGGAAATATCGTTCAAGCCTATCACAAGGTCGCTGCCGATATTTATTTTATTCTTTTTTATCATCTCATAGATGTCCGACACCGTGCCGTAGTCCACCCCGGCGTTGACGTAACCGGCGGCGCTTTGATCCTCCAGATAGGAGGCTATGACCACGCTGCTGCCGAAAAACACCTTGTCCCACACCTTTTCCGGATGCCGGAGCTGGGTGAGCTCATAATCGTTCTTAAAAATGTAGTCCGAGTATTTCAGGGGATCCAGCCGTGTCAGCACCGCGTCCGACACTATCCACAAGACGGCCAGTATCAGGACAAAGCATTTAAATTCGGAGGTTTTCTTTTTCTTCATCTAATCAGTCCTCAGTGTACAAGTCCCTTTAAAACGGACAGGATTTTGTCCAGATCCATGGAGAAGGTCATGGCGTTCACCGCAAAGAAAAAGTTGACAAGAACGCACCTTATTATGTATTTATACTTCTTTTCCTTCCGGATATTGAAGGTCGAAAGGGAGAAAATGTTTTCTATCACAAGGAAGAGGCCCATATACACGCCGCCGATGAGAGTTATAAGGCTGAACTCGTGCCAAAGGCTCATGACTATCATGGTTATCAGACCGATGAGTGCGGACTGATACTTGTTCAGCTTTTTATCCCGCACCACGACAAAGATGTGTTCCCTTATCCAGTCGCTGAGGGTCACGTGCCACCGCCGCCAGAACTGAGTAAAGCTGGGGGCGCCCCAAGGCTTTTTGAAGTTTTCGGGCACGGTAATGCCCATGAGCCGCCCCATACCCACGGCCATATCGCTGTAGCCGGAGAGGTCGATGTACAGCGACACATAGGCCAGCACAATGACCGCCAGGCTGGAATACCAGCGGTAGACCTCAATAAGGGCCAGCCGGTCGGTAACCGCCGTCAGCAGCGTCATAAGCACCACCTTTTTGAACATACCGAGAATGAAGCGGCGGACGCCCTCGTTCACATCACTGAGGCCGATGGGCCCGAGCCGGGCGAACTCCTTTGAAAAGTCACGGTAGCGGAAGATGGGGCCCGCCGTGAACACCGGAAAAAACAGGATAAAGTTGGCGTAATCGACAAAGCCTATGCTTATGTCCGTGTAGTACACGTAAAACAGGGCGTCCACGGCCTTGAGCATATTGTAGGAAAAGCCCAGCAGCACGTATATCCCCAGTATGGATTCCGCGTTCGCCAGTCTCCACAGCAGAAAGGGGGCCACAAAGAGGACGCAGAGCAGCACAAAGGTCGCCTTTCTCCCCCGCCGAAGCCGAAGCATGAGCCGCAGCATCAGGTGAGTGACCAGTACATAGGCCGCGTAAAACAGGGCCAGCCGCGGCGAAAACAGGGTCAGCACCGCCAGACTCACCAGAGCGCTGAACGCCGGTCTCAGCCGCTTCAGCCCGTTCTTTTCGGATATAAATATGAAAACAGAGAATATCAGGGCGGCAATCAGCACCCGCGCCAGCATATCCGCTTGTATAAACCACATAGCTTACCTTTCCGTCCCTCGGTTACTCCGCGGACTTCAGCTCCGCCGTTGCGAGGAGCCGTTTTCTGTCGATTTTTCCGTTTTTATTCGTAGGGAAAGCCGTCATGCCGTATATGCGGTCAGGCAGCATATATTTGGGCAGATGCTCCTTCAATAGCTGCTTAAGCCGCCTTTGGGAGCGCTCCTCCCCGGTCTGCAAAAACAGCAGGAGATTTTTGTCTTTGTCCAGAAGCGCACAGGCCCGCTCCACTCCCTCAAGGCAGGCGGCGGCGTTTTCGATGTCGCCCAGCTCCACCCTGATGCCGTGTATCTTGACCTGGGCGTCCCGTCGGCCGGAGAAAATTATGTCCCCGTCGGCGTTGACGTGGCCGTAGTCCCCGGTGCGGTACATCATTTCCCTGTAACTTTTGTTAAGCGGATTTTGCACAAAGACCCGCTCCGTCAGTTCCTTTTCACCGTAGTAGCCAAGGGCCAGACCGCTGCCGAGGATACATATTTCCCCCGTTTCGCCCACGTCGGCCCGACGGCCGCCGTCGGTGATTATCAGCAGCCTCATATTGTCGCCGGCTCTGCCGATGGGAATGCTTTCCCTCTCGTCCACCGGGCCGTCTATGCGGTAGGCCGTGCAGGCCACCGTGGCCTCGGTGGGGCCGTAGAGGTTGATATAATCCCGATCGGGATTGGCCTCCATCCACATATTGAGCTGTTTGGGGGGCATTACCTCACCCACGAAGGTGAATTTTTTCAGCTCCGGCATTTTGTACCGGCTCAAAGCTCCGGAGTTGGCTATGTCCGCCAAAATACCCGGCACCCAGAAAATGCAGGTGACGTGATTTTCCTCCAAAAACTCCGGGATCCTATCCGGAAAACGGGTCAGCACGTCGGGCATTATGACTATACCCGCTCCCGTCGCCAGTGAAACGTAGATGTCGAACACCGACGCGTCAAAGTGGAAGGGCGACTGGAGAGCGATAACGTCGCGCTCGTCGATCCCCATGTAGGAAGCGGCCCAATTTGCGAAATTTATGACTCCTCCGTGGGGCACCACCACGCCCTTTGGCTCCCCGGTGGAGCCGGAGGTGTGCATTATGTATATCGGGTCGGTGTCTATAACGGCGGTGAGAGCCTTTTCAACGGCGGCGGCGTCAACATCCTCGGGCACGGAATCCCAGAGTAAAATCTCCGCCCCCGTTACCCGGGGGGCGTTGTCCGCGTCGGTTATTACCAAAGGCGCACCCACCTTTTCAATCATACGGTTCAGCCTTTCCGTCGCATCGCCGATGTCCAGCGGTACATAGGTGCAGCCGCCGTAAAGGCAGCCGAAAAAAGCGATGAGGGCGGAGAGCTTTTTTGGCAGCAGGACGGCGATGTTCCGCCCGTTCAGGCCCTTTTTCAGCAGCAGGGTGCCTAGAGCACGGGCCAACTCCCTCAATCGGGAAAAGGTATAGTCGTCCTCTCCGTCGGTCACGGCTGTTTTGTCGGGGAAACGCGCCGCCGTCCTGTCAAGAAATTCTATTGCCGATGTCTGCCGCTCCATAGGTTCCGCCTCCTTTGCGCCGTCCGTTTTTCAGATTTTTTCGTGTACTACCGCCGCTATTTCGTTGATGGTGTTCATGGGATAGAGCACAAGATCCTTTTGAGTTATCTGTATGCTGAATGTCTCCTCAAGGAAGCGCACTATCTGGAGCGCACCCAAAGAGTCCACAAAGCCCTCGTCAAAGAGGTGAGTGTCCCTTGTAAGCTCCGGATCGTCGCCGATTTCGAAGGCATCCCTTATATATTCCTCTATCGTCTTTTCTACGTCCATTTTCTAATTCTCCTTTGACAGATATATTTCTTTCAAGGCTCCCCGGTCTATCTTGTTGTTCCGGTTGTAGGGGAAGTCCTCCACAACCACCAGCCGTCCGGGCAGCATATATTTCGGTATGTATTTTTTCAGCTCAAGATTGAACTTGCGAAGCGTCAGCTCCGTCTTTGCCTTAACAAAGAGGACTATTTCCTGAGACTCGCCGTCAAACAGGGCGCAGACCCGCTCCACGCCGGGCACAAGGAGGGAATTTTGCTCTATCTCTCCCAGCTCGATGCGGTTGCCCCGCAGCTTGAACTGGTTGTCCCTGCGGCCCACATACATCACAAGGCCTTCGGCGGTGCGGTAGCCGATGTCACCGGTGCGGTACATTATCTCTCTGTATTTTTTGTTCAGGGGGTTCTGCACAAAGGCCCGTGCGGTGAGCTCCGGCTCGTTCCAATAGCCCAGTCCCACACCGCAGCCCACCACGCAGATCTCGCCCTCCTCGCCCACTCCGGCAAGGCTGCCGTCCTCCTTGAGCAGCAGTACCCTCGAATTGGGGCAGTCGCGGCCTATGGGTATGGCCTCCCCGTCGGAAAACTCCCGGTCAACCACATAGAACAGACAGTCCACGGTTATTTCCGTGGGGCCGTAAAGGTTGGCGTAAAGGCAGTCCGGCATGGCCCGCCGCCACACGTTGAGCTGACGGGCGGGCATGACCTCGCCGGCAAAGAGCACGGTACTCAGATATTCCGGCCTGATCTCGCCGAGCACTCCGGAATTCGCCACGCTTATCATAACCGTCGGCACCCAGAACACCGTGTTTATTTTTCGCTCGTTCATAAACGGAATGAGCTTTGTGGGATACATGAACAGTACCTCGGGAATTATCACCATTTTTCCGCCGGTAAACAGGCTGCCGTACATATCCAGTACGCAGTTGTCGAAGTGGAAGCCGGACTGTAGGCCAAAAACCGAGGTTTCGTCGATGCCAAACTCCTCAATAAGCCAGTCGGCGTAGTCCTCTATCCCTCGATGGGAAATTACCACGCCCTTTGGCTCGCCGGTGGAGCCGGAGGTGTGCATGATATAGGCCGGGTCAGTGTCCACCGCTCCGTCCAGCCTTTTGGCAGTTTCATCAGGCCGGGGCCGAGCCTGTATCAGTTCACCGTAAAGGCATATTTCCGTGCCCCAGTCGAGGCCGCTGTCCCGGAGCCGCTCCCGTCCATCCTCATCGGTGACGATGAGGGCCGGGCCAACCTTGGCCGTCATGGACAAAAAGCGCTTAAGCGGCACCTGATAATCAACGGGAACATACGGCCCGCCGGTTTTAAGCACGGCCAGGAACGACGCCACCGAGGCGACGCTCCTTGGCAGATATACCATCACAGGCACGTTCCTCTTCCCCTCCGGCAGCAGGGATATTATCCCGCCGGCGGCGGCCTCGGAAACATTGTCAAGCTCACGGTAGGTCATGGAGCCGTCCATATCCTCCACGGCGATATTATCGGGGAACTTTTTCACGGTGTCCTTAAATCGCGCGATAACCGTGTTCATCATAGTCCCTCCTCTCTTAGCATGGCGCCGAGAGTTTTGCGGTCTATCTTGTCGTTGGCCGTGTGGGGCAGCTTTTCCATCACCCTCAGGGCCGAGGGCAACATATATTTCGGTATGTATTTCAGCAGCTCCTTATTGATCGTTCTCAGCTTAAAATCGCCCTTGCTCTCAAGGAAAAGCACTATCCTCTCGTTTTCGGCGTCAAAGACGGCGCAGACGTTCTGCACATTCTCAAGGCACATGGCGGCGGCCTCTATCTCGCCAAGCTCCACCCTGTTGCCCTTTATCTTGATTTGGAAGTCCTTCCGTCCGCAGTACATGATAAGGCCGTCGCCGCCCACATAGGCAATGTCGCCGGTGCGGTACATCCACTCGTTGTAGCTTGGGTTCAAGGGGTTTTGGACGAAGGCACGGGCGGTCAGCTCCAGCTCGTTCCAATAGCCCAAGGCGACACCGGAACCGATCACGCACAACTCTCCCTTTTCGCCGGGAGCGGCCTCGTTGTTGTTTTCGTCCAAAATCACCAGCCGCATATTTTTGCAGGCCCGGCCTATGGGCAAGGGCTCGTGATCCTCGAACTCTCTGTCAACTATGTAATACGAGCAGACGTCGGTTATCTCGGTTGGCCCGTAAAGGTTGGCGTATATACAGTCCGGCAGAGCCCGCCGCCACATATTCAGCTGCAAATTCGGCATTACCTCGCCGCAGAACAGCACCCGTTTGAGCTTCGGCAGCTCGACCTTTTCCAGCTCGTGGGAGTTGGCCACGTTTATCATTACCGTGGGCACCCAAAATATGGTGGTCACACCGTTGTCGCGGAGGAATTCCGGCAGCATATTCTGGTAAACAAAGAACTGCTCGGGAATGATGATGAGCTTCGCCCCCGTGATAAGACAGCCGTATATGTCAAAAATGGAATTGTCAAAGTAAAACGGAGCCTGATTTGCAAGCACGTCCTCCGAGGTCAGGCCGAAGGTGGAGGATGTCCAGCTCACATAGTCGATCACTCCCCGGTGGCAGACCGTGACCCCCTTCGGCGTCCCCGTGGAGCCGGAGGTGTACATAATGTATATGGGATCGGTGTCCACAACGCCGTTCAGCCGGCTGTAAACAAGGCTCTCGTCAATCTCGCCGCCGACCGTTTCGTCATAAATCAGCACCTTTGCACCGCCCAGCTCAATACCGTCAAGGGCGGCGGCCTTGGCGGTGTCGGTTATGATGCAGCCGGGTTCAAGGTTGGCGATGATTTTTTCCAGCCGCTGGAGCGGTATGTCAGCGGCGGCAGGGACGTAAGGCCCGCCCGAGTACATCACGGCCATGAAGGACACTATGCAGTTCACGCTTTTGTCGAGGTACACTATTACCGGAGCGCCCTGTACTCCCTCGCGTATGAGCCGGGTTCCGGCACGCAGAGCCAGCTCACGCAGACGGGCGAAGGTCAGCTCGGACGAGGCGTCGGCGACGCCCACCTTTGAGCCGTATCTCCCCGCCGCCAAATCCAGCAGCCTTACCGCGGAATTTAATGTTGATGCCATGGGCCACACCGTCCTTAAGGTGAAAAAATTGCAATACAAACACGGATATGCTTTTAAACATATCACACTTATGATACCACACAACGCCTCTTAAGTCAAGTACTTTATTGAATTTTGAAGGCCGTCAGACATAAACCGCTTAATCCTTCTTTTTGAAAATCAGGAGCTTGCTCACAACATAGTTGAGCACAATGACAACGACGTTGGACGCGATCTTCACCGCCAGCTCCCAAAGCTTTAAAACTTCCACAAAGACCAGCATTATTGCCAAATCGAGGAGTCCCGTGACCAGGCGGCAGGAAAAAAAGGAGGTTATTTCCTTCGCCACGGCCATCGGCCCCGACGATCCGCTCTCAAAAACAAAACGCCTGTTGGTCACAAATGCGAAAAGCACCGAAAGCACCCAGGCTATAACCGTGGAAAGGGCGGTGGACAGTCCCGCTCCGCTGCACATCATATATACCGCAGCATTGACCAAAGTCGTTCCCGCCCCAAATATTACGTATAAAATGATCTCTTTATATTTTTGCCATAGTTCACTTATCTTCATAAAATATTATTTCCTTTATACGATATTTACATATATTATAACACTAATCTCGCTTTCTGTCAACAGGCGTCAACACGGGCACATCGCCGCTCCAATCGACGCTGTAATTTCCGCAGGGTCTGTTGTTTTCCATATATGCCCACACATCCGTGTCCTTAAATCCGTTATATTCGCCCAGCGTGCGAACGGCAAAGGCTCCCCTTTTTTCATAGGCATAAATAGATCCGTCATCCGGATCTATGAAGTCCGGCACCTCATACACCAAAAGGGTTCGACGCCCGTCCGGAGAGGTAAATTCATATCTGTCGCCAAGACTTACATTACGGAACTCAAACGCAAATAATTCTATATAAATCACAAAATGCAGTACAAAAAGCAGCGAAACTATAATTATGACCTTCAAGACGTTTCCCATTACGGAATTTTTGACCGTGCGGCAGAGCCATAGAACCAACACGGCGGACAGCCCCATCACCGAAAGCCATACAAGGTCGGTCCCGAACGCGCCAAAAATGTAAAGCCGATAGTCCGTCAAACTTACCAAAGCCTGATTTACCGCCGCGAACAGCGCCAGGCTCACCGCCGCACCCCCGAAAACCTTTGTCGCCCTGCTCAAATTCAGTTTTTTCATTTTTTCGACCTTCTTTTTAGTATATTATACCAATTACTTTAAACTTTGTCAATATTAATTTATCGTTTATCAATGTTTTTCTCTAAAAAACGAACACAATAAAGGGAGCGCCCCGCGCTCCCTTTATTGTGTTCGTCAGCTTCCGGATCTTATGGCCCGTGCCACCTGAACGGCGTGACAGACGCTGCGCTCGACCCGTCCGAGAGTGACGCCATACTTTTCCGCCACTCTCGGATACAGCCGGCCGGTCAGGATCTCAACAAGCTCCTTGTCCTCGAGAGCCATAACAACGGCATCCGCGAGATACTCGCATCCCCTTATGTTGGCGGGGACGCCAAGGTCAACGATTGTTGATTTAATGATTTCTTTCATTTTTTTATTCCTCCTGTCGTGTCTAATTTTGCTCCGCACTGTTATATTACCATATTTTGACATTAAATGCAATAGTAAATTTACATTTTCTGTAAATTTTTATACGACATTTTTCGACAAAATCGGCGTTTACCTTAATTTATTATCTTTGCCGCCACATCGCCGGAGCAAAATAATGCCGCGGCGCCTCATTAAACGGCGGGCTGAATAAAATACTTATCTTGACAAACAACGCGGTTGGTATTATAATTAAATAAAGCGCGGTAAAAGCCGGGAACTCCGGCGCACTGCCGAAACCGCTGAACAAATAAAAAAAAGGCTGGTACTGAAATGAAGAAACTTATCAGAAAGCTCCGAAAATATTTTTACCTTATAAAAAACGTGTTTCGCCGTATACTATATAAAATTGTTTACAGAAATCAGTTTGAAATGTCGTTTAACAGTACGGTCAAGGGTAAGCTGTCAATAGATATGCTCCACGGCGGCGCCTGCAAGATCGGCAAATATCTCTCCTCCGCCGGCCCCCTTTACATTAAATGCGTCAACGACGGAAAATTGACCATCGGAAAAAACTGCTACTTTAATCACAATTGCTCTATAACCTGCGGCGAAAAAATCGAAATAGGCAACCGGTGTATATTCGCTAACAACGTCGTAATAATTGACCACGACCACAAAATCGTGCCCGGTCACGGTGCCGAGGAAGCTTTGGTAAGCTCCCCCATAAAACTCGACAACAGCGTTTGGTGCGGTGCAAACGTCACATTGCTCAAGGGCATACATATCGGCGAGGGTTCGGTCATTGCGGCGGGCGCGGTAGTCCGAACTGACATACCGGCCCACAGTCTCGCCGCCGGAGTTCCGGCCAGGGTCATAAAAGAACTGTAAACGGCAGCGATACAATGTTTATAAAAAATTTAAAAAATTTTTCCAAACACGGAACTTTTTTCCCTCCAATTCCGTCTATTACTATAAAGGTACCAAAGTGCCGAAAATAGAAAGGAAATGAAAATTATGAAAAAACTGTTTACCGTCATGTTGTTTACGCTTCTGCTTGGCTGCTGTCAAACCGGCTTTGCCAGCGAGGTTCCCGTTGTGCCAAGCACAATGACAATTGATGTAAACCATCATCTTATATCGTCCGCGATGGAGTGGCCTCCGATCTTTTACAATAACATTGTTTATTTGCCGTTGGATCAGTCGGTGCTTAATATTTTATCCTTTGAGCGTGATGCTGACGACAGCGGAGCCCTCTACATCTACAAAAGGGAAAACCCGCTTGAATATGCGAGATGTTCGTATTTATGGACAAGGGAGATTCCGGAAAAAGTCAGTTATACGATGGGCTCGGGGCCGCAGCCTAACCCCGACTACATTCCGCCCGAGGAGCTGCCCGACCTTTCCTCCGACAAAGCCTATGTATACGAGAGCCCGGTTTACATAAACGGCATTTTGTCGGAAAGCGAGGAATACCCGTTTCTCGTATATGCCGAGATGCTTTATATGCCTTTGGATTGGACGCGTATCGAGCAGCTTGGCGTAAAATTCAGCTATGACCCGGAAAGCGGCATTAAGGTGCGCTGCGACAGCAGATACTTTTCTCTTGTAAAGGATCCCAGTAGAGTTTCAACTGAAAATATAGTGTTAGACGATATACAAATTTCTACTATTCTACTCGATGCATACCGGTGGATCCAACCTATAATGGAGCCGTATGTAAACTGCCTTTTTATACAAAAAGGAGAGGCCGATATGGTAAAACCGGCTATTGACGACGGCGACAGATGGTACTTTGGCTATAAAAAGGCCGCGGATGCAGCCGATGAAATAAGCGAGCCCTACGTCGAGGAAAATCTTCCGGGGCGCTACATTAAGTGCCGTGAGTACATATATTCCCCCGAGATAGAAATCGAAGGCGGATACCTTTATATCAACGCCTGTAGAAACGGCTGGCAAAATTGCAGATGTAAAGTCAATTTGGACACCCTTGAGCTTGAGTATTGGCCAAAATAAGACGGTTGAGCGGGGCGGGCCGATAACCAAATTTGATTTAAGGCAATACCGCACAGAGATTGTGCCCGTATTGCGCCGCAGATTTTTTGACGGAATTACGAAAACGACGAAGGAATACTGTCGTATTTCAAGGAGTTTTCGTAAAAAACGTCGGAAAAGATGCAAGCAAGACGGGTACAAAGCTCTAAAGCGGTCTTTGTGCGGTATTGCCTTATAAATTCGTTCGCCGTTGCCGCCGTAAACGTTTGATGGCGGACGACCGATGGTCGCCCCTACGAAATCGAGGTTACTTTATCGTTGTATAAACGACAAATAAAAACTGCCCCGCCAATATTCCTCATTCCTAATTTTTCCCCGCCCACAAAAATAACCGGCCCTATCGGGCAATGTCATTAAGATAAGACATTGTGCCGAAGTGACACGGCAAAGAAACGGGCGCCTCGGGAACGGTGTGCCCA
>CANRJP010000044.1 GCA_947630975.1 uncultured Clostridia bacterium
GCTGGAAAAAAAGACCCTCGAGCCCGACTTCTACTCCGACCCTGACAAGAGCCAGAAGGTGCTTCAAAAGATAAAGCAGCTCGGCGCAAAAATAAAGCGCTACGACGATATGGTCTCCCTTTGGGAGGACACTACGACCCTTTTGGAGCTGGCTATCGCCGAGGAGGACGCCAGCGTCATGGAGGAGATTTCCTCCGGCTGTCAGCGCCTTCGCGAAACAGTGGAGGCCACCCGTCTTGAAACCCTGCTCTCCGGCCCCTACGACAGGAGCAACGCCATCATCACCCTCCACGCCGGAGCGGGCGGCACCGAGGCGCAGGACTGGTGCAGTATGCTTTACCGTATGTACCAGATGTGGGCCGAGCGCCGGGGCTACGCCGTGTCCACTCTTGACTTCCTTGACGGGGACGAGGCCGGAATAAAAAGCATAACCATTCTTGTCGAGGGGCTCAACGCCTACGGCTACGCCAAGTGCGAGAAGGGCGTCCACCGTCTGGTGCGCATTTCTCCCTTCGACGCGGCGGGCCGTCGGCATACCTCCTTCGCCTCGGTCGAGGTAATGCCCGACATCGAGGACGACATCGAGATAAACATCAACCCCGACGACCTTAAGATAGATACCTACCGCTCCAGCGGAGCCGGCGGCCAGCACGTCAATAAGACCAGCTCCGCCATCCGCATAACCCACATTCCCACCGGCGTTGTGGTCGCCTGTCAGAACGAGCGCAGCCAGTTCCAGAACAAGGACACCGCCATGAAGATGCTTAAGGCCAAGCTCATGGAGATCGCCGAGGCCGAGCATAAGGAAAAGATCGAGGACATCAAGGGCGTGCAAAAGGAAATAGCCTGGGGCAGTCAGATACGCTCCTATGTTTTTCATCCCTACACCATGGTCAAAGATCACCGCACCGGCTACGAGGTGGGCAACATAAGCGCCGTCATGGACGGAGATCTGGACGGCTTCATCAACGAGTATCTGCGCAAGGCCAGTCTGGGTCAGTTGGAGCTGAAATAAAACCTTTACCGACGTATTTATGAGTGAACTTAAGCGAAAAATCAAAGCGTGGCTTGACGACTTCCAATTCCGCCACAATTTCAATCTGGCATGGTTCATACGCTACGCCATAGGCGGCACCGTCACCGTGATTTTGGAGTACACGGTGATGTATCTGTTGCTGTGGTGGACCCTGCCTTGGGACGGGATTGTGGCCCTTCTGCCGGAAAAAATTCAAGCCTCGGCGGCGGACGAGATCGGCGCCTGGGCGCTGGTAGTCAGCAATATCACAAGCTACATTTTCAACTATTTTATTTCAAAATACTGGGTGTTCCGCAGCCCCGACACCAGGCACAGCCGGGACGCGGCGCTGTTCTTCCTGTCCTGCGTGGTGAATTTGATTCTTGTTTCGGTCACCGGCAGGCTCGCTCTGGCCGGACTGGAGCTTTTGCCTTTCGCCGGAAAGACGTGGGAGGTGCTCAAGCCCGCCGCGGCAAAAACGGTGTCCAATATAGTCGCCTATGTCTCGGTGCTGCTGTTCAAGCGTTTTATAATCTGGAACGATACCAGCAAATATTGATGTCATGTTATACTAATCCCAATTAAAAAAGCGCCTAATAGCCTTCCCCTTTGAGGAGACAGACATCGTCTGACGGTGACCCGCATTAAGTTAACAATGACAAGAACAAAGCCTTCCCCTTTGAGGGGAAGGGGAACCGCTTGCGGTGGATGAGGTGTAGCCGCCGTAGGCGGCGTTAGTTTTACCGAGTGTGTTTTACAACGGACGCTTCGCGTCCTACACCTCATCAGTCGGCTTCGCCGACTGCTTACGGGGCCCCACGGACAACGAAGTTGTTACTCGCATATTTATGTTTCTAATTTGGGATTGGTATTATAAGCTAAAACAAAAACGGAACCTTTCGGCTCCGTTTTTGTTTGGCTCGGGCCGTCCTGTGGTCGAGGCAGGACGGCCTTATGCCAGTAATTTAAGGAAGAAATTATAACCACGCTTTCTTTCCGCTCGGTTCTCCGGACGGCAGCTTCCTCGCGCATACCGCCTTTATTCTGTCCGACTCCGCTGCAGACGGGCGGATCAGGGATGGGCTTCGCTTCGGAAAGCGGCGGTTAACTTAGGTTGGGGTGGCCGGTCTGTTGCGGCCACAGTGTGAGTTGTTATCGATTGCTCTTCCACTGATTGTAATCAGTGAGAGTAGTATCTATTACAAATGTTTTTCCTCCGTTTACGCCGTTGGCGCTTATGAGCATACTGCCGTCAGCCATTATACTGTTTGCGGCGTTAAGCTCCTTTGCCTCAACAATTGGGGCCTTAAATTTTTTTTTCATTGTGATCGTTCCTCCTTTTTACAGTTCGGGAATGAAGTCGGCTTCCACATCGGCGCCGTTGGCTTCAGCTTCCTCAATGAGGGTCTCAATAAATTCGATGTTCACAGCGTCAAGAGTGATTACTGTACCGTCAGCGGCGGAAAGAATAACAGCACTCGCAGATGTTACATTGCCATCAGTGAGAGTAATAGTAAGTTCATCGTAAGTTGTACCTGTTGCAGTTTGTCCATTTGCATGGGCTTCCGTTTCCTTATTACTGCTACCGAAATAAATTTTGTTATTCTCATCGAGAACAAATCCAAGGCCGAAGCCCTTATAAGAATCTTTAATTTTGGCGGTAAGAGTATCAGTTGTAACATTGACTTCAATTATTTTTGCCGTTACAGTGTCTGCCTTGTCGTTGCCGGCTTCGGTGTAATAGAATCCGCCATGAGAGATAACCTTGTTGGCGGCGGCTATACGGTCAGCGCCTATAGTTACATCTCTGCCATTATAACTTATAGCATTGTCATAGATGTCGTCAACAACCAGTTCATAAACGCTCTTTGTGGCCGGAGCGCTCTTTACAACGCCGTCAGCAACAGCTGCATAAGCAGTAACAGCTGTATTTGTCATATTGCCGACCTTTATAACAGCGGTGTCATTTTCGCCCCATGCGGTAGACTTGTCGTCTACAAGGATGGCGTCGCCGGGCTTATCAGTGGCCTTTGTGAAGTTAAGGGTGAACTGTTTGCTGTCGCTGTCCCATCCGAGAGAGGGAGTGGGGGCGGTGGGGTATTCAATTTCAGCCACACGGAAGTTTTCAACAACAATGTCGCCATCGTCTCCGGTTCCATGATCGTTTGTTGATACGCATATACTATTTATGGTATCAACATTTTTACGATAACTCAATGCTTTATCGGCAGTTTTATAAATCAAATTGCCCTTGCTGTCATATACAGTAGCTTTATAAATATGCTGTGCAACATCCGTATAAATTAAAACCCTGTATTTTTCACCTTCCTGTGCCTGAAATTCATCGTAATTATCGCCATTTCTAAAGCCAACCTTTTTTTTATTGTCTCTGCCCTGCAAGCCTATTGCATTGCCTGTCTCTTGGAAAGCGGGGCTAGCTTTATCTGTTGTTTGTCCAAGAAAAACACCCAAACTGCCGGCATCCGCATTACTCGGCCGCGTAGCTGCATACATAGACACATAAGTTAAATCAAATTCAAAGTATGCTCCGCCGGAAATTGCAGTGAACTGCTTTGCATAATCCTTATAACCACTATTTAGATTTGATGATTCTATCTTCCCGCTTTGTGTATTATCTGAACAAGAAAGAACGGTTAAATTGATTTTGGCGGTAATATTGGCGTTCGCATCATTATCTGCTTTTACCTTTACGATAATTTCATGGGGCTGTCCGTCAGTATACCTAAGCTGTGCGTTCACAAAATCCCAATCAATAACACCGTTGATTTTGGTTATCTCACTATCCTTTGTTTCGAGTTCAATGTACTTTGCGGCGGGAACATTGCCCTCAATGATGGTTTCACTGCCGAGATCATATACCTTTTCAGGCTCCTTAAGCTCAAGATTCTTTTTAGCGTAATTTACCGTAAATGTTTCGGCATAACCTTTCTTGTTTGAGCCTTCGGTAATGTCATCGGAGGACTGAAGCTCATAAACCACACTATTGTAAGTAATAGTTTTGGGAGCTTCAAAAGTGACAGTATCAGTAAATGTATCTACACTTGCTGTGTCGATCTCCTGATCACCGGCCATATACTTGATAGTTGATACTCTATGCACACCCATCAGTGCGGCGACTTCCTCGGCGGTAAGAGCACTGTCGTATATGCGCACATCGGCTATGCTGCCGTTGACAGAAGGATTGCCGCCTTCCTGCCCACTTACACATGCCCATCTGCTACGACCAAGGTGGAACGCCTGAGCGCCGGCATTGGCGTCATAGACTTTTGAGGGGGCGGCAGCTTCATTCCACCAACCATTATTTCCTTTACCGTCGGATTCGACAGGTGTTCCGTTAACATATAACGTTGCAATCTTATTAGTCAAATCAATTGAAGTAGTTACAAGAGCCCATTTGCCGGTTGCATCATTAAATTCATCTGTTGCTGTAGTACCGGAGCTGTTGATCATTCTGTTATTAACGTTGAGTTTACCATTGTTTATTTTAAGATAAACCCTGTTTGTTTGTCCTGCTCCCGAAGAACTTGTGTCTGTATCATCCTTGCACATATCCCAAAAGACGGCACTATTACGCTCATTAAGATTTACCCACATGGATACTGTGAAGCTTCCGGTCAAATCTTGGGCTATATTAGCCGGCAGGTCTACATAACCAACATCTTTGCCCGCATGACTGCCATTATTGCCTTTGTATGTGACGAAGCCGTTATCGCTGAAGGATAGATTTCCTTCATTTTTCAGAGTACCGTCGCCATATGTGTCCTTTACAGCCTTAGCCTTGCTTTCGGTGCTGAAAGCATACTGTGCCATGGCGTCAACTTTTACCATTTTAATATTAATATTCTTATCACCTTGTATCTCCTCAGTGCTTGCGGTGTGCTTCCAACTTTTGACAACAGCGTTTGCACCGGTTCCGTCAAGTACGGCATAAGCGGGAATGTCAACTGTCGTACCGATGGGAGCCTTGTAAGTGAAGTTCTTATCGGCCATAGAATCACCGTAAGTAACAGTGAGAGTTTTACTTTCACTGACAACACCTGCATTTGTAATCTTCATATCGGTGAGGTAATTGCAGATAGTCTTAGACGTTAAGGCGTCATTCCCCGCGCCGGGGTCGCCATATGCTATCCATTTTTCTGGCGTGGCTATTGGACCGGCCGTTCCATCGGTATATGTTCGGGAAACCGTGTATCCAGTAAGAGGATCACTTGATGATGGCTTTATTGCTTGATCAGTCGAGTACGTTACAGTATAGGAATTGCTACTGGTATCATTAGTGACTTTGATGGTAATTCTTGTCTCTTTATCGGTATACCAAATGCCAACCTTTTTTCCATGGGAATAATTAGGTATACTTGCGCCCTCAAACTCTTTTATATCTCCTTGAGTTCCAGCAAGGGATTTTCCATCGTTATGTGCACTTTCTTCCTCCCTTACAAATGGAAAGAAGCCATCATTGCTTACCGCAATGCAAAAACCTGTTATAATTTTTCCATTTGTGTCGGTAATTTTGATATCCTTGTAACATTTATCCATGTGCAACGTGAATTCAACCTCGTAGGTCTCATCCGCCGCGCTGGCCGTCAGCCCAAACATGGGCACTACTGTCAATACCATGGCCAAAACCACGGCCAATGACAGAACCTTTTTGATTCTCATTTTTTGTTACCTCCTTAAAATTTCACTAAAAAATAAATTTGCATTTCATGTGAACTTCATATAAGGAATGTTATCGGAAGTAAATTATGCCGCCGTATCGGCAAATTATATAACACGGCAATGGAAATCAGGAAATAATTGTTAGAGTTGCACAATTATCCTCGACAATTTTGTACATTATAGCCAAGGGAAAGTTATTGACTTTTGTGTGGGAAAAGTAGTATAATAAGACTAAGAAATTTCATGTGCGGATATTTGGAAACCGCGAAGAAAGGCCGAATCAAGCCGGATTTGCCCGGTTGTCGGCGCAGAGGTCGACTGCAAAGCCAGCCTTGGAGCAATGATTGGCCGCCGGTTTTTACTTCCGATAATATTCCTTATCGGAAGTTGGATGAAATAACGACAAATAACTCCCGAGACAAACCGTTTAAAGCCGATTTGTCCCGGGTTTTTTTTGTTTTTTTCACATAAATGCACAAATACGGAGCGCTTTTTTGTATATTTTACCCTTGACACAAGTACACCGATAAGGTATAATTATTATATAATAAGGGGGAGTGTGGTCACAATGTGGCATTTGTTCCGCGCCGACAGAAGAGACATAGAGCTCTGCTTCGGCGATACGCTCACCGAGCTGCTGCGCACTACGCGCATGGAAATGAGCGACCGTTTCATTCAGCACGGCGACACCTCGGTGCTGCTCCACAGCGCTGCCGTGGCCTATTACAGCTTCAAGCTGTCGCGCAGGCTCAAATTTGCCGGCCAACGCCGGGAGCTGCTGCGGGGAGCGCTGCTTCACGACTATTTTCTCTATGACTGGCACCACTACAATAACGAGTTCGGCGTCCACGGCTTTTGCCATCCGGCCACCGCGCTGGGCAACGCCCGCCGGGACACCGAAGTTACCGCCCTCGAGGCGGATATAATCGCCCACCATATGTTTCCCCTGACTCCGGCCCCGCCCAGGAGCCGCTCCGGCTGGGTCATCTGTATGGTGGATAAGGTTTGCTCTCTCTATGAGACCTTTAACCGGGGCATTTACCCCGAACTGAGGGATTACATCGACGGCTGCCGGCGGAACGCGGGCCGGTTTGCCGCATAAGAAACGAAGGGAGGTTTCGTATATGGCGGAGTTATTTGTGCGGTTTATGATATACAGCTTTATAGGCTGGTCCTATGAGACCACGATCTATTCTATCAAAAGTAAAAAATTCGTGGACAGCGGTATGCTCTACGGCTGCTACTGCCCCATATACGGACTGGGCGGACTGGCTATCGAGCTTTTCTTTGGCCGCGCCGAAAATCCCATGCTGATTTTCTTCGGCGCGATGACGGTGTGCTGCCTGTTGGAGTATGTGTCCTCGTGGATAATCGAGAAGCTCTACGGTGCGCGCTGGTGGGACTACAGCGACTGGCCGCTTAACATCAACGGCCGTATCAGCCTTTTCAGCGGTATGGCTTTCGGCATAATGTCGGTAATGCTGGTGCTGTACATAAATCCCGCCCTTGTTGAGCTGATAGGCAAATTCCCCAAGGATTGGACGGTCATGGTGGCCGACGTGCTGCTGGTGGTGTTCATGCTTGACATTTTCGCCACGTCACGGCGCTGCCGCCGAATGGAGAAAAAGGAGGATCAGGTTACCGTTGTCCGCAGCCTGCCCTTTGATTTCATGCCGAAAATCGAAATGCCCCGATTTTCCGGGCGGGTGCAGAGCATCGCCTCCTCCGTCAGAAGCGGCGGAAATTCCTTTAAGGAGTTTGTCCGTGAAAAAGTGGAGGAAATTTTAAGCAGACTGTGACGGATCGGGGCGGCGGTGCCGCCCCGTTTATATAATTATGAGGAGATAGATATGCAAAAGGCTCTGAGCTACGTCCGCCGGGCGGTGGACACCTACAATATGATAAATGAGGGCGACCACGTGACCGTGGGAGTATCGGGCGGAAAGGACAGCCTTGTGCTGCTGGCGACCCTCGCGCGGCTCCGTCAGTTTTATCCGAAGCATTTCCGCCTGTCGGCTGTGACCCTCGATTTGGGCTACGCCGACATGGATTACAGCCCCATAGCCCGGCTCTGCGAAGAAATCGGCGTGGAATATCATGTGAAAAAGACGGATATACGCGAAATAGTGTTCGATATTCGCAAGGAGAGCAATCCCTGCTCCCTCTGCGCCAAGCTCCGCCGAGGGGCGCTCCACGACGCGGCGCTGGAGCTGGGGAGCCGCACCGTGGCTCTGGGCCACCACAACGACGATGTGATAAATACCTTTTTGATGAGCCTTATCTTTGAGGGGCGGGTGGGCTGCTTTTCGCCGGTGAGCTACCTCGACCGGAAGGGGATATACCTCATTCGACCCATGATATATATGCCCGAGCGCTATTCTTCCGGCCTCGCCGCCCGGCTTGGACTGCCCGTTGTGAAAAATTCCTGCCCCGCCGACGGCAACACCAAGCGCCAGTATATCAAGGAACTTGCGGCCCGGCTGGAAAAGGAAAATCCCGGCTTTAAGACACGGGCTTTTACCGCCGTCGTCCACGGGAATGTGGGGGGCTTCGGCGAGCCGAACATGAAATAACAGAATACTATATGAAAAACAGGCTTCGGTACAAACCGAAACCTGTTTTGTAATTCATTTATATCACTCGGCGCCGGCCATTTCAACCACGGCGGCGATTATTTCTTCGAGCTTTATCTTCGCGGCGGCGCTGTCGGGGTCTCTGTAACCGAAGTAGAATTTAATCTTTGGTTCCGTTCCGCTGGGACGGACGGCTACCCAGCCGCCCCGCTCACTGTCGCCGAGCTCGTAGTACACCATGTTGTTGAGAAGCTGATTTGTGGGGGCCTCTGTGCCGTCGGCGTATTTGATCGTTCCGGTGCTGTAGTCCCTCACCGCGCTGACCTTAACTCCGGCAAAGCTGCGGGGAGCCTGTGTCCGGAGCCGCTCTATCATGCCCTCGATGCGTGTCGGGCCGTCGATGCCGGTATAGTAGAAGTTGCGCACGCCCTCGCAGTATGTGCCGTACTTGACATAGAGGGCTTGAAGGGCGTCGTAAAGGGTCATGTCCTTTTCGATGAAGTGGGCGGCCATCTCGGTTATTAGCATGGAGGCCACGACGGCGTCCTTGTCGCGGACATAGGTGCCGCTGAGGTAGCCGTAGCTTTCCTCAAAGCCGAACACATAGTTCTTATCGCCGCTACGCTCGAACTCTTTTATCTTTTCGCCGATAAACTTGAAGCCCGTCAGCACCTCCATGAGCTCGACGTCGTAGGCTTCCGCCACGGGCCGAAGCATTTCGGTGGTCACTACGGTTTTGATGAGGACGGGGTTTTCCGGCATGGAACCCATTTGACGGCGCATATAGAGTATGTACTCGCTGAGAAGGACGCCGGTCTGGTTGCCGGTGAGGGTGATGTAATTGCCGTCGTTGTCACGAACGACTATGCCCACACGGTCAGAGTCGGGGTCGGTGCCGATAATGAGGTCGGAGCCGTTCTCTTTTGCCAGCTCTATAGCCCGGGTAAAGACCTCGCGGTTTTCGGGGTTGGGGGTTTGTACGGTGGGGAAGTCCCCGTCGGGCTGCTCCTGCTCCTTTACAACGATTACGTTCTTCATGCCGCAGCGATCCAGTATTCTGCGGACGAGCTTGTTGCCGCTGCCGTGGATAGGCGTGTATACCACGCTGAATTTATCCGCCATGCGTGAAATTACGCCCTTGTCTATGGATTGCTCATATACCTTGTCGAGGTACAGGGCGTCGACGTCCTCGCCTATGTAAGTGAGAAGCCCCTGTTTCTCGGCTTCTCCGGCGTCCATAAGCTTGACGCCGTTAAAGATGTCGATGGCTTTTATCTCGTTGGCGACTACGTCGGCGGCGTCGGGAGGAAGCTGTCCTCCGTCCTCGCCGTATACCTTGTAACCGTTGTACTCCTTGGAGTTGTGGCTGGCGGTGATAACTATGCCGGATACGCAGCCGAAATGCCGCACCGCGAAGCTCAGCTCGGGAGTGGGGCGCAGCGCGTCAAAGAGATAGGTTTTGATACCGTTGGCGCAGAGCACACGGGCGCTTTCGAGGGCGAATTCCGAACTGAAGTGGCGGCTGTCATAGGCTATGGCCACGCCCTTATCCTGTCCGCCCACGCTCGTTATCCATTGGGCCAGACCCTGAGTGGCCTGACGTACGGTGTAGATGTTCATTCTGCCGCAGCCCGCGCCCAACTGGTCTCTCAGACCGGCCGTTCCGAAGGAAAGCCGCCTCTCAAATCTGGCGCGGATGGCGGTGTCGTCGCCCTTTATGCTTTCCAGCTCCTGCCTTAATGCCGGGTCTAAATCTTCCTGGGCAAGCCAGCGCTCATATATTTTCATGTATTCGTTCATCGGCCATACCTCCTAATTGTTCAAAAATCTGCGCTTCGCCGCCGTCGCTCCGCGCATTATGGTCTTGAGCCGCTCCTTGTCTCCGGCGTCCACGGCTTCCCGTATCCGCTGGAGGCTGGCGCACATTTCGTCTATAAGCTTTGTCAATGATTTTTTGTTAAGGGTGAAGAGCTCGCTCCACAGCTCCTCGTTGAGTATCGCCACTCTTGTGCAGTCCCTCAAGCTCCCCGCGCTGTACATGGCGCTCTTTTCGATATGCTCGTTGTCACACAGTGCCACGGCTACCACGTGCATTAGCTGGGAGGTATAGGCTATCATCTCGTCGTGATCTTCGGGGGTAGTGTTGATAATGTTGGCCGCGCCTATGTGGCGGGCAAATTCCTCCATGATCTCCACGCCGGGGCGTTTTGTTGCGGGCGTGGCGGCGATTATGAAGTTGCAACGGCAGAACATATTCCCGAGGGAATTGGCGTAACCGCTGAGCTCCCGGCCCGCCATGGGATGGCAGCCCACAAAATACAGATCTTTTCTTAACTCCGCCTCCACCGGATATACCACCGGTGTTTTTACTCCGCAGACGTCGGCTATGACAGCGCCGCTTTTCATGTATTTCTGGTTGTTCAGGATGAAGTCCACCGTGGCCTTGGCGTAAAGGGCGACAATAATGAGATCGCTTTTGGCGACAATCTCCCTTTCGTTCACCGCCGTGTTGACTATGACGCCGTCCTCGGCGGCCTTTGCCACCACCGAAAGGTCGGTGTCGATGCCATAGACCCGGCAATCGCGAAAACCCTTTGCGGCCTTTGCCATCGATCCTCCAATTAGGCCGAGACCGACTACAGTGACATTGTACATTCCGAACATCTCCAGGCAAAAGATTGTTAAAAATTTATCACACTACCGTCTTTTAATATTATACACCATATTATAAAACATTTAAAGTCTAATCTTGCACAAACTTTACTTTGCGCCGTCCCATAGTTTGCGCAGTTTTTGCCAAATGAAGGCGAAAAGCAGGGCGACGAGGGTTCCGGTCAGGGCGCCGAGGGTGTCGATGCACACATCCCGGGGATGGCATGAGCGGCCGGGGACAAAATATTGGTGTATCTCGTCGGTCACCGCGTATGCCATGGATAAGGCCACGGTGATAAACAGGGACCGCTCTTTTCGGTATTGGCGCACAAGGTGCATCAGCCAAAAGCCCAAAAAGGCATAAATACAGAAGTGGGCGCACTTGCGGGCCACGAACATCACCGATTCGATAAGCTCGTCCTGGGCGGCGGGCAGCATATGCCTGAAACTCGGGAACAGGCCGAAAATAAAGCGCACAAAGGTGCCGCTGGTGTCGTTGGAGACCGTGGCGTCCTGAGCCGAAAACCAAAATATCAGCGCCGCCGAAGCCAGCACCGTTATCCAGAGCAATGTTCTTAAAAATGTTCTTTTATTCATTACAGTCCGCCTTTCAACAGCTCTCCGACGAGGACCCTCGCCACGGCCTCGCCCGCCGAACCGTTGGGGTGCGCGTCGTCGGGAGCGCTCATGTACTCGGGCTTCACGCGGCCCGGCGTTTCCGCCTCCAGAATAGAGGCTATGTCGAAGATTTTCGGCGATATTTCGCCCGCGAGTACGGCGCGGTTCACCTTTTGCCGCTGCTCCTCTTGCCACGGATCCATGTTGAAGGGCGGCACGGTACACTGTATTATGTCGACCGACGGCCTGTTTTCACGAAGCAGCCGAGCCACGGTTTTGAGATTTTCGACTATGTTTTCACCGGTGCGGCATCCGCTCTTTATGTCGTTGACGCCGAAGCATACTATCACCTTGTCGCCGCTTTTGGCCAAATTGAGGAACAAGCCGTCCGCCGCCGCGTCATAGGCCCTTGACCAGCCCATGCCCAGGTTTATGACGTTTACGGAAAGGGGTAGGGCAAGGGCGGTGCGGTGCGACCAGGCCTCGTATTTGTCTGTGGCCGTGCGGGTGCCCTGGGTTATGCTGTCGCCAAAAAATACCAGCGTCCGGTCAAAGCCGGCGTCGCAGCCGATGAAGTTGGGACGCAGCACATTCAGCGTCCTCAACCCGTTTTTGTAGCCCGAGGAGGCGCTTTCGTCGGTGGAGGGGAGTTCAAGATCCTCCTCCGCTCTCACGCGGAGCATCACGGACAGCCATGCGTTCTCGGGTATGTTTACATCGATCCGATCCGAGTTGAAGCCGTCGGTAACAGTCGCCGACGGACTTCCGCCGAAGGTCAGCGGTATTTCGGCGTCGGGCCTGGGACTCACTTTGGCGCCGTATCCCACGGACGCGGACAGCACCGTGAATTTTCCGCCGGGCTTTTCCCGGACGGAACAGCCGGTGGAGTATATTCTGTTGAAGTACCGTATATTCACCTTCATGATCCCCCGCCGCCGCGGCAGATACCAGCTTAGAAAGTCGGCTTCCTCTCCCGCTCTCATGGGTATGAAGTTGTTGTTGCCCGTGCCGGACACGGTCAGTGAGTAAGCGCCTTCAAGCATAAGGCCACCTCCTTATTTACTTCCAATTTTCAAAATATGGGAACCTGTTCGGTTCCCATATTTTGTTGCGCTATGGTGCTCGGGACCGGGATCGAACCGGTACGGCTTTATGGGCCGGGGGATTTTAAGTCCCCTGCGTCTACCTGTTCCGCCACTCGAGCACATCCAATGATTATTATAATAAAAAAAGCCAGATTTGTCAATACCCATGAGGAAATTTCTTGCATAATTCGGGAACGGGCCTAATATACTTAGACAGAAGCGGACTGAAGAAAAGGTTTTTCAGCGCAGTGACGGAGTTAATTATATTCGCGAAGGAGGGTGAAGCCTTATGGCTTCTGCAAGCAGTATTTACGCCGACATCGCCGAACGCACCGGCGGCGACATCTATATTGGCGTGGTGGGCCCGGTGAGAACCGGCAAGTCCACCTTTATCAAAAAGTTCATGGACACCATAGTCATTCCCAACATCGACGACCAGCACCGGCGCACCCGCGCCCAAGATGAGCTGCCTCAAAGCGCGGCGGGCCGCACTATCATGACTACGGAGCCAAAATTCATTCCCAACGAGGCCGTCAGCATAGCCATCGACGAAAAAACGGACTTCCGTGTGCGGCTGATAGACTGCGTGGGTTATATTGTGGACTCGGCCAGAGGCCACACCGACGAGGACGGCCCCCGCATGGTAAGCACGCCGTGGTTCGAGGAGGATATCGAGTTTGACAAGGCGGCGGAGATCGGCACCCGAAAGGTCATTTGCGACCACAGCACCATCGGCATAGTTATGACTACCGACGGCAGCATCTGCGACATCCCCCGTCAAGACTATGTGCCGGCGGAGGAGAGGGTCGTCAGCGAGCTTAAGGAGATCGACAAGCCTTTTATCATCGTGCTGAATTCCGCCCGGCCCGCCTCGCCCCAGACTCAGAAGCTCCGGCAGGAGCTGGAGGAAAAGTACGCCACGCCCGTGGTGGCCGTGTCGTGCCTTGAATTGAGCGGCGGCGACATTGAGGAAATAATTCGGGCGGTGCTCTACGAGTTCCCGCTGAACGAGTTGAGCGTGGATCTGCCGAGATGGATCGACGCCCTGCCCATGGATCATTACCTGAAAAAATCTATTTTCACCGCCGTGAGGGAGACTCTTCTGTCCCTGTGCAAGCTGAGCCAAATTAAAGGGGCGGCAAAACTCCTGTGTGCCAACGAGTACATAAAGAACGCTTCGGTGGAGCGCATCAGCCCCGACATGGGCAGCGGCCTGATAAGCATAACCGCCTGCGACGGCTTGTTTTACCGTGTAATAAGTGAGACTACCGGCATCGAGCTGAAGGACGACGAGGCCCTTATCGACTTTATCACCGAGATGGCAAAGGTCAAAAAGAAGTACAGCAAGCTCGAATACGCCCTCCACGAGGTGGAACAGACGGGCTACGGCATAGTATTCCCCTCTATTGAGGAGCTCACCCTCAAAGAGCCGGAGATCATGAAGCAGGGGGGCCGGTTCGGCGTGCGGCTCAAGGCCAGCGCTCCCAGCATCCACCTGATAAAGGCTCAGATCGAAACGGAGATAAATCCCATTGTCGGCAGCGAAAAGCAGAGCGAGGATCTGATAAATTACCTCATGTCGGAGTTCGAGAGCGACCCCATAAAGATCTGGGGCAGCAACATCTTCGGCAAATCCCTGCACGAGCTGGTGAACGAGGGCTTGAACACAAAGCTGAGTAAAATGCCCTCCGAGGCCAGGGCCAAAATTCAGGAGACCCTTGAAAAAATCATAAACGAGGGTTCAGGTGGACTTATCTGCATAATTCTATAGGGGCTGTAAAAAATCGCGCAGAACGGCGTCGTCACAAGCTCGGTATCGCTTGTTTCGATTTGAAAAATCAAAACGTGGCTCACCTCGCTGTGACTCCTTTTCCCCACAAAATCGGCTTTGCCGTTTTGCGGGGCCCCCTATTTCGGCTGAATGACTTAAATTTAAGGCAAATTTGAGAATTATATAACCAATCAATAAAAATAAAATAATTGCGTAAATGTAGGAAATTCGCCCTAACGAGCGAATTTCCTCATTTTTAAGCCCTTGAACTACGAACGAAAATCACCCTCGGCGTACCTATGTACGCCGTTGGGAGGGCTTTCTCGGCGGCAGGAGCCGCCTGCGAGAGCTGATTTTCGTCCGTTCTGCACGATTTTTTTAGACAGCCCCCATTCCTCCAGATTACACAGCGATTTCTTTTACAGTCCCAATTTGTTTTGCAATAATATATTGACATTCCCGGACAAAAAATGTATAATATAAAAAATCGATAAAACGCCGTCGCAACGGAACGGAGGCAGCCATGACAGTATTTGAAAACAGAAGATATATATTCGACGGGGGATTCGGCACCATGCTCCAGAAAATGGGCATGGCGGCGGGAGCCGTCCCCGAGGAGCTGAATATCGCCGATCCCGATATGATACGCTCCATCCATCGGGCCTACCGGGAGGCCGGAGCGGAGATAATGACTACCAATACCTTCGGAGCTAATCCGATAAAACTGAAAAGTGGGTTTTCCCTTGAGGAGATCATCACCGCCGCCGTGGAAAACGCCCGGAGCGCGGGGGGACTCACGGCTCTTGACATTGGCCCCACGGGAGCACTGCTGAAGCCCTTGGGGGAGCTGGACTTTGAGGACGCTTACGCCGCGTTTTACGAAGTGGCGCGGCTGGGAGCCGCCGCCGGAGCCGATCTCATAGTGATAGAGACCATGAGCGACACTCTGGAGGCCAAAGCCGCGATCCTCGCGGCGAAGGACGCCTGCGCCCTGCCGGTCTTTGCCACTATGACTTTTGACGAAAAGGGCAAATCCCTGACCGGCGCCGACCCTGAGTGTATGGCCGCCGTATTTGAGGGTCTTGGGGCGGACGCCATAGGTATAAACTGCGGTCTTGGCCCGGCGCAGATACTGCCTTTGGCGGAACGTCTGGCGGCGGTGAGCTCCGTCCCGTTGCTCATTCAGGCCAACGCCGGTCTGCCCCAGGTGGTGAACGGGGAAACGGTCTACGACGTTTCGCCGGAGGAGTTCGGGGCTTACGCCGCAAAGCTTGCGGAGCTGGGAGTGAAATTCATCGGCGGCTGCTGCGGAACCACGCCCGCTCACATTAAAGAAATAGTGAAAAGCACCGAAAATATCCCGTTTGTGCCCCCGGTGAAGAAAAATCTTCGGGTCTGCGCCTCTTATTCCCACGCTCTGACCGTGGGCGGCGGGCCGATCATTATCGGTGAGCGCATCAATCCAACAGGCAAGAAAAAATTCCGCGAGGCTTTGAAAAACCGGGACTTTGACTACATTTTGGGCGAGGCGGCGGCTCAGGCGGCCGCGGGAGCTCACGCCCTCGACGTCAACGTGGGTTCTCCCGACATCGACGAGACGGCCATGATGAGCGAGATTGTGCCCCGGATTCAGGCTGTCACCGATCTGCCCCTCCAGATAGACAGCTCGTCGCCGGCGGCGCTGGAAGCGGCCATGCGGGTGTATAACGGCAAGCCCATTGTCAACTCCGTCAACGGCAAGGACGTGGTAATGGACGCCGTGTTCCCTCTGGTGAAGAGATACGGCGGCATGGTGGTGGGCCTGACACTTGACGAGGCCGGCATACCCGAAACTGCGGAGGGACGCTTCGCCATAGCCGAACGCATAGTAGAGCGGGCGGCGGAATACGGCATCGGCAGGAACGACATTATCATCGACGCTCTGACAATGACTGTGGCCACGGACGACATGGCCGCCGAAAAGACCGTCGCCGCCATGAAAATGATAAAGGAGCGTCTTGGCGTGGCGACCGTGCTGGGAGTTTCCAATATTTCCTTCGGCCTGCCGGGACGTCCGACGGTCAACGCCGCTTTTCTGGACATGGCGGTGAGGGCCGGGCTGGATTGCGCCATATACAATCCCATGTCTCCACGGAGCAGCGACGACCCCGCGGCGCTGAAAATGCTTCACGGCGGGGATCCGGGCTGCGAGGCCTATATTGCCGCCTGCGCCGCCGCCGAACAGTCCGCGCCGCCTCAAACGACGGAGGCCGATCTTCGGCGGCTCATCGCCACCGGTCAGAAGGAGCGTGCCTATGATGCGGCAAAGGAAATGCTTAAGACCGTCCCCGCTCTTGAACTGATAAACGGACATATTATTCCGGCTCTTAACGCGGTGGGCGAGGGTTTTGAAAAGGGACGGCTTTTCCTTCCCCAGCTTATGAGCGGGGCCGACAGCGCGAAGCGGGCCTTCGACGCCGTCCGTGAAGCGGCGGAAAATACGGACGCCGGGGCGGGAACCGTGGTGTTGGCTACGGTCAAGGGCGACATTCACGACATTGGCAAAAATATCGTCAAGCTGCTGCTTCAGAATTACGGCTATAACGTTATTGACCTTGGACGGGATGTGGACATCGAGCTTGTCGTAAGCACCCTGCGCGAGACCGGAGCGCCCCTTTTGGGTCTCAGCGCCCTTATGACAACTACTGTGGTAAGTATGGAAAAGACCATAAAGGCCGTCCGCGACGCCGGCATCGACTGCAAGATAGTCGTCGGCGGAGCCGTCCTCACCGAAAGCTACGCCATGGAGATCGGTGCGGACTACTATGCGAAGGATGCGCTGGTTACGGTTTCAGTTGCAAATAAGCTGTTTGGGAGGGAGTGATAATATGCGCAGAAAAGACCGTGAGCAGACTCGGGAGTTTGGGCTGGAGCTCATCGACCGCTGCGAGTATGGGATAATGGCCCTTACAGACGAAGAGGGCAAGCCGTACGCCGTGGCTCTAAATCTTGTGCGGGATGGAGAAAAGCTCTATTTCCACTGTGCCATGGAGGGAAAAAAGACCGACAGTCTGCGGAAAAATCCGGAGGTGTGCATTTCCTTTACCGGCGGCGTAAAGCCTGTGCCGGACAAGTTTACCACCCTGTACCGTTCGGCCATAGTTCGGGGCCGCGCGGCGGAGGTTTTGGACACAGATGAAAAAATCCACGGTCTGCGGCTGCTGTGTGAAAAGCTGGCTCCCGCAAATATGGCGGATTTTGATAACGCCGTCGAGCGCAGCCTCCGGCGCACCGCCGTGTGGCGGGTGGACATCGACGGTATAACCGCAAAAGAAAAAAAGTAGAAATCAAAAGAGGCCGTAAAAAAGTTGCGCAGAACGTTCAAGGGCGGAAAGTCTTTAATAAGGTAAATTTGTATATTGATAAACACGGCAATATAATAATACTAACCCAAAATAAAAAAGCGCCTAATAAAGCCTTCACCTTTGAGGGGAAGGGGACCGCTTGCGGTGGATGAGGTGTAGGATGCGAAGCATCCGTTATACGTTTACGGTTACGTTAACGCCGCCTTACGGCGGCTACACCTCATCAGTCGGCTTCGCCGACAGGGGCTGTAAAAAAAACAGTCTAAAAAATCCGAGGTTCACCGATAAGGCGAGCCTCGGATTCGTTTTTATCTCCGCATATGGATTTCAGGACAAAATAACGTATTTTTGAGTACAGCAAACACACCGGCGATATTTTTCATATACCTCTAACGTAAAATCATTAAAAATTTTTAATTCGTTATGCCGCCAGCTCTCTTCCAAGTTTTTTCATATGATTTATCCTTACTTTCTTTTTTGAACATTGTGAACTTCATGTATTTTTTCATTCCGTGTTCTTCACAGTACAGATAATTATTCATACTGCCGCAGCCCGCGTCCGCCACAGGATATTCGGGATATTTTCCATGCCACTGTTTGAACCTTTCCATCAAAGGAAAAAAGCAGTCCATATCCGAGGCATACTGTTTCACATTACTCATCGCATACCCCAAGCTGAATGTTGTACCACGGAAGAAGCCGGTCGTTGCCCATATAATCTTTTTTCATCCGCATGAATGTGGCGTCGTGATCTGTTTTGGAATAGCTGTTTCTCTCTTCCCTGCATATCTTTATGTGATCGGCATATGTTTTCAGCTTCCCAATGTATCCCGACAGTTTGTCATAATCAGAAATATCAATAATTTTTTCAATTTCCACTGGAACTTTTAATTGATATGGTGTATAATAGTTTTGTGATATTTTTTTCATAGTAACTAAATTATATCACAAAAAAGACTGCAATCTCTACTTTTTTGAGATTGCAGTCGATTTTTTTGTGGGGACTTTTTTACATCCCCTTCTTATATATTTGTCTTTAGCAAACGCCGTAGGCCAGCATGGAGTTGGCAACCTTAAGGAAACCGGCGATATTTGCGCCGGCCACGATGTTGCCGGGCATACCGTATTCCTTGGCGGCATTGGCGGAGTTGTGGTAGATGTTTACCATGATGTCCTTCAGTTTGGCGTCTACCTCGTCGAAGGTCCAGGAGTAACGCTGAGAGTTTTGGCTCATCTCGAGGGCGCTGGTGGCTACGCCGCCGGCGTTGGCAGCCTTGGCAGGTCCGAAGAGCACGCCGTTGGACTGGAACACGTGAATGGCCTCGGGAGTGGAGGGCATATTGGCGCCCTCGGCTACGCAGATGCAGCCGTTGGCAACAAGCTTTTTGGCGCTTTCCTCGTTGATTTCGTTTTGGGTGGCGCAGGGAAGGGCGATGTCGCACTTAACCTCCCATACGCAGCCGCCGTCAACGTATTTGGCCTCGGGATGGTAGTTGAGGTACTCCTTAATTCTGCCGCGCTTAACTTCCTTGATCTCCTTAACGGCGTCAAGGTCGATGCCATTCTCGTCAACGATATATCCGTTGGAGTCGGACAGGGCGATAACGGTGGCGCCGAGCTGGGTGGCCTTCTGGGTGGCATAAATGGCGACGTTGCCGCTGCCGCTGATAACTACCTTTTTGCCGACAAAGCTTTCGCCGTTATCCTTGAGCATCTCGTCGGTGAAGTAGCAGAGGCCGTAGCCTGTGGCCTCGGTACGGGCCAGAGAACCGCCGTAGGTGAGACCCTTGCCGGTGAGAACGCCCACAAACTCGTTGCGGAGTCTCTTGTACTGGCCGAACATATAGCCTATCTCACGGCCGCCCACGCCGATGTCGCCCGCGGGCACGTCAGTGTCGGCGCCGATGTGCTTGGAAAGCTCTGTCATGAAGCTCTGGCAGAAACGCATAACCTCGGCGTCGCTCTTGCCCTTGGGGTCAAAGTCGCTGCCGCCCTTGCCGCCGCCGATGGGGAGACCGGTGAGGGAGTTCTTGAAAATCTGTTCAAAGCCGAGGAACTTGATTATTCCTTCATATACGGAGGGATGGAAGCGGAGACCGCCCTTGTAGGGTCCGATGGCGGAGTTGAACTGAACGCGGAAGCCCCTGTTCACCTGAACATTGCCCTTGT
The DNA here is from genome assembly GCA_947630975.1 of uncultured Clostridia bacterium. Classification (GTDB taxonomy): domain Bacteria; phylum Bacillota; class Clostridia; order UMGS1883; family UMGS1883; genus JAFLUQ01. The sequence continues at coordinate 19,908 of CANRJP010000044.1, forward strand.
CGTCCACCCAGGGAACGCGGAACTTGATAACGCGCTCGGGCTCGACAAGCATGGCGAGGACGCCGCTCTCGATATACTTGGGGTTCTTTTCGACAACGGGCTCGAGAGATTCGAGAACCTCCTCAACGGCCTGATGGAACTCGGGCTCGCCGGCGTTACGCTTCTTGACCTGCTCCAGCAGGTCGATGAGATACTGGTTTTTCATAACGATGTGCCTCCTAAAACAACTATGTTTTATGGATTACCCCGCCGCCTTCGCTGTCGGACAGGGCCGCGCCGAAACGGCCTTCACCCCTTTGTGACCGCCATCTCCACACTTTGAAAAAAATTATACCACAGCTTTCACAAAAATGCAAGTTCTTTTATTGCAAAAATTATGCAAAAAATTTATCTTTTTCTATTGACATATGTGTGAATATGTGATACTATGAATATATGAACAGTTGTTCATGTGATGAAGAAGGAGGAGTTAATATGACGGAGGTCAATAATGACAATGCCGCTGACCGCTGCGAGGAGACCGTCACCCACGGCGATAAGGTGGAGCGGGCCAAAAGTCTGCTGCCCGACGACGATATGCTCTTTGAGCTCAGCGAGTTTTTCAAGCTCTTCGGCGACAGCACGAGGATAAAGATACTTGAGACCCTGAACGGCAGCGAGCTGTGCGTCTGCGACATTTCGGCGGTGGTGGGGGTCAGCCAGTCCGGCGTCAGCCACCAGCTCCGGCTGCTTCGCCAAAACAGGCTGGTCAAGACCACAAAGGTGGGCAAGGAGAGCTATTACACCCTCGACGACGAGCACATCGGCGACATAATCAAAATAGGTATGAACCACATCAACGAGAGGAGGGCGGGCCTGTGAGCAAGCATAAGCATGAACACGAGCATGAGCATGAGCACGGCTGCTGCTGCTGCTGTGACCGCTGCCACGAGGATGAGCATGAGAGCAAATTTCTTCTGCCTCGGTTGCTGATCGCTCTTATCCTGATGGCCGTGGCATGGGTTCTGGAAAAAAATGTGAGCTGGTATTTCACTCTGCCCGTTTACATTATAGCCTACGCCGTAGCCGGTTATGACACGGTGATAAACGCGGTCAGGGGACTGCTCAAGGGTCACGGCTTCGACGAGTGCTTCCTCATGACGGTTGCCACGGTGGGAGCCTTTTGCATCGGCGACTTCACCGAGGGCGTGGCGGTAATGATATTTTACGGCCTTGGCGAGTACATTCAGGATCTGGCCGTGGACAGGAGCAGCGGCAGCATCAATTCCCTGATACGTATGCGGCCCGACCATGCGGCCATCTATGAAAACGGCGAAAAAACCGTGGTTTCGCCCTCCGAGGTAAAAGTGGGGCAGATCATCGCCGTTGCTCCCGGCGAACGTGTGCCCCTTGACGGAGTTCTCCTTTCTCCCGCCGCCACCGCCGACACTCAGGCCGTCACCGGCGAGAGCGTTCCTCGAGACTACGCCGAGGGCGACGAGATAATTTCGGGCATAATCAATATGAAGTCCGAAATATTGATAAAAGTCACTCACGCTCTCAAGGACTCCTCAACGGAGCGCATCTTCCGCATGGTGACGGAAGCCCGAGAAAAAAAGAGCCGCAGCGAGCGGTTCATAACCCGATTTGCGAGGATTTATACTCCCGCCGTGGTGGGCGCGGCGGCGCTTTTGGCCTTTATCCCGCCGATTTTTTTGGGAAATTTTGCCGAGTGGCTCCACCGAGGTCTGATCTTTCTTGTGGCATCCTGCCCCTGCGCCATTGTGCTGAGCGTGCCCCTGACATACTTTGCGGGCATGGGCCTCGCCTCGAGGAACGGCGTGCTTTTCAAGGGCGGGGTCTACCTCGAACGTCTGGCCGGTATCGATACCGCCGCCTTCGACAAGACCGGAACTCTCACCAAAGGCAAGCCGGAGATAGTTAAGGTCTGTCCGGCTTCCGGCCTTACCGAAGGGGAGCTTTTACATCTGGCGGCCCACGCCGAGTCAAAGTCGGAGCACCCAATAGCCGCCGCCATAGCCGCGAGGGGCACCTGCGACAGCTGCGAGGTGACGGACTTCGCCGAGCTCACCGGCGGCATATCCGCCAAGGTCAACAGTATACGGCTCGTGGCCGGCAATACCGCTCTCACCGGCGTCGAGAACGACAGCCCCTACACCGCCGTCCACGTGCTGCGGGACGGGGA
>CANRJP010000045.1 GCA_947630975.1 uncultured Clostridia bacterium
TGTGGTAACTCAATTATACCATACCTTTGGTTGAATTTCTCATCTTTTTGGTTCATATCATTTTACTACATACATTTGTTGAATTTTTTTACTCGCTGACCGAGACTATCGCCATCACCACGGTACCGAAGATGCAGCCCGCCATGAACCAGAAAAACGACATAACACAATCCTCCCGAAAGCTTTGTTTGTTTTATTGTTGCCGGAAAAACGCTGTTTATACATATATATTATTCTTCGCCGAGAAGGTTTGGAATTTATTTTCAGGAATTTCTTCAACTGGTGAAAGAAATATGTTGAAATTTTATAAATTATGTGTTAAAATAGGTTTTGGAAAAAAGCAAAGGGGCTGATACAAATGAAAATCGTAAAGAAAATAATCATTCTTATTATAGTCGCCGCGCTTCTTGCGGCGGCGGCCGCCGCTTCACTGTTCCTCACGGAATACCTTGACACTACCAGCGGCGACGGCGAGACCGTGACCGTTGTTATACCCGAGGGCGCCGCCGGCAAGACCGTGGCCGGCATACTCAAGGACAACGGACTTATTCGCTTTAAGACGGCGTTTATACTCCGGCTCAGGAACAGCGACTACGCCGGACGGCTCAGGAGCGGCACCTTTGTTCTGCACAAGGGAATGTGCATAGACGATATTATCGAAAGCCTTGCCACCGGCGGCGAGCAGCGGCCCACCGTCACTTTGACCGTGCCGGAGGGCTTCAGCGTGGAGCAGATCGCCGCGAGATTGGAGGAAATGGGTCTGTTCACCGCTCGGGAGTTTCTGGACGAGGTGAACAACGGTAGCTTTGACTATGAGGTGCTGTCCTCCATACCGGACGACGGAAACATAAAGTACAGGCTTCAGGGCTTCCTTTTCCCCGATACCTACGAGATATACGCCGACGCCACTCCTCACGAGGTCATCGACACCATGCTCGGTGAGTTTGTCCGCCGGTACGGGGGCATGGAAAACAACAGCGGGCGCAGTCTGTTTGAAACGGTGACCATTGCTTCCCTCGTGGAGCGGGAGGCCAAGGTGGACAGCGAACGTCCGACCATAGCCGGAGTGATAGAGAACCGGCTTGCCATAGATATGCGGCTCCAGGTGGACGCGGCGGTTATCTACGCCATCAGCGACGGAATGTACGATGTTGACCGGGTGCTGTACAAGGATCTCGAGGTGGATTCCCCTTACAATATTTATAAAAATTACGGCCTTCCCGTCGGCCCCATATGCAATCCCGGAGAAAAATCTCTCGAGGCTGCCATGAATCCGGAAAGTCATGAATATTTATTTTACCATACAGACGAGACAAAGCAGGACGGAAGCCATATTTTCACGTCCGACTTCAGTCAGCACACGGCAACAATGAATTAAACCGTCAGGAGGATGTATATTAATGAAAAACCAGACACCTGTCATCTCCGTCGATGTAAACGGCAAGGGCGCCTCCCTTGGAGATTTCTACGGAATATTCTTCGAGGATCTGAACCACGCCGCCGACGGAGGACTTTACGCGCAAATGATACAGAACCCGTCCTTTGAGTTCGGGAAAACGGACAATCCCAATTATGACAATTCCACTGCGTGGACAGCCGTCGGCGGCGCGGATGTGCGCTTCAAAAATATCGGCGGCATTTTTGAAAAAAATCCCTGGTATGCCGAGATTGCCGGTGAGACCGGCTGCGGCCTGGTAAATTCCGGCTATAACGGAATGTATTTTGAAAAGGGTAAGGAGTACCGGCTCTCGTTTTTCGCAAAAGGAGCCATGAAGATAGCCGTCACTCTTGAGGAAGCCGAGGGCGGCGAGCTCGGACGTGCGGAGCTTCAGCTCACGGACGAATGGGCCAGATATGAGGTCACTCTCAAGGCTGCCGAAGCTTCCCGCGAGGGCCGTCTCGGCTTCCGTCTGCTTGAGGGCGGCCGCATAGCTCTCGACGCCGTGATTCTGCTGCCCGCCGAGGCCGACGGCATTTTCCGCCCCGACCTTCTGGCCGCGTTAAAGGAGCTGACCCCCCGGTTCATGCGTTTCCCCGGCGGCTGCCTTGTGCATGACGGGGATCTTGATCCCGAAAGTCGAGCCTCCTGCTACTGCTGGAAGAATACCCTCGGCGCTCCCGAGGCCAGAGGCACACGGCGGAACAACTGGGGCTACAACCAGACTTTAGGTCTGGGATATTACGAGTATTTCCTGCTCTGTGAAAAGCTGGGCTGCGAACCGCTGCCGGTGCTTCCGGCGGGCTGGAACCCCCACCGCAGGGCGGCCTGTCCCGAGTATGACATGGGTACATGGATAAACGACGCTCTTGATTTGGTGGAGTTCGCCAACGGAGATACCGGCACCGTCTGGGGCAAGGTTCGCGCCGAGCTGGGTCATCCCAAGCCTTTCGGCCTGAAATATATGGCCATAGGCAACGAGGAGGTGGGGGAGGAGTTCCCGCCCAGATATGAGCTCATCGCCAAGGCCGTGAGGGAGAAATACCCCAAAATAAAGCTCATCCACAGCGCCGGCCCCTTCCCGGCGGGGAGCGAGTATAAGCGGGGATGGACTGCCGCCCGCAAGGCCGGAGCGGATCTCATTGACGAGCATTACTACACGTCGCCCCAGTGGATGCTGGCAAATGTTGACCGGTACGCCGGCTTTTCGTCCCGCAAGCCCAAGGTGTTCCTGGGCGAGTACGCCTCCTGGGGCAGCACCATGTTCAACGCTTTGGCCGAGGCGGCCTATATGACCGGTCTTGAAAACGCCGCCCACGCCGTGTCCATGGCCTGTTACGCGCCTCTGTTCTGTAACGTGGATTACAGAAACTGGAGCCCCGATTTGATCTATTTTGACAATCACCGTGTCTGCCGGAGCTTGAGCTACTATGTTCAGAAGCTTTTCGCCAACAATCAGCCCGACAGTCTGCTGCCTGTGGCCGCCGAGGGATTGGGCGCTTCCGCTCCCGTTGTCATGCCTGTCCTCGGCAAGCTGGAAATCGCGAGCTGCGGAGCCGAAGGCTATATATCCGACGCACGGGTAATCAACCTTGACAACGGCGATACCGTTTCCTTTGGAGATATGGAACTTAAGGCCGACACAAGGCGCGTGCTGAGCGACATAAATCTGCCCGACTGCGAGTTCCGCTTCAGGTTCACCAAGACGGGCGGCGACTGGCGCAGGGGAATGCAGATAAACTTTGGCATGAAAGATGAAAAGAACCGCCTTTGCTGGGACATTGGCGGCTGGCAAAATCAGGACTGCATGATAACGTCCACGGTGGACGGACGGGGCACCTGTCTGGATCAGGTCCTCTTCACCCTTGAAGGGGGCAGGGAGTACGATTTCTGCCTGAGGGTACAGGGCCGCAAGATCACCACCCTTGTAAACGGAGCCGCCGTAAACCGGTGTGAGGATAAGATACCCGAAATACGCGACCTTTACTATACCGCTGGCAAGATAAAGGCCACGGGCGAGGTAGTGTTCAAGGCCGTGAACCTCAATCCCAGACGGTTCCGGGCCCGTCTTGAGCTGGGCGGCGGAGCGTGGAAGGGCAAGATGTGGACCCTTTCGGGCAAGCTTGAGGACGAAAACACCTTTGAAAATGAAATAACTCCCGCGGAAAAGGACTTTTCCGCCGCCAGAGGAGGACTGACCGTCGATTTTCCCGCTCAGTCCGTGACGGTGATAAGAGTTAAGAACGGTGAGTGATGAGCGGGGGCGGCGGAATGGCCGCCCTCATCTTTTTTGCGACAATCTCTCTCATTGACAAACTGCCCGTAAAAGGTTATAATTGACCTGTAAGGAGAGAATTGCAATGGAAACTGATTTGCTGACAGAATACCAAAGGCGTGCGTCCCGGGTCATAGCGAGGAACCGAAGCGTTCTCGATATACTGACAAAGCAGCAGTGCGCCAACGCCCGTGTCGCCCGCAGCGTGGTCAAGGCGGTGACGAACTGCGGCTGTGTTGAGATATACGGCTGTAAAAATCCGCCCCGAACTGGCACCGTTCAACTGGAGGGCGAGCTGTGCGAGGACTGCGAGAACACGATAAAGCTGGAAATGGGCGAGCTGGTCTTTTATCTGACCTCACTTTGCAACGCTTTGGGAATAAAGCTTGAGGATGTGTTCAGGAGCGACCTGAACCGCTGCGACATGATGGGCTGTTACAGTTTGCGATAAAGTTATTTCAGATCAAAATTTTGGTCGGAATATACAAAAGCCGCTTCATATTTTTGTCTATCGGTGGGATTGACAAAACCTGTACGATATAGTATAATATAATAGAAACTATATTAGAATAGGGGAGAAAATGATGAAGCTGAGTATAAGAAAACTCGCCGTCGCCGGACTGAGCGCTTCTCTGCTTGCCGTGGCGATAGCCGGCTGCGGCCCGGTGCATGTAAATAAAAACACTGCCGCCGACGTGAGCACGATTTTAATAGGCCACCACTATCAGCCGGAGGACGACCCGTACTGGATCGACGAGATAACCGGCGAGTCCGAAATGAGCGAGGACAACCGCCGTGCGGCCATTGCCGCCCTTGACACAGTTAAGGAAAAGCTCGGCGTGGACATTAAGTGGGTGTCCTATCCCTCCGACATAAAGCAGTGCGTTCTTCAGACCGTACTTGCCGGCGATCCAATCTGCCATATTCCCATCATGGCCAACGGCTCTCAGGGTACGCTCCTTTCCCAGAACGTGCTTCAAAAGCTGGATCCCTATGTTGATATTTTCAACTCCAACCCCGATTACGAATGGGTTCTGCTGGATAAGTGCTTCGGCGCCTACTACCTGATGAACCGCGACTTCCTTTACATGAACAACTGGCCGATGGTTTACAACGCCACATACATCGAGCAGGTTCCCTCCCTCAAGGAGAACGGCGAGACCCTCTATCCCGCCACGCTTTACGAGCGGGGCGACTGGACATGGAGCACCTTTGAGGACTACCTGAACAAGCTCAAGACCTATTTCCGGGGCAAAAAGGCCGACAACGGCCACGAGATATATCCCTTCCACACCAACTATACCTATACCCTTCTCTTTGCCTTCCACTCCAACGGCGCCTGCCTGTACGACGGCAACGAGATGAGCTTTGACTCCCCCGAGGGAATAGATGCCGCCATGTACCTTACCCGCCTGATGCGCAACGATCTGGTCAACGTACTGGCCGCCGGCCCCACCACCAGCACCGCCGGTTACATGGCCCCCACCGACGCTTTCATTAACGGCGAGAGCGTGTTCAACAACATCGCCCGCTGGAAGATGGGCCAGTGCGCCAGCGTAATGGCCGAGCGCGGCGAGTCCATGGGCGTTATCCCCTTCCCCAGACCCGACGACATCAAGATGACCGATCCGTATGCGGACTATGACGATCCCGAGAAGCGGGGCCGTTATCAGATATACAGCTCCGTCGCCGACAGCGTCGGCTTGCTCAAGGGCTTCAGCGAGGCCGAGAGCCGTCTGGCCCTCGAGGCTTACTGTATGTACCGCAGCGAATTTTATAAGCACCTCGCCGACGTGGACAGCGTTGAGGAATACATCAACGAGGCGGCCGTTACCAAGGCGGTCGAGGACGGCGTTGACATCTTCCACCCCGTTATAGGCGAGGCCAACATGAGGATATACAAGCAGCTCGGCAGCATTCCCGAGAACGAATTCGGCGAGTCTATCGAGGTATTCTGGGACTTCGCGTACAGCACCTTCGGCAACAGCGTCTGGGGTGTAGGCGGTGCGCCCGACTACAGCATCAACGTTATTTCCCGCAGGAGCGGCCCCTACAATAAGATAGAGACCATATCCAAGGCCCTCAACTCCGGCGAGGTAGTTGACGACGTAACTCCAAGCGTGGGACGTGTTGACGGCAGCAATCTGGTGTTTGCCGAAAAGACCAATCCCAAGAAGATAAACTGGCTGGACTACTTCACCGCCAGCGACAATGTTGACGGCGACTATGAGCTTAAGCTCGAGGATGGCGAGATCGTTCTCCGCGGCAGCGCCGATTTGGAGCTTGCCGAGGAAGAGGCCGACAAGCTCGGCCCCGATGTGGAGCCCGAGGAGGTTCCCTTCGAGAGCGGACGTTTCACCGTTGACGACAGCGCCATCGACTATAACACCGTTGGCGAGTACACCGACGCCCTCGTAGTTAAGGTCACTGACAAGGCCGGCAATCAGAAGGAAGCCAAGTACACGGTTTACATCTATGACAAGGAGAACACCGTTCCTCCCACGCTCCAGCTCAAGGAGGGCGACCTCAAGACCGTCAACCTTGACGCTATGACCGAGGAAATAAACTGGGGCAATGACTATGTTGAGAAGGCCGAGGATGTAAACGGCATCGACATAAAGAACCGCGTCAGCGCCGATGTGTCCGAGCTGGATGTCACCACCGAGGGCGACTACCCCGTCACCATCTATGTTGAGGACTTCGTCGGCAACCGTACCGAGATACCCGTTACACTCCAAGTGAAGAAGCCCGAATAATCGCATAAAGCATACGTTAAAGAGCCCGCCGGTTCGGCGGGCTCTTTTTGTCGGCGGCCGTCATGTTTTTTATGTTTTTTTAAACAAAAATATTGACAGAAAAATCATTAAATGATATACTTAAATTGTAAACTGCAAAATTATACATAAATTAAGGATGGTGTACTTATGAAAAAGCTCATATCCCTAATCCTTGTTGTGACAATGGTGTTCGCGGCGGTGCCGGCGGCGCTGGCCGAGAGCGTCGGCGGAGCGCTGTCCTCAGCCGGCGCGGCGGTGCTTGACGCCTATAAAGCCGTGGTGAATGCGGATGGTGAATTTAGTCTGCCTTTGCTGGAAAGTTATACGACTTGTACAATGAAGACGGGCGTTAAAGACATGGATGGTTTTACTGACCGTCCGTATGCGATATCATGGGAGGGTGGCGATGAAGGATACCGCAGCGGTATAATATCTTTCGATGCGCGTGATCTTACGACGGATGCTACCAAGGCGACGCTTAAGCTCAATGTATCCCGTACCCAAGGTGTGAACGAGAGCGGCATTGCCTCTACTATTTCCGTATACGCTGTCGATCCTGAAAAAGTAAATAAAGATAACAGCGTAAAGCCTGATGATCCTGATGCCTCAACGAAGATGGGTACTATTTCACTTGCGGGATTACCGAACACAGAGGAAGAGATCACCAAGAACAATGAAGTGAGCGTGGAAATTAATATATTAAGATATCGTGAGCTTTATCCAAATGCTAAGACCATCGCCTTGATGCTCTCCAACAGAGGAGATATTGCTGACAGTAGCTCCTATGGACTTGTGGGATTCTACGGTAAAGATGCCGATGAGGATTATAGACCAAGGCTTACGGTTTCGCTATCTGATATTAATATTGATCCGTCTAAAGTTGCCGAGGTGACCGTCAAGACGGTGCTCTCCGACGGAACGGACTCCGGCGTTGCCGATATAAAAATCAAGGTTCTTGCCGGTCAGGAATATACCTATGTACAAAAGTCTAATTCCCTCGTAGTGGTCGATGGCACATTCTATACTTATAATGAGAAAAAGTCCACACTCACAATTACGCCAAAGTCTGAAGGCGAGAATGTGATTACCCTTTATTATGAAAAAGTGGAAACAGAAGAACCCGTGAACTCTGAAACCATATCGGGGCCTTTGATGGCTCATATGGGACAGCGGCAGACCGGCTATATGCTGAAAAACACCTATACCGGCTTGGTGAGTATTGACTTTGATCTTAAAATCAACGAGATAAGCGACTGTGTAATTGCGTTCTCAAGCTACCGAGAAGTATACAGCAGTGAATCCATATCCATCCAGACTACCAACGGTATCACTTTGGTTAACGGCTCCGGCAACCAGATTTTGAATGATAAGATAGTACTTGTTGAAGGTAATTCGGTTGACTTTAATTCGACCTATCACTTCCATATAACGTCGGATATTCCCAATCACACATGGGACTGTGAGCTTTCCGAAAACGGCAAGGTTTTGCAGATTGTCAGAGGACTTGGTTATAGATTTAATCAAGAGCAGATAACCCGTGTAAATATAGTTTGCAATGGGGGATATGACGGCGCTGGCTATACGGATGATATTTTAGTCTCGAACCTGACCGTCTTTGGTGAAAGTGTCTGGCCCCATTCCGTTGGCAGCGGCAGCTTTGGCGCCGAAGGAGACAATCTGGAGTGGGATCTGCGCTCTGACGGCCTGCTCACCATATCGGGCATCGGCGCAATGACAGACTGGAGCGGCAGCGATGAATTACCGTGGCTTTTAGAGGGAGTACATACCGCCGTTAACAAGGTAATCATTGAAGAGGGTGTCACCTCGATAGGTGAATATGCTTTTGCTGACTGCCGCAGCCTTATGGAGGTTTCAATCCCCTCAAGTGTCCAAACTATCGGCTACAGAGCTTTTTCCGAGTGCGTTGCGCTGAAAGAGCTTACTGTCCTGAAGGGCGTTACGAGCATTGGTGAATATGCATTTGATGGTTGCACAAGCTTGACCCTATATGTTTATCCCGATTCCTATGCCGAAACCTATGCAATAGAAAATGATATCCTTTATGAGATTTTAATCAGTGAAAACTGCAGGCTTACCGTAAAGGTTACCGATGAAAAGGGCGCTCTTCTCACGGGCGGCTATACCGTGAACTGGTATGACGGGAGCGGCGCTCCGGTGGCCGATGGCGACACCCTTACGGTGACGGATAAGACGAAAAAGTACGAGTACGAGATAATTCTGGATGAAACCCTGGGCAAAAGCTTTATTCAGCCCCCCAGAACCTCCGTGGGGGACATATCCGGGGACAAGACCTTTACCGTCGCCCTTGAGAAGTTTTCCAAGGCTGAACTCGGCGGCAGGATAACCGACGGCGGCGCCCCAATATCCGGGGCGGCTGTCAGGGTTGAACAGACCCTTAACGGGAAATTCCCCGTGTATTTCGAGACTGTCAGCGGCGGCGACGGCTCCTTTGAAGTGGAGGTCTACTGTCTGCCGGCGAAAATAACCCTTTCCGCCGAGGGCTTCTATGACCGGGCCGAGGCCGTTACGGTGCCCGCCGGAGGTCTCGACATGGGCGCTCTGGCCCTGACCGCTCTCCCCGCTTCGAGGCTGCGCCTCAACCTGACCCTTCGCGGCAGCGCTGCGGCGGGGGTGACCGGCGGCCTTACGGCGTTGGAGGGTTTCTCCGGTCTGGACTTTACCCTCACAGGCCCGGACGGCAGGGACATTCCCTACACTGCCCAATATCCCGACCTTGTTATCGACAACAGGCTCGTTAAGGAGGGCGACACGCTGCGACTGAGGGTCGAGTCGGCAACGACGGCCCCCGCCGAGGCGGAGGTCGTTCTCGGCGTCGGAGGCTCCGGCAGCTGTGCGCTGGAACTCACTGAAAATGGTCGGCTTTCCCTTACGCCCAACGGAACCGGAATGGCCGCGGTCATGATATTCGGCGGCGACGGGACTCTTGCGGCCAGGGGCCTCGCCTCCGCAGCCTATAAGAGCGAGCCCCTGCCCGACGGCGGCTACAGCGTTGTTGTGCTCAAGGACACCGGTCTGCTCAGGAGCGCTCCCGATCTTAACGCTTTCGAAAGCTACGGCCTCTCGCGAGGGAACGATTACGTTCTGCTGCGGGCGAATATTGCCGCCGGCGTAATCACCGAGCTTGGCAAGATCGATGTTCCGGACTTTGACGAGAGCCTGCTTTACTACACCGTCCCCGGGGGAGCGCTCTGCGCCGCCGGTTCCTCCTCCTCCGTGGCCGGCAAGCTCATTTCTATCACTGCCAGGTATGAGATAGACGGCAAATATTCCACTTCCGACGAAAGACTGACCTTTGAGATACCCGAGGGAATGGCCTTCATAGACGGAAGTCTGCTCTTGAACGGAGACTATGCCGTCTATTCCGCGAACGAAGGCAGGCTGACGGTTGTGACCGGCGCTCCCTCCGGCACCGTTAAATTTTATGTTTCCGCCGAAAGGGCCGGGGATTATGCCGTGGACGCCCGACTTTCCTTCGGCCTTGACGGTCGCACGGTGACCCAACCCCTCGGCGCCGCTCGGGTCGCCGTCACAAACATGACACTGACGGCTCCGGAAAAAACCTCCCGGGATAAGGTTACCGTCAGCGGTTCCGCTCTCCCGAAAAGCGAAGTGACCGTTTATGTGAATGACGAGGCCGTGACCACCGCCGCCGCCAACTCAAACGGAAGCTGGTGGGCGGAGGTGGAGCTTAAGGATCATTATCTCCTTCAATACTATCAAATCAGGGCCGAGGCCACAAATCTCTACGGCGTCACCGCAAATTCCGACACCGTGGGACTGTGGTATGACGCAAATTATCCCAGAGTGTCAAAGGTCACCATGTATAACACCGCACATTCGTCCGGAAGTTTTACTCCCACAGAGTTTGAGACTGTATTTGATTTTATCAATCCGTCCCCTGTGTCGCATTCTTATAATATGTGGCCGGGTCAATACGTGGATTTCACATTTAAGATAGAGCTTCTCCGGGCGGCGGACAGTGTGACCCTTTACGTCTACACAAAGGGCGGCAACACCTACGCCTACGACGCCCAGTATGACCCGGAAACCGACCTTTGGCTCGTGGCGGCAAAATTTGATAATTTTGATGACGCGCCGGTAAGTGTGGGTGTGGATTGTAACCCGGAGAGTGTTAATTATGTTGTATCACGTGAAGAAATTAATGATTTGATGACGGTATATGAAGAAGAGATCAAAATAAATACTGAACATTTAGAGACTGTTAGCAGCGAATTGGACGATTTGGCGGAGAAATTTGATATAAATGGTGATTATGAAAGTAACAAAGAGGTGATGGACAAATATTTGGAGAAAAATAAAGAATATTATAAAATATTAACAGGTGAAGAGCTTGAGTCGGACTATGATTCAGAACTCCCGGACTTAGAATCTATGAGCAAGGAAGAGGTTTCCGCTTATTTGGACTCTATACAAGAGAAACTTAACCTATCTTTTGCGTCTGTTGATGATGCCATACAGGAGTATGAAAGTCAAATTCTTGATACGGGATTTGAATATGATACAAAGACTTGTAGCGGTCTTACACCGGACGGTCTATTGGAGGATGGCTTTGAAACTATTGATGACTCTGTCGGAAATAAAATTTACTATAAGTCGGATAGTAATGAGTATCAAATGGTTGATTTTGCTTCAGATATATATGTTACTATAAGTATCAATGATCCTGAACTTGCTGAAATAATGTCGATACCTGCAGAACTAATGGCATTGAACGATGTCAGCCTTATGGTGAGCCAAGAGCAGATTTGTGAAATTTGCGATAAGATTGCTGATTATGGGGGAGTAATACTGGATTGGATAGGTAAAGCTAAGGACTTGATTAGTAACCTTGCCGAATTGTTCCCTGCTAAAAAACTTAGCGACGCCATTAAAGAAACAGATAGAGCAATTAATGAATATGGAAGAGTAATGGAAGGGGGTTGGGGGGATGATGTTTTCGACGACACAATGGGCAAATGTATGAAAGCAATAGATGAGAATGCAAAATACCGTGTTAAGTTTAATGCGTCGCCTGCACATGAGAGATTATTAGTTAATACATCCAACACCCTTGAAAGGTGGATTGGTAAAGGTGTAGGGAGAGCCATGGCTGTATTGGGGCTTCTTTTGGACATTGTTGAGTATGGGCCAAAGCTGTTGGAGCTTTTTAGATCGTTCCCGGAGAACTGTGTATGTACTAAGGAGCTTGCTGATAGTATTCGTATGGAAATATATACGACGTTAACATCTATTTTTTCATACCTTGGGGTATCTTTAGCCACGACTGTTGCGGAATTTTTAACAGTTACTATCAATCCTATTCTGGCGTTGACGATATTAGGTTTACAAATACTGGCGGCCATAAAATTTAGTGAGATCACTGATAATGCTATTAATAGTATACGTGAAGCAAGAAGTACAATAGGGTCAATATGCGATGATAGTTACTGCGGAATGAACGGTTGTGACTGTAATATGAAAGATGACAACCAACCTGACCCAAATCCCGGCCCAGGCGAACCCGGAGAACCATATCCCGGCCCAGGCGAACCCCGAGAACCATATCCCGGTGTCCACGCTAACCCCATATGGGATCCCTCCGGTTACGTGTGCGAGGCTGTTCCCTCTAACCGCGTCGAGGGCGTTACGGCCACGGCATATTATGAGGACGACGTGCTGGACAACTTCGGCGAGCCCACAGGCGATAAGACGCCCGCCGTCTGGGACGCCGAGGACTTTGACCAGACCAATCCGCTCATTACCGACGCCAACGGCGCCTATGCCTGGGACGTTCCCGAGGGTAGCTGGGCGGTGAAGTTTGAAAAGGACGGCTACGAGACCGCTTGGTCCGACTGGCTGCCCGTGCCTCCGCCCCAGACGGAGGTGAACGTCGCCCTTGTGTCCACCGAGGCCCCCGCCGTGGAATCAGTCAGTGCCTTCGGGGACAAGGTGAGACTTGTCTTTACTCAGTATATGGACATTCTTTCCGTAAATAATGAGACGGTGAAGGTCAACGTTGGCGGAACCGAAGTCGCCGGTACGGTAACTCCCGTTGACGCCGAGGCTTCCTTTGACGATCCCAATGTAGAATACGCCAGGACGTTTGTATTCACACCCGACAGTGAAATTTCCGGCACGGCTTTTGTGACTGTCAGCGGAGCCGTCAACTACGCCGGCAGGGTCATGGACAACAGATATGCCAAAAATTCTACCGTCGTTATTGAACCCAAGGATATAGAGGTTCCCGAATCCGTCGAGGTGGCCTACGGCTCCGGTGCACTGGTTGAGGTACAGCTCCTGCCCGGCGCCGCCGGCGCGGGACATACGGTCAGAGCCGTTTCATCCTCGCCCAGCGTCGTTTCCGTGGTCAATGGAACCGCCGTTACCGATGAAAACGGCAGGGCAAATATCATGCTTGCCGGCAATCTTCCCGGCGGCGGAGAGATAACCGTTACCGTTGACGGCACCGACATCAGCGCCGTAGTAAAGGCCGGCGTGGCCGGGGTTGTAATTCCCGAAAGGCCCAAGGCCGCCAAGGTTAAGGCCAGCGTTCCCGGCGGCACGGTGCTGAAGGGCGAAAGGGTCGAGCTTTCGACTGACACGGATGGCGCCGAGATATACTACACTCTCGACAACACCGATCCGGTCAGCAGCGCGTCGAGGATCAAGTACACCGGCCCTATCGAGATAACCGATGATACCCTCATCATCGCCTACGCGGTAAAGAACGGCTATGAGGACAGTCCTACGGTCGGCTTCGCCTACACCGTGAAAAAAGATAATATACTTTTGAACGTTGACGGCTGGACCGACACGGATATAACGCTCATAGCGGCAATATATACGGCGGAAAACAAAATGATCGACTGCAAGTCCTTCAATCCTTCCGGCACCGGCCATGACGAAGTTGTCTTCGAGCTCGACGGTGAGGAGGTCGCCTTCTCAAAGGTATTTGAGTGGTCAAGTCTTAAGGATATGACGCCGATGGGCAAGGTCACCATATATAACATATAAATATTCAACGTTAAAGAGCCCGCCGAACCGGCGGGCTCCTATGTATTACTCGTTGTTTATTAATTCGGTGATTTTTATTTTGTTCCGCAGGAACTCCTCCGTAAGCTCGGGATTTTCCACCTGCGGAATGGAGTTTTTCAGCTCGTGGGTTATTTTCCCGGGCACGCCGCCCAAAATGTAAATTCGGTCGGAGAGGAGCAGAGCCTCGTTCACGTCGTGAGTTATAAAAAATGTGGAAAGGCCGTGTTCGCGGACTATATTCCTGAACCAGCTTTGCATGGAACCGCGTGTTATGGCGTCCAGTGCGCTGAAGGGCTCGTCCATGAGCAGCAGCTCCGACGAGTAGAAAAAGCTGCGCATCAGAGCCGCCCGCTGGCGCATACCGCCGGAGAGCTGAGCCGGATAGTAGCCTTCCAGCCCTTCCAGCCCGAACTCCGCAAACAGGGGCCGTGCCTTTTCAAGGGCGGCTTTTTTCTTTTCACCCCGGAGAAGCAGGGGTATGATGACGTTTTCGGCGATGGTCTTGAAGGGCAGCAGCAGATCGCTCTGTTGCATATAACCCACAAGGCCGCTTTTGCCGGTCACGTCCTCCCCGTTGAGGATAACTCTGCCGCCGTTCGGAGCTTCAAGGCCGGAGAGCAGATTGAACAGGGTGGTCTTTCCGCCGCCGCTGACCCCCAGCAGGCTCACCATTTCGCCCTTCTCGATATGGACTGAAATGTCGGATATTATTTTCCTGTCACCGTATGATTTGGACAGGTTTTCAGCCGTTAAAACGCTCATTGAGGCAAGAACTCGTTTGTATAGCCGAAGGAGCCCAGCTCTTTTTCGATGAGGCCGTTGTCATAGAGCCAGTTGTAAAATCCGGACCAGCGGGCGTCGTCGATATATCCCCAGCTTGCGCCGTCGCCGATATAAGCCGTGGCGAGGAACTTCATGCTCTCCTGAACAAGAGCGGGGTCAAGCTCGGGCACGGCCTCGCAGAGGATGCTTCCGGCTTCTTCGGGGTTGGCGACGCAGTATTCATAGCCCTTCTTTGTGGCGGCAAGGAAGCTGCGGATCAGCTCGGGGTCGCTCTCGATAAGGGCGTCGCCGGTGATAATTGTGGGAGAATAATAGTCCAGTACGGGATCGCTCTTTGCGAAGTCAAGGTAGTTGTACTCGAAGCCTTCAACCTTTGCTTTGGCTACGTCCCAGCCTTCGTATACCCACACGCTGTCGATGAGGTCGGTTGAAAGGGCGGTCATAACGTCCGTAACGGTGGTGGAAACCAGCTCAACCTTGCTGAAATCTCCTCCGTCGGCGGCCATGGCGGCCTTGATAACATTTTGCTCAACGGGGCTGTCCCAGGTGGCGTAGCTGTGGCCCTCCAGCTTGGCGAAGCTGTCGATGCCCTTGTCCTTGCGGGAAATTATGCCGCTGGTGTTGTGGTTGATTATCGCCGCGACAGAGGTCACCGGCATGGGTGTGTCGGAAGCGTAGGACGCGGCTATCGTGTCCTGAAAGCCGATGCCGAACTGAGCCTTTCCGCTGGCGACAAGAGCCTCGGCCCCGTCCTCCGGAGGCTGGATTATCTCAAGGTCGATACCGGCTTCGTCGTAATATCCCAAGGCGTCGGCAACGTAAAAACCGGTGTGGTTGGTGTTGGGCGTCCAGTCGAGGACGAGAGTCACCTTTTGCAGCTCGGGTGCGGAGTCCTGAACCTCGTTGTTGTTTTCGGTTCCGGCCACATTTGTCTTGTTGCAGCCGCTCATGAGCAGCAGCGTGCCTGCCGACAGCAGGCAGATAAGCTTTCTGAATTTCATTGTGATTACTCCTTTACTTTTTTTCATATTTTTTCCAAGGCATTGCCGCGATTTGTATTATGTCCACCAGCTTTATAAGTATCAGGCTCACGACGCTGGTGACGATTATTACGGCGAACATTTTGTCGAAGGCGAAGGCCTTGCGCACTCGGGTCATATACACGCCAAGACCGCCGCTGCCGCCCAGCCACTCGGATATAACGGCCCCCACTACCGAGTAGGACACGGAGATCCTCAAACCGGAAAAGAAGCTGTCGAGGGCGTAGGGCAGCTTTACATCTTTAAGTATGCGCAGGTAACCGGCGTTCATGGAACGGTACAGCCTGAGCACACCGGGATCCGCCGCCTGAAATCCCCCCAAAAGGGCGATTAGCATGGGGAAGAAGCAGGCCACGAATATAAGTACGATTTTCGGCGCCATTCCGTAACCGAACCAGAGCACCAGCAGGGGGGCTATGGCCACGGTCGGCACGGTCTGGGTCAGGACGGCAATGGGATAGCCGGCCTTGTACAAAAACTCGAACTTGTCCATCAGTACGGCGAACACCAGCGCCGCCGCCAGACTTATGCCGAGCCCCGCCGCCGCCTCCAGCAGCGTGGTGCGACTGTGCATAATAAGTGTCGGAAATTCGGTCACAAGGGCCTTTACCACCTTTTCCGGCGAGGGCAGCATGAATTCCGCCACAAGCCTAAGACGGCAGACCAGCTCCCACACCGCCACGATAAGGGCGATGAAGGCCAGAGGATAGAGCTTATTGATGATGCTTCGCTGTTTTCTTATCAATGGACCACACCCCCGCATTGGGATTGTAGGCGATCTTGACATAGCTGGAAACCGACGGTGCGCCCTCGCGGATACAAATGAGCTGGCACTCCTTCACTATGTCCATAAGTTGGTCATAGTCCCCCTCGACGGTGGTCTCGAAGGGGCCAACAAATACGTTGAGGCCGGTGGATTTGAGGTACTCGATTACCTTGTCCACCACGCGGATCACTTCCTCGCCCTCCACTTTGGGCAGGCATTGGATGGCTATGCTGGCCTCGGGCTGTTTTTCACTGTTCATGATACTGTCACCTTTCTGAAAAAATTACAAAAGAAAGCCGGGGAACAATTTCCACGGCGAAAAAATGTCTCTATTACGCACATTTTCCTACGCAGAAATTACTCTGATCAGGTTCGAGAGTTGAGGCGGCGCCTCTCTCAGCCTTGGTAAAAGCTTTGCTTTTCCCTATCGGCACCTCTAATGCGGTTTCTATATTAGCACATTTTACCCCGCTTGTCAAGGGGGTGTAAATTAATAACTTAAAAAAATTTGAAAAAAAGCCTTGACAAATAAGAATTATTGTGCTAAAATAACACTATCAGTTGCGGGAGTGACTCAGTGGTAGAGTGTCACCTTGCCAAGGTGAAAGTCGCGAGTTCGAATCTCGTCTTCCGCTCCAAAATGCCGGGACAAAGGGTTGCTTTGTCCCGGTTTTTTTCGGGGCCGTAAAAAAGTCGCGCAGATCGTTCAAGGACTGAATGACTTAATTTAAGGTAGATTTGAGTGTCATATAATCAATCAATAAAAATAAAATAATTGCATAATGTAGAAAATTCGCCCTAACGAGCGAATTTTCTCATTTTTATGCCCTTGAACTACGAACGAAAATCACCCTCGGCGTACCTATGTACGCCGTCGGGAGGGCTTTCTCGGCGGCAGGCGCCGCCTGCGAGAGCTGATTTTCGTCCGTTCTGCACGATTTTTTCGACCGGCCCCCGTGCCTCCAGGTTACAGAGCGATTTTTTTTACAGCCTCTTTTTTTCATGTAAAAAAGAAAATAGGCGTCTAAATTTGTAATCATCGCGGATTGCGGCCTTGACAAAAAAACAAAATTATAGTAAAATGATATATCATACTGTAAGGATCTGATGTAATGCGTACTATTGACGTGAATATTCCCGGCAGGGAATATAAAATCCATATCGAAAGCGGGCTGCTGAAGGACTGCGCTCCAATTCTCGAGCCGATCGTAAAGGGCAGAAAAGCCGCCGTGATTACCGACACCAATGTGGAGCCGCTCTATTATGCCGCCCTTGAAGCCCAGCTCACCGCCGCCGGAGCCAATACGTTTAAGGTCGTGGTAGAGGCGGGGGAGAACAGCAAGAGCATCTCCGTCTTTGGGCGGGTCTGCAACGAAATACTGGAAAACGACTTTTCCCGCACGGACTGCGTTATCGCACTGGGCGGCGGAGTCGTGGGTGATCTGGCGGGCTTCGCGGCCTCCGCGGTGCTCCGGGGCGTGACCCTTGTGCAGGTGCCAACAACGCTGCTGAGTCAGGTGGACAGCTCCGTGGGCGGTAAGACCGCCGTCAATCTCCCCGTGGGCAAGAACCTTGTGGGCACATTTTATCAGCCCTCGGCGGTCATAATTGACATGGACACCCTCAAGACCCTGCCAGAGCGCGAGGTGGCCTGCGGCATGGCGGAAATTATCAAATACGCCGCCATCAGGGATAAAAAAATGGGCGAGGCACTCCTTTCCGGCGGCTATGACCTTGCCGACGTCGTGGCCCGTTGCTGTGAGATAAAGGCCGAAATAGTGGTGAATGACGAGCGGGACACCGGCGAGCGTATGCTCCTCAATTTCGGACACACCGTAGGCCACGCCGTGGAAAATTACTACGGCTACGGAACCTTGAGCCATGGAGCCGCCGTGGCAATCGGTATGTGTATCATGACGGAGTACGCCGAAAAGATGGGTTACACCAAAGCCGGAACCCTCGACACCATAAAAGCACTTAACAAAAAGTACGGCCTGCCCACCGACTGCGAACACCGGGCCGAGCTGGCCTCCGCCGCCCTTCACGACAAAAAGCGCAAGGGCGACAGCTTGAGCATAGTGCTGGTTCACGAGATGGGGGAGGGCTATTATATGAAGGTACACAAATCCGTGCTGAATGATATAGTCAAGGGGGGCAGGGCATGAAGGTCACAATAACTCCCTCGCCCCTGTCCGGCACAATGGTAATGCCTCCGTCGAAGAGCTACAGCCATAGGGCGCTTATCTGCGCCGAGCTTGGCGGCGGACAAGTCCTGAACCTTGGCGACAGCGCCGACATCAGGGCCACAAAGCAGTGTATGGAAGCCTTAAAAACGGGGACCGCCATGGACGCGAACGAGTCCGGCTCCACCCTGCGCTTCATGATACCTCTCGCTCTGGCGCTGAACGGGCGGCTGGAGATAAAAGGCTCCCGGCGGCTGATGGAGCGGCCGCTGGACGACTATTTCCGCATTTTTGAGGAGCAGGGCGTAAAATATAAAACGGAAAATTCAGTCCTCACAGCCGAGGGTCGGCTGCGGGCCGGGGATTACAGGCTCCGTGGGGACGTTAGCAGTCAGTTCATCACCGGTTTGTTGCTGGCTCTGCCGCTGCTTGAGGGGGACAGCCGCATAATCCTTACCACCGGGCTACAGTCCAAGGGCTATGTGGATATGACGGTAGAAGTCCTTGAAAAATTCGGGATAAAAATAGATAATACGGAAAACGGATATTACGTAAGCGGAGGACAAAAATACCGCCCCGCCGAATACACTGTTGAGGGCGATTTTTCCCAAGCGGGCTTTTTTATGGCCATGGGCCGGATAAACTGCCTTGGCCTGAACCCCGCCTCAATTCAGGGCGACAGGGCCACGGTGGAGGTCTACCGCAGGATGGGCATGGAGATAAGGGAGACCGACGGCGGATATTCCACAAACGGTATCGCCGATGTTCCCGCCGTGGTCGACGTGGGTCAGATACCCGACTTTGTGCCGGTTCTGGCCTGCGTGATGGCAACCGTTCCCGGCGAAAGCCGAATAGTCAACGCCGGACGTCTGCGCATTAAGGAAAGCGACCGCCTCGCCGCAGTAACTCAGGAGCTCCGCCGCCTTGGGGCGGATGTGGAAGAGGGGGAGGACTACCTTGTCATTCGCGGCGGCAAGCCCCTGCGCGGAGGGGTCTGCGCCTCTCACAACGACCACCGCATCGCCATGGCTCTTGCCGCGCTTTCACCTCATGTTGAGGGCGAGTTGACTGTTGACGGAGCCGAGTGCGTGAACAAAAGTATGCCCGATTTTTGGGAAAGATTTGCAATGCTTGGAGGTAAAATAAGATGAGCTCATATTGGGGAAAAAACTTTAAGCTGACGGTTTTCGGCGAGTCCCACAGCCGTGGCATCGGCGGCGTCATAGACGATTTGCCCGCCGGTATCCCCGTGGATATGGAAGGGATAGAACGTATGCTGGCCCGCCGCGCCACAGGTATGAGCGCCATCACCACCGCCCGTAAGGAGCCGGATAAGCCCGAGATACTCAGCGGAGTTTTTAACGGCAGAACCACCGGCACGCCCCTGGCCTTTGTCATATACAACAGCGACCGGCACAGCGCCGACTATTCCAATCTCGCCGAGAACGCCCGTCCCGGCCACGCCGACTATTCGGGCTTCGTGCGCTACGGCGGATTTAACGATTATCGGGGCGGCGGCCACTTCTCCGGACGGCTCACGGCTCCGCTGGTGTTCGCCGGCGGGCTTGCCACGGGCTTTTTGGAGAGTCGGGGCATTTACTGCGCCGCACACATAAAAAGTATAACGGATATTGAAGATGAAGGGCCGGACATCGAATCCTTGACCTATGAACAGGCGAAGGCTGTCAAGGATAAGCCTTTCCCCACCTTCAGCGACGAAAGAGGCAAGCTGATGTACGACCGCGCCTTGGAGGCAAAAAACAGTCTCGACAGCGTGGGCGGAGTGATAGAATGCAGTATTGCCGGTCTGCCCGCCGGGCTGGGTGATCCCATATTCGGAGCCTTTGAAAGCCGCCTTGCGGAGCTTTTGTTCGCCGTTCCGGCGGTGAAGGGCGTGGAGTTTGGCGCGGGCTTCGGCATAACGGAAATGACCGGCAGCGCCGCCAACGATGAGTTTTACATGGACGGCGGCAGAGTGAGGACCAAAACCAACAACAACGGCGGTATAAACGGCGGAATAACCAACGGTATGCCCGTTGTTTTCCGTGCGGCGGTCAAGCCCACGCCGTCCGTTTCGCGGCCCCAGAGCACCGTCAATTTTAAAACCGGCACGGATACCGGACTGGTGATAAAAGGCCGTCACGACGCCTGCATCGTGCCTCGGGCCGTGCCGGTCATCGAAAGCTGCGCCGCTCTGTGCGCCATGGATTTTTTACTGGGAGGAAAGAAGATAAATGACTGAACTGGAACAACAGCGCAAAATAATCGACGAGGTGGATACCAAACTTGTGGCCCTTTTTGAGGAGCGTATGGCCGCCAGTGAGGAAGTCGGCAACATAAAAATGCTCAACGGCATGAAGATACTTGACCCCGAGCGGGAAAGACTCATTCTGGCCGACCGTGTTTCCCGTGCCGAAAACCCCGCCTATCACCGGTATATAGAGGAGATATTCAAGTGCATCCTATCCCAGAGCCGCAAGCTCCAGCGGAGCATAATGCGCGGCTATGAAAAGGGCCGCCTCAGCGGCACGGCGGCCTATCAGGGCCTTAACGGCAGCTACGGCAGCGAAGCCGCGGCGGCGGTGTTCGGCGACAGTATTTACAACGTCCTCACGTTTGAGGACGTGTTCCGCGAGGTGGAGAGCGGCCGGGCCGACTACGGCGTGCTTCCGGTGGAAAATTACTCCACCGGCTCCATTATGGAGGTCTTTGACCTGCTGAAAAAGTACGAGGTCTATATCGCCGGCGAGACCTATGTGGAGGTGCGCCACTGTCTGGCGGGCACTCAGGACGCGGATATAGACGGCATCGAACAGGTTTACTCCCACGAGCAGGGCTTTTATCAGAGCAAGGAATACCTCTCCGACAAGGAGTGGATCCAGACCAAGGTGGTGAACACCGCCGTGGCAGCCAATATGGTGGCCGAGATGAACGACCCCGCCAAGGCGGCCATTTGTTCCGCACGTGCCGCCGAAATATACGGCTTGAAGATACTCCGGACAAATATCAATTTTGCCGACAATAACCGCACACGGTTCATTGTAATAAGCAAAAATCCCATTACAGATGAGCAAAACAACAAAATTTCCATAATGTTTTCCACTCCCCACGTCAGCGGAGCCCTTTTCGAGGCTCTGGGCTTTTTCAAGGAGTCCGGCCTTAATCTGGCTAAAATAGAGAGCCGCCCCATTCCCGACAAGCTGGGCGAGTATCTGTTCTTTGTGGATCTTGAGGGCAACGTGGGCAAGATTGATGTCAGCGCCACGCTGGACAAGCTCAAGGCCTACGCCCCAAGCTATCGGTTCCTTGGGAACTATAAGAAGCTGGGGTAATTGAAAAAGACGGAATATCGCGCCGTCGGAATAAACGGGCGCCGTGATTTTTTATACTAATCCCTGATGAAAACATCACATAGATTTTCGAGGATGATTTGTGCAGGACAACAATGTCCTGCACAAATCACACCGAAAAGATTTGGTGCTTTTTATCAGGGATTAGTATTAGTTGGAGATTAGTATAATGCAATACCGCACAAAGGCCGTATGGGAGCTTTGTGCGGTATTGATTTTATTAGTATTACTGTTATCTCAAGCGCGTGAGTATCTCAAGCACGTATGCCCAAGTGCGGCGCACGGAGGCGACCTCCATGCTTTCGTTGGGGGTGTGAATATCCTTCATATTCGGCCCCATGGAAACGCA
>CANRJP010000046.1 GCA_947630975.1 uncultured Clostridia bacterium
CGTGGTGCGACCGGGAGGATTCGAACCTCTGGCCTTTGGAGTCGGAGTCCAACGCTCTATCCAACTGAGCTACGATCGCATATCAACACATTATATTATAGCATATTTTACCCGAAAAGTCAAGGCTTGGCGCGATTTTTCTTTCCCGTTTTTTCGACCGCACGGGTCTTTTGGTAATATTGTATACAAATTGCACAAAAAATTGTGAAAAATTATGGGTATTCATAGGCAGAAATTTATAGTATAATAGATAAGTACAGGCGTATACAACTCACTAATAAGGAGGAAAATGAAAATGAACATATTCAGCGCGGAAAACATTCGCAATATCTGCGTTATGGGCCACGGAGGCAGCGGCAAGACCAGCCTTGTTGAGGCTATCCTTAACAAGGCCGGCGTCAGCGACCGCTTCGGCAAAATTGCCGACGGCACCACAGTTTCCGACTACGACCCCGAGGAGATAAAGAGAAAAATTTCCATCAACCTCACGGTCGAGCCCTATGAGTGGAAAACTCAAAAAATCGGCCTCACCAAGGTAAATCTGGTGGACACCCCCGGGTACTTTGACTTTGTGGGCGACGCCGCCTGCGGTGTCCGCGTCTGCGGCAGCGCTCTCATCGTCGTCAACGCCAAGAGCGGCGTTCAGGTTGGCACCGAGCAAGCTTACGAAATGGCCACCCAAAAGGGCATGGCAAAGATGTTCTTCGTCAGCAACATGGACGACGAATACGCCGATTTCGCCAAGGTCGTCGCCGAGCTTAAGGAAAAGTTCGGCAAGAGCGTGGCTCCCTTCCGCATCCCCATCAAGGACGGCAAAAAGATAAAGGGATATGTCAACGTGGTCAGCGGTCGGGCTTATACGATAAATAACGACGTGGAGACCGAGATCCCCATTCCCGACGACATGACCGACGAGTACAACGAGTACCACGAGTTCCTTGTGGAGGCCGTGGCCGAGAGCAGCGAGGAGCTTTTGGAGCGTTATCTGGAGGGCGACACCATCTCTGACGAGGAAATGCGCTCCGTCCTGAAGGAATCCGTCCGCAGCGGCGTGGTTTCCCCCGTTTACGGCGGCTTTTCCACCGGCACCACCTTCGCCGTGCGCTCCCTTATGGACGCCATGCTCAAGTATCTGCCCACCCCCACCCAGTGCCCGCCGGAGCTGGCCGAAAAGGACGGGGAGCCTTGGGAGGTAAACAGCCTCAACACCGACCCCATGAGCGCTCTGGTGTTCAAGACCGTGGCCGACCCCTATGTGGGTAAAATGTCGATTTTCCGCGTGTACAGCGGCGTTATCCGCCCCGACACCGTGGTATACAACCCCATCCGCGACTGCAACGAGCGCATAGGCAAGCTCTATATGCTCCGTGGCAAGAAGCAGATCGAGGTCACCGAGCTGCGGGCCGGCGACATCGGCGCGGTGACGAAGCTGGCCGAAACGCAGACCGGCGACACCCTTTGCACCACAAGCGCCAAGATCGTTCTCACCGGCATCACTCTGCCCAAGCCCAACCTTTCCATGGCCGTTGTGCCCAAGAGCAAGGGCGACGAGGAAAAGATAAACTCCGGTCTGGCCCGACTCCGCGAGGAGGACCCCACCTTCAGCGTGGAGACCAACAACGAGACAAAGGAAACTATCATCAGCGGCCTGGGAGATATGCACCTCGAGGTCATCTCCTCCAAGCTACAGAATAAATTCGGCGCGGGCATCACTCTCAAGTCGCCCACCATTCCTTACCGCGAGACCATCCGCAAGAGCGTGAAGGTTCAGGGCCGCCACAAGAAGCAGTCCGGCGGTCACGGCCAGTTCGGCGACGTGTGGATCGAGTTCTCGCCCCACGACGGCAACGACCTGATATTTGAGGAGAGCGTGTTCGGCGGCGCCGTGCCCAAGAACTACTTCCCCGCCGTTGAAAAGGGTCTTCGCGAGTGCATCGCCAAGGGCGTGCTTGCCGGTTATCCGGTAGTGGGCCTCAAGGCCGTGCTTGTGGACGGCAGCTATCACCCCGTGGATTCCAGCGAAATGGCTTTCAAGCTGGCGGCCGCCGCCGCATATAAGGAGGGTCTGCCCAAGGCCGGCCCCGTCCTTCTCGAACCCGTGGGACGGCTGGAGGTTTCCGTGCCCGAGAGCCAGATGGGCGACGTAACCGGCGACGTGAATAAGCGCCGGGGCCGTATTCTGGATATGTCCCCCGTGGGCGGCGGAAAGGGTAAGGTCGTGGCCGAGGTGCCGTTGGGCGAGATGGACCGCTACGCCACGGATCTGCGCTCCATGACACAGGGCCGGGGCAGCTTTACCTTCGAGTTCGTGCGCTACGAGGAGGCTCCCGCCAATATAGCCCAGAAGATAATCGCCGAGAATGCCAATAAATAAAAACTCTGTATAAAGAAAACGCCGTAACCCCCGTGGTTACGGCGTTGTTTTGGAATGTGATGGCAACCGGTCAAACTAATGGTTTAAAAAATTTTCAAAATACAAGTAACTTTTTATAAAGAATATGCGTCTATATAAATAAATGTATATTCTTACAGGATTTAAGGCAATACCGCACAAAGACCACTAAGGAGTTTTGCACCCATCTTGCTTGCATCTTTTCCGACGTTTCTTACGAAAACTCCTTGAAATACGACAGTATTCCTTCGTCGTTTTCGTAATTCCGTCAAAAAATCTGCCGCGCAATATGGGCACAATCTCTGTGCGGTATTGCCTTAAAGAAAAACCGTTGACAAATAAATGAAAAAATGATAAAATGAACATGAAAAAGGCGGCACGAGTAATATCAAAACAAGCTTTCATGAGTCGGAGAAGGAGGCGAACGACGGGACCGATAGGACGACCTTTATCACTTTAAACACACATCTTTATTACTTCAAGGAGGAAAAATGATAATGAAAAAAACGTTTTATGTTGTTCTGTGCTTATGTCTGCTGGCGGGTACGGCCTGCATGGCCCAAAGCGAGTACAGGTTTGTGCCCTTTGACGACGGCAGCGGCAATGTCATTGAGTATCTTGAGGTGCCGGAACTGGGGTTCTGCTACCCGATACGGAGCTTCTGCGAGGCCTATGGCAGAGCCGTTGACTGGGACGGAGCCACAAACACCGTCTATATCGGCGAAAAGGCGGACTTTCCGGCGACGGATACGATAAAGGCCGCCGTTGACGGAAAAATCCTTGACGCCCCCGTGACCGCTTATGACGGCAGGACATATCTTCCGCTGGACGTCTTCGGAGATATTATCGATCTCTGGGCATCGGAAAATGACGCCGTCAGGGGCGTTCCGGCGGACACCGTTGTTGTGGGCACCGGCGCCGTATATGATGACGACGTTTTGTATATTGACGAGGATACCGGCGAGTATGTCGAAACCGACCCTGACGTCCGCAATGCGGCGGCTCAGGCCCTTGCGGCCGTTAAGGAAAAGCTGGGCGTAGACCTGAAATTTATAAGACAGGAAGTACAGGTGACGCCTCGGCAAAGACTGTTGACCGGTCAGTATGGCTGCGACCTTTCGGTAATGTGGAATGGGGTACAGGGGTATGTTTTAGACGAAAATATTCTTCAGCCCGTCGATCCGTACATGGATGTGTTTACAGGCGACAGCGCATGGCTGCTCCAGTGCGAAACCTATGGCGGTCACTATCTGCTGAACAAGGATATTAACTTTGTTTCCGCCTGGCCCCTGTGCTACAATATCGGACTTCTCGATCGGATCCCCGCCCTTAAGGAGGCCGACGGCACCACCCTCTACCCCGGCGAGCTGTACGAGCGCGGGGAGTGGACATGGAGCCGGTTTGAGGAATATCTCCAAGCCATAGCCGACAGCGGCCTGACTCCTTACGAGACCAATTACGATTACGCGGCCATCGGGGCCATGGTCTCTAACGGCGCCGCCGTGTTCGACGGCGAAAATATGCGGGCCGACTCACCCGAGGCCGCGGAGGCCGCGGATTATCTCAGGAATTTGGCTGACAAGGGCCTTTTGACCTGCGAAGACGCGAATAAAGAGACCGGCGCCATCTATGGCGGCTGGCTCAACGCAAGCTATAATTTCATGGATGTCCTGTTTGGCGGCAGCGCCTTCACCAATGTTTCTCCCTGGCTTATGGACGACGCCGGAGCGACGATGAGCATGGGTATAGTACCCTTCCCCAGATCGGACAGTTACGGGGGTTCCGGTATACTGAGCATAGCCGGCGACAGCGTCGGATTAATGAAGGGACTGAGTCCGGAGCGGAGCCGTCTTGCGCTGGAAGCCTACGCCCTGTATAAGAACGAGTTTTACAAGGCTTTGAGCGGAGCGGACTCGGTTCAGGGTTATATTGATAACTATGCCGCGGCCGAGGCGAAAAGGCTGGGTCTGGACACGGATAATGAAGAGGTCGGTGCGGTCAGCGTCGCCGTGCTGAGGGAGACTGCCATGACGCCCGTCAACGACTGCTCCGAGGCCATTGGGATTTTTTGGAAGTGGAGCGAGGCGGCCGGCAAATACATTTTCGGCTTCGACGGGTACGATGACTATGTCCTGACAATAACTCAAAGCGGCCTGGCGGGAAAAGGGGAATAATTTACGACAAGTTTGTCCTTGCCGGCGGCGTACTCGCGGAAAGTCGGAAAGCGAGCGGAGGCGTACATGAGGGCGCCCCTACGGGGTAAAGGTTACGCTTACGGTTTTCGTCGCACCCTGCGGGTATTTTTGTCATTTTTAATTTATCGGTACACACAAGCAAGCGCCGCAGCTGTCCCGTCAGTATTCCTCATTCCTCACTCCTCATTCCTAATTTTTAACTCCCGTTCCTCACAAATTCATATCAAATATGCTGACCTGTGCGCTCTCGGGCAGACCGTCGAAGCAGCCCATCTCCCGAAGAGCCTCGACGTGCTTCTCACTGACGGCGGTACGGCTGCGGAAGTCGTCCACCGAAAGGAAGGGCCCCTGCTCACGGGCGTCGGCTATGCTCCGGGCCGCCGCAAGACCCATGCCGGACAGGCTGTTGAAGGCGGGCATTATCTTTCCGTCCACATTCTCAAATTTGGTGGGGTGGGCCTTGTACAGATCTATGGGGGTGAACTCGAAGCCGCGGGCGTACATCTCGTTGACCACCTCGAGAATGGTGTAGGTGGACTTTTCGGTGGCGGTGGGCTTATCCAGCGCCTTTATATCGGCCATGGCCTGCAGGCAGCGCTGCCGCCCGCGGGCCATTTTTTCATAGTCAAAGGTGTCGGCACGGACGGAAAAGTACGCCTGATAAAAGGCGATGGGCCGGTATACCTTGTACCAGGCCACTCGGTTGGCCATGGTGACATAGGCGGCGGCGTGGCCCTTGGGGAACATATACTTTATCTTGTTGCAGCTGTCGATGTACCATTGGGGCACGTCGTGCTCCCTCATCTCATCCTCGTCCCCGGGCTTTAGACGCTTGCCCTTGCGAACCTGCTCCATAATGGTGAAGGCCCTCTGGGGCGGCAGTCCCTTATGTATCAGATAAACCATGATGTCGTCGCGGCAGCTTATGACGTCCTCCAGAGTGTGGCCGTAATTCCGCACCAAGTCCTGTGCGTTGTTCGTCCAAACGTCGGTGCCGTGGGACAGGCCGGAGATGCGCACCAGATCGCCCACGTTTTTGGGCTGGGACTCAACGAGCATCTGGCGGACAAAGTTGGTGCCCATTTCGGGCACGGCGAAGCTGCCGGTCTCACTGCCGATGTCTTCGGGAGTGACGCCCAGCGCCTCGGTGGAGGTGAAAAGGCTCAGCACCTTTTCGTCGGCGATGTTGACCTCCTTGGGGTCTATGCCGGTCAGGTCGTGGAGCATTTTCAGCATGGTGGGGTCGTCGTGGCCCAGAATGTCCATCTTCAAAAGGTTCTGCTCGATGCTGTGGTAGTCAAAGTGAGTGGTTATTATGCCGCAGTCGGTCTTGTTGGCCGGGTACTGGACGGGGGTGAACTCGTTGATGTCGTGGCCGTGGGGCAGTATTACCACGCCGCCGGGGTGCTGGCCGGTGGTGGTCTTTACGCCGGTGATGCCGTTTTTCAGCCGCTCCACCTCGGCGGAGTGGACGTATCTGTTCCGCTCCTCGAAGTAGTGCAGCACGTAGCCGTAGGCGGTCTTTTGAGCCACTGTGGACACGGTGCCCGCCCGGTAAACGTTGCCCTCGCCGAAGATCTCCTCGGTGTACTTGTGAGCCTTGGGCTGGTACTCGCCGGAAAAGTTAAGGTCGATATCGGGCTGCTTGCCGCCGCCGAAGCCCAAAAAGGTCTCGAAGGGTATGTCGAAGCCGTCCTTGATATAGGGCGTGCCGCACTCCGGGCAGACCTTGTCGGGCATATCGCAGCCCACGAAGTACTCGCCGTGGAGGAAGAACTCGCTGTGCTTGCACTTGGGGCAGCGGTAGTGGGGCGGCAGGCCGTTGACCTCGGTTATGCCCAGGCAAAAGGCCAGGAACGAGGAACCCACACTGCCGCGGCTGCCCACGATGTAGCCGTCCTCGTTGGAGTGCTTCACCAGCATACGGGCGTAGTTGTACAGGTCGGCGTAGCCGTGGCCCACCACGCTTTCTATCTCGTCCTTGAGCCGCTTGTCCAGCAGCTCCGGCAGGGGGTCGCCGTAAAGCTCCTTTGCCTTTTCGTAGGCCAGCTTGGGCACGGTCTCCTCGCTGCCGTCGATCTTGGGCGGGTAGTTGCCCTCGGCGATGGGGGCGATGTCCTCTATCATGTCGGCTATTTTGTTGGTGTTTTCCACAACAAGCTCCTGCGCCCGGTCGCCGAAGTAGGCGAACTCCTCCAGCATCTCGTCGGTGGTGCGGAAGTACAGCTCCGACTGGTTGTCCGCGTCCTTGAAGCCCTGACTGGCCTGGAGTATGCGGCGGTAGACCTCGTCCCGCTTTTTGAGGAAGTGGACGTCGCAGGTGGCCACGGTGAGCTTGCCCATCTCGTCACCGAGGCGGACGATTTTGCGGTTCAGCTCCCGCAGGGCCTCGTCGTCGGGGACTATGCCCTCCCGTACCATGTAGCGGTTGTTGGTGATGGGCTGGATCTCGAAGTAGTCGTAGAAGGAGCCTATCTCCCTGATCTCCTCCTCGCTTGCCCCGTCGCGGACGGCGCGGAACAGCTCGCCCGCCTCGCAGGCGCTGCCGATAATCAGGCCCTCCCTGTGGGCGGCCAGCACATCTTTTGGGATAAGGGGGCGCTTGTAGAAGTATTTGGTGTGGGATATGCTCACCAGCTCGTACAGGTTCCTCAGGCCGGTGAGGTTTTTTGCCAGCAGGATTATGTGATAGCGGCGGGTGTCCTTATGGTTGTACTTTTCCCCGTCACGTATGAGGTAGCCCTCGCAGCCGTAAATGACCTTTATGTCCTTTGGCTTGGCCTTGTATATTTCGGGAAAAGCCTGCACAACGCCGTGATCGGTGAGAGCCACGGCCCTGTGGCCCCACTTGGCGGCCTGTTTGACGTAATCGGCGGCGTCCATCACCGAGTCCATGGACGACATCTTGCTGTGGGCGTGGAGCTCCACCCGCTTAACCGGCGCGGTGTCCGTTACCTCCGGCATTTCGTCGGCGATAATATCCCTGGCCGTGACGGCCAGCTCACGTCTGTAGGTGTCGAACTCCACCCGTCCGCGGACGCTGACGCAAACGTAGGGCTTTTCCAGCCGGGCGTAGACGGCGTCGGCCTGCTTGCGGGGCACGAAGGCCTTGACGGTGATGCTGCCGGAGTAGTCGGTGATATAGAAGGTGATGAGGAACTTGTCCCCCTTTTTCAGCTCACGCAGCTCGGCGCCGGGGGTTTTGCCCTTGTCATCGGCCTTGCCGAAGATGTCGCCCCTTATCACGGCGAACTGGGTGTCGCTGTTTATCTCGGAAATGGGCATGAGCTCGCTTTCGGCGTCGAAATCCTTGCCGAAGATGACCCTTCCCTCTGTTTTTGTCTCGGCCTTAATCTGCGGCTTTTCCCGAATGGGCTCAAGCTTGTACTCCATCTCCATCTCCTGCTCGAGAAAGGCCACCGAAAGGCCTATTCCCAGCCGCCTTTGCAGTTGGGCGCGGATATGCTCGCCGGCCTTGTCCCGCTCCAAAAGCTCCTTGTTGCCGTGGCGGAGAGTGATGTACAGACATCCGCCCCTGACGGCGGCGGTGCTGTCGCAGAGTATGGCCGCCCAGAGCGGATTTGTGTCGTGGAAGCCCGCCGTGAGCTGGGCGGTGAAGTCCAGAATATCCTTTTCCGAGGGCTCGGCTATGTCGAAGAACGGGTCGATAGCCACCTGTGTGAGCCTGTAGGCTCGGCCTATGTCGGCGCAGTAGCGGTCGAGCCGTCCCTTGGGGACTATGCGGGTATAGACCGCGTCGATCTTCGCGGTGCGGTTTTCCCTGTTTATCACCATGCGGCGGATAACGCCGTCACGGACGCTTTCGTCCCCCTCCGCCGAGGGGAACACGTCGCGCATTATGTAGGTTCTTTCCATTTGGGACACCTTCTTTGTGAATTGGGAATTAGAAATATTGATGCGGTGGTTACATTATTTGTCGTTGATGAGGCGGTGACGTAACCTTGATATCGTAGGGGCGGCCATCGGCCGTCCGCCATCAAACGTTTACGGTGGCAACAGCAAATGAATAAACGTGCATAAAATTTATTTGCCGTTGGGAAAATAACGGCATGATAGGTATAAATGAAAAATATTCGGGTAGGGCGCGACGAGGAGACGTGTCTCCCGGCGCACCGCTGTGCCGGTTTATGGTGGATATGACAAGTTATGTCAAATTGTTCTCTCGGGCGAAGGCTTTGCGTCGGTTGTCAATCGTTGATGGTGCAAGCCGACACAGCCCAAAAGAAAGACCCGGAGCTGCAACTCCGGGTCTTTCACTTTTGGTGAGACATATACGAAATACGTCTTCGAACTTTTCACCTATAGTGTAGCATAAAACTCCGGATTTGTCAAGGGCTATATCTAAATAAATGAGGAATGAGGAATGAGGAATATTGATATGGTGGTTATACTGTTTGTCGTTGTTGCCGTAAACGTTTAATTGCGGACGACCGATGGTCGCCCCTACGGAATCAAGGTTACATTTCCGAATTTACGGCACATACACGCAAAACGCCGTAACTGTCCCGCCAATATTCCTAATTCCTCATTTCTCATTCCTCACTATATTATACTTCCCTCTGCGGCGCCGTGTCAACAGCCGAATGGGCAAAAAAATGAGCACAAGAGTTTTCCACAGCTTTTCCACAAGGTTTTCCACAACAACTTTCCCGTTTTTATGGGAAAAATTGCCGTATCTGTGGAAAAGTCGCCTCTCTAATACTAAGTATCATTATCTCTATCCTTTTCTGTATCAGTAAGAGTATCTTTTTCTTTATCTTTATCTGTATCAGCCATTTTTGCCATTTTGCCATATGGCAAAAATAGCATTTGCTATTCGTCCTCGCCCCAGCGCCGTTCGGCGCCCTTCTTCCCGGCCTCGCTCCGCCTTTGGCAAACTTCGGCGTATTTTTCGGCGTCCCGATCCATCTGGGCCGAAATGAAGGAAAAGGCCATGGCCGCCGGCCCGTCCAGATTCGGGACCTCCGCTCCCTCGGCGTAGTCCAGCAGCCCCATCAGCAGACGGCCCCGCTCCTCGTCGGTGAGCATGGACAAATGCTTGCGGTAGTCGCAGTAAACCAGGAAGCTCCTCTTGTCCGCGGCGTTCTTTTTCATATATGTATTCCCCCTTTTTTATTGTGGGGATATTATAGCACCCGAAAATGGACAAGTCAAGGGGGAAATGAGGAATTAGGAGTGAGGAATGAGGAATACTGACGGAACAGCTGCGGAGTTTTGTCGTTTGCGGTGTAACTGCCACAATATATTCCGGCAGGGAGCGACGATAAATTTTGACTAAAATCACTTGACAAAATAAAAATAATCGTGTATAATAAAAATAGATAGAGGCAAGCCCGTAAAACGGTTAGCCAATGTTGCTAGTTTTTATAAAAATAACTGCCAACTTTGGTCGGGGGCAGTTATTTTTTATGATGATAATGATAAAGAGAATTATTATCATAAACAACAATAAAAATTCCCGTTCAGTCATCACAAACCACCTCCTTTCATAAGGAAGATGGCTAACCGTCCCGCTACTTGCACTCTATCCAAGAGACATTATAACACGTATTTCGACAAAATGCAAGAATTTTTTTATATAGCTGTGCAGATTTACAACGACAATGACAGACGAAGTCAACGCACGGAATATTCCTAATTCATAATTTACAATCACATCGCGTCTATCTCTTTAAACAGTTCCTCTACGGCGTCGTCTATGTCCACCTTGCGCAGGACCTCGCCCTTCCTGAACAGCAGGGCCGAGCCCTTGCCGCAGGCGAAGCCCACGTCGGCCTCCCGAGCCTCGCCGGGGCCGTTGACCACACAGCCCATGACCGCCACGTGTATATCCTTGTCCACGCCCTCCAGACGCCGGGAGACCCGGCCGGCTATGTCTATCATGTTTTCCACCTGACAGCGGCCGCAGGTGGGACAGGAGGTGAGCCGGGGGCCTTTTTTCATATCCAGCGCCTTCAAAAGCTCTATGCCGGCCTTTACCTCCCTGACCGGATCGGCGGTGAGGGACACCCGAATGGTGTCACCTATGCCGTCCAGCAGCAGGGCGCCGATGCCGACGGAGCTTTTGACGATGCCGGTGTACTCCGTCCCCGCCTCGGTGACGCCAAGGTGCAGAGGATAGTCGGTGAGGGCGGCAATTTTCCGGTAGGCCTCCACCATAAGGGGCACGCTGCTGCTCTTTATCGAAATCGCTATATCGTGAAAATCACAGTCCTCCAACAGGGAGGCGTGGCGCAGGGCGCTCTCGCACAGGGCCTCGGCGGTGGGGTGGCCGTACTTTTCCAGCAGGTCTTTTTCCAGCGAACCGCCGTTGACGCCGATGCGGATGGGCACGCCCTTTTCCCCGGCGGCGTCGGCCACGGCCCGAACGTTGTCCCTGCCCCCGATGTTGCCGGGGTTTATGCGTATCTTGTCGGCCCCGCTTTTGATGCACTCCAGAGCCAAACGGTGGTCAAAGTGGATGTCCGCCACGATGGGGATGTCCGTCCGTTCCTTTATGGCCTTCACGGCCTTGGCGGCGTCCATATCCAACACCGCCAGCCGCGCTATGTCGCAGCCCGCCGCCGCCAGAGCGTTGACCTGACGGACGGTGGCCTCCACGTCCCGGGTGTCGGTGGTGCACATGGACTGAACCGTAACCGGAGCGCCGCCGCCGATGGGCACTCCGCCCACGTTTATCCGGCGGGAATTCCGTCTTTTGATCTCGGCCATATTCGTCACCTCTCGGCGATGCCCAGATCTACCAGCTTGGTAAGGTAGGTCTCGGCGGCGTCCCTGGCCCCGGCCTCGTCTATCTCGTACTCACCCATGATGGCGGCCACGAGTGAGTCCATGTCGGTGCCGTTTTCCAACTGCTTAAAAATAAAGGCGCCGGTATCGTTGACGGTTATCAGACGGCTGAAATTCACCGATTGGCCGTCGCCGAGCCTGACTACTATATAGGTGTCGCCCACCTTTCTCAGGCGGTATTTTCCGTTGAGCTTCATAAAATTTTCCTCCCTTTTTCACACTATATTGTAATTATAACACAAGCCCGCCACAATATCAAGTGCCGGAGGAGATTTTTTTGCAGCGGGCGGCACGGAACCGACGGAGCGTAAAAAACATGAATATAAACACGTCAAAAAATCAGTCTTGACAAAAGACTTAAGATATTTTATAATATAATATAATACTTTTTTGGGGACTGATAAGGGAATGAGATTTCAAAATTCGGTTAAGAACAGCGCCGTAATGCTGGGCTGGCAGATGTTGAACGTGCTGGCCGGCTTTGCCCTGCGCACGGTGTTCGTGAGGATGCTCGGTCTCGAGTATCTGGGTGTGAACGCGGTGATGGAGGGAGTGCTGCTGCTGCTGTCCATGACGGAGCTGGGCATAGGCACCTCCGTCGCCTTCGGTCTCTACGAGCCCATCGAGCACAACGACCGGGAGAGGATTGGCGCACTGATGGCCTTCTACTGCCGGATGTACCGGATAGTGGCGGCCGTGACGGCGGTTCTGGGGCTGGCGCTCGTGCCCTTCCTGCCGGCCATAACTCACGGCGCCAACGAGCAGGTGCCGAATCTGACCCTGATATACCTGCTCTTCCTGACCAACACCGTTCTCAGCTATCTCATGTCCTACCGCCGCACCCTGATCAGCGCCAACCAGCTCCACTACATAAACAGCAACATCGAGAACGGCTTCCTGTTGGGGAAGTATGTCCTTCAGGCCGCGGTGCTGCTGATTTTCCACAGCTATATAGGCTACCTCGTCATTCAGATAGTCATGGTCTTTGCCTCGAACCTGACGATATACGTCAAGTGCGGCAGGATGTACCCCTTTTTGAGCCAATACAAAAAAGCCCGCCTGTCCAAAGAGGACGGCCAGCTCATGAAGCGCAGCGTCGTTTCCATGATGTTCCTTCAGTTGGGCTCGGCCATGGTGTCGGGCGTGGACACACTGCTCATCAACACCGTGGGACTGGTGACCAGCGGCGTTTATTCCAACTATTCCATGATAATCTCCACCATATCTCGGGTTTTGAGCCAGGTATTCGAGGCCGTGACCGGCAGCGTGGGCAATCTTATGGTGCAAAAGGATCCGGATCACAAATACTCGGTCTACCGCGAGATGGTGTTTACAAACTTTGTGATTTATTTTTACATCTGCAATGTTCTGGCCGGGGCGGCAAGCCGTTTTATCGCCCTGTGGATGGGCGAGGAGGCCGTAATGCCCGCCGCGATTACCTTTATTATCCTCGTGAATTTCTTTATGAAGGGTATGCGTCAGGTCAATATCATGGTCATAAGCGCCGCGGGTCTGTTCAACTATCTGCGTCTCAAGGCCGTGCTGGAGATCATCATCAATTTTGTCGTGTCGGTACTGTTTCTGGTGGTGCTGGATATGGGAGTTTACGGCGTGCTGCTGGGCACGGTGGTATCCATCCTGTCCACCTGCTTCTGGTGGGAGCCCTACGTGGTACACAAATACGCCTTTGGCCGTCCGCTGCGGCGGTACTTTGCCGACTACGCCATATATGCCGCCGTCACGCTGGTCTCGGGGCTTATCTCGTGGAAGCTGTGCGCGGTCATTCCGGGCGGCGGCATCGTTTCCCTTATCGGAGCCGGCATCGTGTCGTCCGCCGTGGCCGTGGCGGCGCTGCTGCTGGCCTTCGGCCGGGGAAAGGAGCTGCGCAGCCTTACCGCCCGAATGAGCGAGCTTGTCAGGGAAAAGCTGTCCAAAAAATGATGTTCCGGCGGGCGAATAGCATACTAATTCCAAATTATTTTTCGTCCGCCGGTCAAAAAATTTAATTTTGCCCTTGACAAGGCTCTCCGTTTGTGTTATACTGTTTTAGTAAGACTTAGGGGTATAGTTCAGTTGGTAGAATATCGGTCTCCAAAACCGCAGGTCGTGGGTTCAAGTCCTACTGCCCCTGCCACGGCGTCGGAGCAAAGCTTGTCTTTGCTCCGACGCTTTTTCTTGCGAAAAAGGTCGTCGCACGAAAGCTTGCTCCTCCTTTCCGCAAAAATTACGGCGTAATTTTTGCGGGATGTAAATTAACGCCGTAACCATGCAGGTTCACGGCGTTTTCTTTTTGCTGTGTATTGCCATTTTTTGGCATTTTTTGTTGCCATTTTGCCAAAATGTTGCCATATTCGTTGCCAAGAGGGTTGCCAACGGGCGGCAGGGGCTACTCCCCGTCCGTCATACCCGCATGGAGCCTACCGAGAGAGGCCGCCATGTCTTCTGTTTTGATGTGGGTATAGCTTTTTACAATGACGTCGGTGGAGTTGTCACCCATAATACGCTGAACAACGGGCAAAGGCGTACCGTTTAGAATAAGATTCGTGCAAAGGGTATGCCTGAAGCAATACGGCTTATACACCTCGCTTGATAGGCCGTAAGCCTCTCTAAAGCGCCGCCAACGGCTCTGAAGCATCTGCTCTTTCATGAAGTTGCCGTCGTTGCCTGGGAAAAGATAAGGCGTGCTCTTTTTGCCCTTGTAATACCGCCTGTCGCGCACTATTCGCCCGTGCTGCGCAAGAGCCATTTCAAGCGTTTCCCTCGGGACGGACAGCACACGGTCGCCGTATTCGCTCTTGGTCGCCTTTATGTACTCGCTTCGGCCCGTGGGCTTGCCGGTTTTATCAAAGGTCTTTTCGATACTCGCCGCGCGCCTGACATGGACGGTACATTTATCGAGGTCTATATCCTCGAGCCTCAGCGCCCGCAGCTCGCCCGGACGCATACCCGTATAGGCCAGCAAATGAACTATGCCATCCACGCTCGGATCGGACTTGGCGCATTTAAGCACATACTGAAGCTCTTCTTTAGTTAAAGCCCGCTCGTGCTTCACCTTGCCCACGTCCTTAGTCGATTTAGGCAGGCGCTTTATACCCTTAGCCACATTAACGGTTACAATACCCTTTTTTATCGCGTAATCGAGAACCATACCCACGACCGTCTTGATTCTCTTTAGCATGCTGTCGGCATGATTGTTTCTAAGCCGGCCGAACATATCAATCAGCGTGTCCTCCGTTATCTCGGAAATTTTCAGCCTCCCGATAATTTTATTCGGGTACCCGATAACCCCATAGTACGAGGCCCACGTCCGCGGCTCCACCGTAGGATTGCCCTTGCCCAAAAATTCAAGAGCCACGGCCTTGAAGGTTTGGTCCGGCACGGCTTCGCCGGTCCGCCCAAGCTTCGCAAGCTCCAGAGCCAGAGCGTCCTCCGCTTCCTCCTTTGTTCGAAACGACTTAGACTTCCTGATGCGCTTACCGTCAGGAGTCTTACCCAGATCGAACTGCGCGATCCACCGGTCGCCGTTTTTCACGTGCGTTACGTTGCCGCCGGACATATCCTTACCCCCTAAAAAGTAATCTACGTCCCAATCATAGCGCACTTCGGCAGAATTGTCAAGACCATTTTGCGAGGTTTCGGCGTCTAAACCACCGCAGGCCAGAGCTTCGAGGCTTCGCACCGCTACCCTCATTTTCCCATTCACCGTAATACCCTTTACTTTGCCGTCGGCGACCAGCGTTTCAACGTCCTCGCGCTCAACGCACAGAAGCTCCGCGGCTTCGCCCATGCTCACAAACATTTTCTCCATAACTAACAACTCCCATGAAAACGTCATGTGCAAAACGCACCATGCCCTTTCATAAGAAATATGCAAAAAAATATGCGGAGTTTTCGCTCAACTGTGCGGCAATTTTTAAAGATATGCGTCGACGTTGGCCTGTTTATACAAAGGTTTTATAAACCGTTTAACAAGTTTTATAAAACATCAAACTACTTTTATAAAACACAAAACACGTTTTATAAAACTTAAAATTAGATTTATAAAAAAGGGGGTTGTAAAAAACTCCTCTGTAACATAGAGGCACGGGGGCCGGCAGAAAAAATCGTGCAGAACGGTCGAAAATCGGCTCTCGCAGGCGGCAGGCGAAGCCTGACGCCGAGAAAGCCCTCCCGACGGCGTACATAGGTACGCCGAGTGGCGATTTTTGGCCGTAGTTCAAGGGCA
The DNA here is from genome assembly GCA_947630975.1 of uncultured Clostridia bacterium. Classification (GTDB taxonomy): domain Bacteria; phylum Bacillota; class Clostridia; order UMGS1883; family UMGS1883; genus JAFLUQ01. The sequence continues at coordinate 15,623 of CANRJP010000046.1, forward strand.
AAAAGACAAAGAAAACCCGCTCATCGTGAGCGGGTTTTCCACATCAAAAAATTATGTTACCATCATAAACACAATTACAATATTAAACCATCTTAAATAGAAACATTACGCCCTTGAACGATCTGCGCCATTTTTTTACGGCCCCTTTTTGGATTTTAAGCCCTCAGCTTGGATACATAGTTATACAACGTCGAGCGTTTAATACCCGTCATATTTGTAATCTCCGCAACCGTAAACTGCCCGGAAGAATACAGCTTAATCGCTTTGTCTATTAAAGTCCTATCGACCGGCTTACGTCCGAACTTTACCCCGCGCTCAAGCGCGAGCCGACGACCCTCCTCGCAACGGGTATGGATCATCTCACGCTCATACTGCGCCAAAGCCGAGATAATAGCAAAGACAAGCTTACCCGAACTGCTTGATATGTCTATGTCTTCTTTAAGGCTAACAAATGCCACGCCTTTACTCTGCAAAAATTCAAGGAATTGGAGCAAATCTCCGAGGCTTCGGCCGATCCTTGATATGCTTTCACAAACCAGAGTGTCGCCTTCTTGAAGGTCTGCCTTCATACGGTCAAAGCTCGGTCGTGAAAATTTTGCTCCAGTCATTTTATCAAGATATATGTCTTCGGATTTCACACCATACCCTATAAGCGCGACCTTTTGCCGATCCTCATTTTGCGCGGTTGTTGATACCCTCATATACCCTACCGTTCTACCCACACATATCACCTTTCTTTCCAAAAAGCGCCGCTTTATGTACAATCCTTTTTTAAACTAACTTTTTGTATGTATAATTGCCATAACCGTCCCAAAAAACAAGTTAAATTGAATACCCCTCAACCGGTCCGAAAATTATAATTTTTTGAATTTCACAATCTTTCCAGTTCATTCGGCAGGGCCTTCGAAGTACCATTTAACCACTCAATAACCCTCAAGGCTTCAGGTAGCTCCTCATCGGATGGATGGGTCAGAAGATGGCCCAAATATGCGAGCTTGCTATTATCCATTTTGCCACGGAAAAAAGCCATGCTTGACCGGCTAAACCGTGCAAGAAAAAGCAACTCAGCCTTGCAGTCCTCAATATCATAGTGGAGATACCTGAACTCAGGAATTACGCCAACGGCATCATGGAGAAGGACATCGTCCAGCCGTGTTTCAGCAAAGTCAAGCCTCAGACTTGCCAAGTACGGGTCCTTTTGCAGCAACAGCAGGAACCCTTTACCGAGGGCTTTGACAAGACTCTTGTTAGCATACCAGACAGACGTCCGAAGCGCGTCCACCGTGGTGTCAATACCCTTAGCCGCCAGAAGCCCCACAGCGCGTTGATAATCGCCGTCAGCTTCGAGATACGCTTGCAGCCTCACAACTGACGCTTTGTGACGGAGATACCCGAAACTTAAAACATACGCCTTTGTCCTCTGTGCTACTTCATAAGATTTATGCTTCGGAGGAATTTCATTAACTAACGAGAGAATAACCATCAGAAAATTTCCTATCATATTTTATCGCTCCTCTACAAAATATTAAAATAATGCCTGAAACAAAGGAAAAACTGATTGTGACTGGCGTGGGAAAACGCTGCGCTTGACATGAGCATATACCCACACCGGCAAATTTCTAATCAGAGCTGGCGTTCATCAGAGGAATACCCGGCAAGAACACGGTGGTTCTGTGCTCTAATACCCAATATCACCATCGACAGCATCTGCCGCGGACTCGTTTTTCCATTCTCCAATACCCAACCCAGACTTAGACGCACCGAAAGTCCCAATGCTTACGCAGTCAACAGCTCTATCATTGATAACAGCCGCGGCTGCCGCTCCGTTCCAATACCCATGCGCAGATAAGACTATCATCATCACCGCTATCAACAAATGCTTGTTCATCATCACTGCCTCCGCTCCATCTCATCCTAAAACAACATACATTAATGTGTCCGCGTGTCCGCTGTCATCACTGTATCCACTGCGCCCAGTGTATCCATGTTCTCATCATACCCACATATACATCGGCGCATCATCCGCTAATCACTTCAATACCGCAATCACATCATATACGCATCTTTTTTTCTTTCTAATAATTAATATCTTTAGGTGCAGATTCTCATGCAAAAAGGGCGAGGAATATCTCCCCGCCTAAAAATTGCAGCTTATGTAATTTTAATTTTTTTTATTTCGGAGGCCAATGCCTCATCTGCCACAACCGCATAGTGTAAAACTCCATATTCGCCCAAGCGATACTTGACTTGTCTGCGCCCAGTCTTCCGGCTGGCCTCGGGAATATAAAGATACCCTCTAACCGCCCATGCTTCCATAAGAGCGTCAAACTTACTATCATTAAGTCCAAGTCCAAGAGCTTCTTTGAGTTTATCTTTTGGCATAATAAGGCAGTCTTTCCCGCAACCATGGAAGTCCGGCTCATAAACGGCGTCATGTTCGGAAGTAAAGTCAGCCTTATTTAACGCTATAACACCGGTATCAGAGCAAAGGTCTTCCATAAGCTGCTCATAATAATTACAAGCGCGTGCATTCGCGTCCCACTCGGAGAAAACAGGGAGTTCATCGACTACCTCAATTTCGGGACGCGATATCATAATAAGCTTGGCTTTGTTAACCAAATTGTTATAATCCATTTCTTCTAAAACACTAAAATGATTTATGTCGTCTAAAATTGCAAACCCTTTGCTTATAAAATCCTTGTAGTTATAAACCTTCTTTTCGCTCGTCTGGTGAAGTGTAACGATAGCGATAGCCGCATAATCGTCACTAGTCCGCTTCTTCAATATTTTGACTTCTACATCCGCTTGCATAAAAGTATCTGCGGCCACAACCTTTTTGGCTAAATCTGTATAACCCGATATTGCTTTCGAGTAGTCATTAGTACCGGTCAGCCTTAATGCCTCTCGCAGCGGCTCCAGATCAATCACGATAATTCCCCCCAATACAATGCAAATCAATGCGTACCTTGAACGAGCTGAACCTTAGAAATAATAACAGGCGTTAATTCCCAAAGAGGAACATATTTCACCTCGTCCTCACGAATGTAGTAAATTCTTTTCGCAACAGGGCTAACCGTAACGAAAAACTTCGAATTAAAATTAAGCCTTTTCATAATCATACGATAGCCTTCGTCTGTACATCCGAATGGAAAACTCTCTCCTCTTGAAAAGGTACCCACTATAAATTCAATGTTGTTTGCCCTACACATATACCCGGATATTTGGATTTTTTTGTGAAAAAGGATTATGCTTCGCTGGAATTCGCATACCTCAACGCTTCGCGTAAATTGAAGAATTCCGAGGACGATTAGGAATGAAATCACACTGTTCAATCCGCTCCGGTAATCATGGCTCGCAGCCAAAGCGTAATAATCTTCATCATAATTTATTGCCATATGCTTCCATTTATTTTTCATCATAAAACCACCCCCATATAAAGGTAACACAATCATAAGAAAAATTCAAGCCATTTTAAATAATTAAAAAATTGTTCATAAATATAAAATACCACAAAATATCATCGTTGTTAATGTAATTTCATATATAAGATGCCGAATGCACGACCACGACTGACGATAGCGTTTTGAAAAATTTTCAAAAAGGTATTGATAAATCTGTATGTATGTGGTAAAATACAGTCGTGGCACAAGTGAATATTCGATTTTTACGATACATAGGTGTGTTATTTTTATCATTCTTGATAAAAATACACGCTCTAAATTCGCATACCTATGTATCGGATCGAAATTTGTGCCACAAAACAAATCGGAGCGATGTGTTTTTTGTGCGTGGCTTCGGTCACGCACTTTTTATATACAATTATATACATTAAAAAAAAAGAGGAGGAAACACACATGAGCAAACTCAAAAAACTGCTTGCCCTGCTGCTGTGCGCGGCTATGACGTTGGGCGTTATGCCCGCTCTCGCGATGGCGGAAGAAGGCGCAGCCACGCCACCGGCGGAACCCGAATACAACGAGGTCGCCTTGACGGACGAGACTGTTGCCGTACAACAGCCCGCCGATATATCCGCCGATGTTCCGGAAGATGAACCGCCAGCGGAAAGTCCGGCTACGGAAGCCACCCCTGCCGCCCGGCCGAATATGGCCGCTCCGGCGGAGGAACAGGACAATCAAAAGAAAACCGTTACGAGGATAGACTGGATTCACGAGCTGGCCTCGCGTTTCTGTACCGACTTGGACGACTGCACGGATATTACCTTCTCGGACTACGGCCAATCGGAGGAATTTTACCGTGACGCGGTATGGGCCTGGGAGGCGGGCCTTTTTGAAGAAAATGACGGAATGTACATAAGGCCCTTCGAGGCGGCCACCCGTGAGTTTACCGCCCGAACCCTGACCTCGTGCCTTGACCTGAGTACTGGCGAAGCTAACGATGTCGCATTGTTAGCTGTTGAAGCGGACGCTCCCTCGGAGGAGGAGCAAATCGCCCTTAATCGTGGCTGGTTCGACGGTGAGGACGCCCCGTTTGACGCTGCTGTGGATTATGCCGAGGTCGGCGTAATGCTGTCCGACGCCGAAGAGATTGTCTCCATGCAGGAGGTGCGGGAGGACTATGCAAGCACATACGAATATTCCGACGGCGTGATAGAGGTTCCCCAAAATATCGACTTCGAGATAAGTCCGGATGAGACCGCCGTGACGCTGCACAGCGAGTCCGTCTCAATCAATGCGGGAGACAACTTTGTCGTTTATCTGGATTCCCTGCCCGTCGCTTACACGGCTTTGTCGGTAGCCCGCGAAAACGGCCGAACGGTAATCGCCGTGGAAAAGGCGGAGGCAAACGTCTTTTCCTATGTGGACGCTCAGGGCGTTATCCCCCTTTCGGCGGAAAATTCCGAATTTATCCCCGCCGACGATGTGGAGCTGATGGACGGTCTGGAATATTCGAACGGTAAGCTCTCCCTGTCCATCTCTACCGGGGACTCAAAAGCGGAAATTTATTTGTCTGATTTGCACCTGAACCACTCCTTTTCCGACAGCGGCTTCACCGTCACGGTGAGCGGCTCGTGGGGTCTCACCAGCAATCAGGTCTATAAGGAGGAATCCGTCTCGGAGGTTCCGCTGGGCCAAATTCGCGTCTTTGGCATCGGCGTTATCGCGGTAAAGCTGTCCCTGTCCATGGGCATGGAAATGTCCGCCGATGTTTCCGGCACCTTCACCGCCGGAGCCAGCGTTTTGTCGGACGGAACCACAAGGGCGATTCACGAGTTCTCTGTCGGCAACCGTTCCGTGACCGGCCAGGGCAGCATATCCGCGGCCCTGAAGATCAGCGCGGGCGTGGATATTTTGGTGGCTCAGGCCATAGTATACGGGGAGATCGGATTTAAAACGCAGTACACCTCTCAGATAAAGGAAAATTCAAACAAAGAAACCGTGCATTGTCAGGATTTTAAATACTATCTGTTCCTCACGGTGGGCGCCGACTTGAACTATTTCGCCTTTTGGAGCGGCAAAATGGAAAAGCTGACCGGCAAGGAGGTTCCGCTGGCGGATGAGAAAAAAAGCCCCGTTATTTGGCAGATACACTTTGAAAACGGCAAGTTGGTCGGCAGCTGCTCCATGGGTATGACGGTGGCCGATCTGGACTATGGCGGAACGTCGGTGGTCGCCGACGACTCGCTTTCCTTTGACGGACTGGATCGCCGGCTGGAGACGAGCGTCACTCTTCCCGGCGACGTGACTGTGCCGAATAGTCTCACCATTGACAACGGTGTTACCCTTGATTTGAACGGACACACTTTGACCGTGGAAGGGGATTTGATTATTAAAGATGGTTATTTACCTGTCGGAAGTGGAACTCTGAATGTTACGGGCAGATTGCTTTTGCAAAAAGGCTATATAATAATAGACGGCGGCACGGCAACAATAGACGGAGATTTCCGGATACAGAGTGTCACAGAAGATGCGGACGGAAAAGAGGTCTACGGA
>CANRJP010000047.1 GCA_947630975.1 uncultured Clostridia bacterium
GACATAGTATTTCTCCTCTCTTGTTTACTATTTTAACATATTTCTTTTTTCTTGTCCACTTTTTTAGTATACATCCACCTTGCCAGGTGGACATTCTCATGAAAAGCAAACTGGTGATTGAGAACGTCTCCAAAAGCTACAGGGAGATGGGCATATTAAAAAGCGTCAGCTTCGATGTCAGGGACGGCGAATTTCTGTCTATACTCGGAGCGTCCGGCTGCGGGAAAACGACCCTTCTCAGAATTCTTATCGGTCTTTTGGAACCAGATACAGGGAGCATTGTCAAGGACGGAAAAGACATAACCAAAGCTACGCCCGATAAGCGCGGCATGGGTATTGTCTTTCAGAATTATGCTCTTTTCGAAAATATGACCGTATTTCAGAACGTAAAGTACGCCCTGAAATTTCATGGAGTATCCAAAGCCGATGCCGAGAAAAAGGCTCTTGATATGATAGCGGCTGTGGGGCTGTCGGAGCATATCAAAAAATATCCGAAAAATCTCTCCGGCGGACAGCAGCAAAGAGTAGCTATCGCAAGGACCCTCGCTTTAAATCCGGACATTGTACTGTTGGACGAGCCCATGTCGGCTCTTGACGTCGCGACGCGGCTTTCGATGAGAAAGGAACTTAAGGGGCTTCAGTCACAGTTCGGCACCACTATGATTTATGTGACCCACGACCAGGAGGAGGCTTTCGCGCTGTCTGACAGGATTATGATAATGGATCAGGGTGAGATATGTCAACTCGATACCCCCGAGAACATTTTGCAAAATCCTGCCGGCGAATATGTGAAAACATTTGTAATAGACAATTTGCAGGCAAAGGTGGATTCGCTCTCAAAGTTTATTGACGGAAGGCGCGGAGGCTGATATGAAAAAGAGTACCTCTAAGGTTATAATTAATATCAGCATAGCGCTGTTCTTTGCGGTGTGCGTAATAGCGCCGATAATTTCAATGCTGTGCCGGATCACGCCAAGGGAATTTAAGGGCGTCGTCACTTCCCCTCAGTTTTTCCCCGCTGTCGTCAACTCAGTGACCACTGCGCTTGTGGCGACGGTTATATCTCTTATCCTTGCATTGCTTTCGGCGTGGTGCATACAAAGAACGGACATCAAATGTAAGGCGCTGTTCAGCATTATATTTGTCATACCAATGCTAATTCCTTCAATTTCTCACGCCTTTGGGCTGGTGGCGCTTTTCGGCGCCAACGGAATTTTGACAAACTTTTTTCACCTCGATGGGAGCGTTTACGGCTTCTGGGGCATCGTTACGGGTTCGGTTTTGTATTCATTTCCTGTTGCGTTTCTGATGTTTTCGAGCATACTTGAATATGAGGACGGAATGACATATAAAGCGGCGGACGTATTGGGAATACCCGCGGGCAGCAGATTTAAGGACATCACCCTGCCCTATCTCAAAAAGACGATTATATCAGCGTTCTTTGCGGTTTTTACCATGATAGTGACTGACTACGGAGTCCCGCTGATGGTCGGAGGAAAGACGACGACGCTGTCTGTTCTCATGTATAATAAAGCGGTAGGTATGATCGACTATGACAGCGGAAGCGTTATAGGGGCCTTCTTGCTGATACCCGCCATAGCGGCGTTTGTTGTAGACTTGCTTAACCCCGAGCGAAGCCAGAGCGGTTTTGTTTCGGAGCGGGCCGAGCCGAACAAGTCAGGCGTGCAAAAGATATTGTCATACATATTCTGCGCGATTATTTGTATATGCGTATTTGCGCCCATTGCCTCATTTTGCGTAATGGTATTTGAAACAAAATATCCGATCGATCCGACTCCCACGCTTTATCACATACAGAAAACCATGAGCCGCGGCGCGGATAAATACCTCATTAATTCGCTCTTATATTCGGCGGCCACGGCGATAACAGGGACGGCTCTTGCATTTGTATGTTCCTATATGACCGCGAGGCTAAAGGGTAAATTCAGCAGGGGCCTTCACCTTATTTCCATTACATCTATGGCCATACCCGGAATAGTTCTGGGACTGTCGTATGTTATTTTCTTTCACGGCTCTCCGATATACGAAACGCTGATGATAGTTATCCTTGTAAATTCGATCCACTTTTTTGCCTCGCCGTATCTCATGATGTACAACACACTTGGCAAAGTCAATCCCAATCTTGAGGCGGTAGGGCAGATCCTTGGAATTCGCCGGTTTTTCATGATAAAAGATGTAATTATTCCGAAGGTCAGAGGAACACTTATAGAAATGTTTTCTTACTTCTTTGTGAATTCCATGATGACGATTTCTGCGGTATCTTTCCTTGCGCCTCCCGCGCCGAAGCCAGTGGCGCTGATGATAAACCAGTTTGAGGCGCAGCTCTTGATGGAGAGCGCGGCCTTTGTGTCGATTATGATACTGGCGGCTAATATTATGATTAAATGTATTTCAGGGCTAATAAAAAGGATAAGCGAAAACATTTAATGTGTCATATGTATGCGCCAACAGACGTGATGCGTATACAAGGATATGTTGTATTTTAAAAGCCCGCCGAAACGTGTCGGCGGGCCAGGTTGTCGAAAAAGGTTCAGCATATGCTGGACTTTGTTGCGAAAAATACTTGATACTGCATTTGCGCCCAAAACTTCATAAAACTGTTTTTTCACTAAATATATTGACAAAATGCGACTATGGTGTTATAATTAAAGAAACACCATAGTCGCATTTTTCTTTTTAGGAGGGCTATCATGATCTTATTTCACGGAAGCGAAAAAATAATCGAAAAGCCTGTTTTTGGCAGGGGAAATATAAAAAATGATTACGGCAGAGGCTTTTATTGTACCGAAAATGAGGAACTTGCAAAGGAATGGGCTTGCTCTAATAACCACGATGGTTTTGCGAATAAGTATGAATTTGATATGGACGGGTTGAATGTTTTATATCTTAATTCAGACAAATATAACCTGCTCAATTGGCTGGCAGTCCTAACAAAGCACCGTACTTATTGGGAAAACAGTACAATATCGGAAACCGCTAAAAAATATCTTGCTGAAAATTTCATGATCGATACCGCGCTTTATGATGCCATAATAGGTTATCGCGCAGATGATTCATATTTTACTTTTGCGCAGGACTTTGTGGCGGGAGCCATTTCTTATCGTCAACTTGGCGATGCAATGAGACTCGGTAAGCTGGGAGAACAGGTCGTTTTGATGAGTGAAAGAGCTTTTGACAGAATAAAATATATTTCCAACAGTCCCGCAGATGCCTCAATATATTATAAAAAGAAAAAAGAGCGGGATCGTATGGCAAGAATGGAGTACCGCCAGAAAAGAGCTGAGCCATCATTGCCGACAGAGCTGTTTATTGTAGATATTATAAGAGAGGAGATGAAGCAAGACGATGAGCGCTTACGATAGAGATTATTTATTTCATGCTCAAAGAAATTTCGGTCACATGATAGATTTTGCTGTGAATACATGCAAATATGATATTGACGAATTTTTTAATATGTTTCTTGCTTCAAATGTATGCAAGCAGTTCGAAAACGGAAATCCGGCATATATAGTCGGAAAAACAGGTTGTGAGCTTGCTCGTCTTGTAGTGTCGGAAATCAGAGAAACAAATATAGAAAACGAGGATGTGATGTATCTGGATAAATCTCCTGAATTTTGGCTCGGTTGGGCGTTATGTTATTATGTGTGGCTCAGAGGCTGTTCATTTAAGTATATCATTATGGCCGTTCCTGCCGGAGAAATGATAGGAATGTATGATACGATGCATGAAGCTGACATAACAAAGTTTGTTACATCTCTTGATCAAAGGCTAAAGGCATTTTATACCCAGTCGGCTTTGACCAGATTGAGATCGGCAGCGGGACTTTCACAAAGTGAGCTCGCGGAGCGTTCGGGTGTTAATATCCGTGTCATACAAAGCTACGAGCAGGGAAAAAGAGATATAAGCAAAGCGCAGGCTTCGACTGTGTTAGATCTAGCCGCTACGCTTGATTGTACCCCTGAGGAGTTGTTGGAAGGTTAATTCTTAATTAAGAATCTTTAATATGAGTTCTCTAAGATTGTATTCTGTAATGTGAAAATGGAACGTAGCAGTTTGTCAAAGACAGAACAAATATAGGCTCTATTTTAAGAACTTTATCTCTCAGCATAGGGTCTCTAAGCTTTGGAATCAGATGTATTTTCTGAATCGTTGGTTTCGGTCTTAAAGCATAGCCCGAAATTGGTATGGCGTTCAAGCGAGTGTAATCCTTCACGGATATATTGCCATGACTCAGGGTAGCTATTTAAGACAGAAAACTCTGATTCACAGATGTATTTTATAAAGCTTGGAATGTCATTCATATATCTTTTGGCAAAAGCAAAAGCATAGGTTTCTTTTTCATCATTTGTGATGTTTAGTTGCCCATAAAGCGCATGGTCAAGGTTGCATGACATGTAGTATATACTATATGGAATATTCCATACTTTAAATGTGGAAGATAGTCGATCCAAATTTTCCCGTTTCTGACGATTGCGATTTTCAATTCTACTTTTTCTCTGCGTTCGAATTTCCGTTACAGAATATATGGTCTTTACCGCCGTAGCATCTTCCAGAATGGCAGCATCAGGAATAAACGCTCCATCCATATCTGTGATATGAATGATTTGACTAAAATCACAAGGCTTGAATTTCCGTTCCGCATATCCTTTGACAAGATTGCCGATTTTAGCAACGATGTTATTTGAATTCACACCAAGTTCAGTTGTAATGTCACAGTGCATGACATGGACATATACCACACTGCTGTCGTAAATACGGTGTAAAAGAACGCCAATAGCTTCTTCATCAGAAGGCCCCTCAACGATTACAAATACAATTTTCTTACGAGACATTTGGATTACCTGCCTCTCTAAATGCCATCGCAATTTCACTATTGTTTGTTGGCTCGTACACGGGCTCATCCTGTTCGCCTAGTACGATGTCACGGTAATAGAAATCACGAAGATTATTTGTTGCTTTCACATTGCTCATACGGATATAGCGGTTTTGTGGATTTGTAGTTGTAAAGGCGATAAAGCACTTATTAAGCGTTTCTAATGGACGGAGATTGTGAGAAGTAAAAACAAGCTGACCTTTCCCTTTTTCCGCAATGATACGCAAAATTTCGCCAAGCAGATATTCGAACACGCCGGAATCCAGTTCATCGATGGCAACTGTTATTGATGGCTTGTTGTATATCACGATTAAAAGCTGCAAAATGGATATAAGTTTTTTGATACCCTCAGATTCATACTGTAATGGGATTTCTCTGCTGTTCTTATTAGACATGAGCTGAATGCGATGGCCGGGGGCTCCGTTAGGGTAGAGTTGAGTCCCTAAATCTTTTACGCTGATCGTAAGTCCGGGAATAAGCTGCTGCAAGACCACATTCATGCAGCCAATAATCTTTTGTACAATATTCAATGCATCTTCTGGAATCAAAGATGGCTCATTTAGTTTAATTAGGATATTGCCTATGGATGCCTTTCCGTTTTCAGCATAGTTGAAGGCAAGCGGAAGTGCATTCATGCTGATTAGACCGGCGTTAGTCGTGTTAATAACAAATAGCCGAAAATTTCCAAAGAACACTAGACTCTCCACAAGAAAATGATGGTATTCCTCTTTGCAGTTTTTACGAATGGCATTAAGCAGTTCTCTTGAAAAGATAAAAGAACGTGATGTTGCAGAAGCAAACTGCTTTGCCACCAAGAGGCTGGTTGAGCTTTCATTGCCATTGCCAATGATTAACCGATACTTTGTAGCCGGGATAAAAACAATATCTTCGGCTGTTCTTGTATCAATAACGGGTGAAAAACGAACTTTTTTATCCCCGCATTCATAGGAGTAGGAAAGTACTTCATCAAATAGCACAGCTTTATAGCATTCATCTATAGAGAGTTGCTCTGTGTTTTGCTCAGTATGATTAATATCTCGGCGGAGGCTTACCTCGTATGAAACGTAATAGACACAGTTTGCTTGCTGATTGCTAACTTTAAAGCCATATTTGAGTGTTGCATATTGGCTGTCTATGTTGATATAGTCAGCAAAGTAATTCGGAACCGCTCTGCCTGAAAGCGCGAACTGAAGCAGTTCCAAAGCGTCAATCAAAGCAGTTTTGCCAGAGCCGTTTTGTCCGTACAATCCAAGGACGCTTGCTCTACAATTATTTTTAAAATTCTCAAAATCAAGATGTCCATAACCAACATTCTTGAAATTTCGAATCTCAATACTCTCGAGTCTGACTATAGTATGGTTCATGTCAAGTTCTCCTTCCCTTATTGTACTATATACAATAAGACAATAATAATATAGCACAGAGTTGCGAAAAAGTCAATACGAAACTGAAAATAAGAATAAAATATTCAATTTTAATGTTTGGATACACCTTTTCGACTTAATGTGTAGAGGAAAAATAAATTATGCACCTTTTCGATACGGGCAGAAAAAATGGCGTAGAGCAGATAACAACAAGAGAACATTTTACGCATAGAACTTCAAAGGAAAAACTCACCCAATTAAGTTTAACAAACGAAAGATGAAAAATACAGGGTGGAAATGGTGATTTTTGTTTGTTTGAAAAAGCAAATTTGAGACGTATGTATCCATTAGCTGCTGGCAATGTTAGGTTTAAGCAACTGAGATAACCCCGACATACTTGTATTACCCTCATCACCCGAATGAAACTCTTACCAGCTCGTCGTTCAGCGTGGTGCCGCTGATTTCGTAAACCGCCATGTGGGCGCTTGTTTTTTGGTAAATGTACTGGTCGGTAGAGGTCAGACTGTTGCCCAGCGCGACATATGCGTAAAGCCGCACCTGCGAGCCATCGGGAATTGGAGAGTCCATCATAAGGTCAACCGTGCGCTCCGCATACTGGAGAATGTCCCTGTAACCTTCGGTGTACCAAGTCTTCCACTCGGCGTCATAGCTCACGTTGCCTTGAGCGTCAACGTGCCTTTCCTTGTATTCGATAACGATCTGCGCCACAAAAGCGCCTTGGTTCATCAGCTTAAAGTAACGTACGGTGTCCATTTTCATTCCTCCCCGAGCAAAGTGAGCACATACTCGTACAGCTTTTCAAAGTTTTCGTCAAACATCGGCGAGCCAAGATAGGACGCCGCAGCGGGCGATGATATGAAGGCATTCACTCCCACCGCCGTAAGGCCATCCTGAAGCACCCAAGCTCCTCCCGACGCGCCCTTACGCATTTTGCAACCAGGTATCATCCATGTGGAATCGGCGCCCCTGACGGGAGTTCCCTCAATGTAAACCATCGACTCCCCGTCATAGTAGTTGGTGGGGTATCCGAACGCGGTCACGGTTTTGTCCGCAAGGCCGACCGTGGAAAATTGGAGCGGGGTCTCGACGGTCGAGTTTTGATTTAAAATGACGATGGAATAGTCCCATTTGCTCTTTTTCTCGGTGTACCACTGCTCCTTCAGCGCGACAGTTTTAAACGTGAGCTGTTCGGCATAGGTTTCCGGCCCGTGACAACGCTCAAAAAGATAGTTTTCACCGAGATTGCCGGTGATTTTGTTCTGTATGCAGTGCGCCGCCGTCAAGAGCAGATTTTTCTTTTTAAAAATGCTTGCGCTGGCGACATAATCCGTGCCGTCCATCGTGTAGTACAGCTTGCCGCCGGCGTTAAACGGCATCGCGGTCAGATCCGCCGGCTGAGGGTCCGTGGTGAGGGCGTTGGCGGCGGGGGCCATCATCGGCTCGTCTTCGGTATATGGCAGCACCAGCTCCGCCATCATTTTTCTCTCCGGCGTCCAGTAGCTCATCGGGTCCGGCGCAGTGTATGGCTCCATGCCGTACAGAAAGGCCATGTTGTCGCAATCGTGTGATTTTTCCATTTTCATCCTCCTCATATTTTACTTATTTAATCATACCACATTATTTAAAGAAATTCAACTGTTTCCTGAAAAAGTCTGTCTCGTCCGCTTTTTAGAAGGTCAACAAACCCTATCAAGCGCGGTAAAACTGAGCAAGTGGTTGACTTTGTGCGGCAAAAGTGGTATAATACTGTTAAAGTTAGAAGTTCGGGGGTGTTTAAATGGACAACTACAAACCGCCGTTTCACATGACGGACAAAATGACGTCGCTGATTGCCGAAATCAGCGAACAGGTCGGTCGCATAATCGTTTTGCAGGAGGGCGTGATAAATCCTCGCTTGCGGCGTGAAAACCGCATCCGCACCATACACTCCTCTCTTGCGATTGAAAATAATTCTCTGTCGTTGGAGCAAGTCACGGCTATTATCGACGGTAAACGTGTTCTCGGCAACCCCAATGAAATCAAGGAAGTACAGAACGCATATGACGCATATCTGCTGACGCTGCAATTAGATCCTTCATCGGTTGAGGATCTTTTAAAGGCGCACAAACTGATGATGAACGGACTTGTGCCAGAAAACGGACGGTTCCGGTCCGAAGGAGTGGGAGTGTTTGACGGCGATGTGCTGGTTCATATGGCGCCTCCGGCGGAGTTGGTGCCTAAACATATCCATAATCTTTTTGAGTGGTACCGACTTTCCGAACTGCACCCATTGATCAAAAGCGCTGTTTTCCACTATGAGTTTGAATTTATACACCCGTTTTCGGATGGCAACGGGCGTATGGGACGTATGTGGCACAGCCTCCTCCTCGGGAAATGGAAAGAGCTGTTTTTCTGGCTGCCGGTGGAGGAGCTTATCCAGTCAAGGCAGAAAGAGTATTATGCCGCTCTCGGCGCTGCCGACGCCCAGTCGGACAGCGCGGTGTTTGTCGAGCTAATGCTGGAGATAATAAGGGACAGCTTAAAAGAGCTCACTGTTGTCGGACGCAACACCGATCAAGATGGCGACCAAGTAACCGACCAAGATAAGTCTGCCACAGGGCGCCTCCTTTCCGTTATGGGAAATGACGCTTTGTCTGCGTCTGAGCTTATGCAACGGCTTGGCCTCTCGCACAGACCTACCTTCCGCAAGAATTACCTAAATCCCGCACTGGAGCAAAACCTGATTGAACGCACAATTCCGGACAAACCCAACAGCAAAAATCAAAAATACAGGAAATGCAGATAATTAAAAGCGATTACCTTAAACAGCTTATTAATTTTTGTCTGATAAAACCGGTGAAGTTTCTCTAAAGCGGCATCTAAAGTATGTCTAAAGAAATAGTTTTTTTCAAATTTGGTTTGAAAACCTGCCGACAACTTGACCATACATGAAAAAAGTATAAAATTCCCCATAACAGCGGGGAATTTAAAGAGTTCGCCAAAACTCATGTAATGGCGTTTAGACCGCGGCAAAAAGACAATCCTGCCACTCTTAATCAGGGTGTCCAGGGTTCGAGTCCCTGATGGCGCACCAGAAGGGTGCTTCAATTTTGATACAAAGTTGAAGCACCTTATTTTTATCGAAAATCCCAGTAATATCGGCATTTTTGGCACTTTGCCGATATAAGAAAAACCTCCGAAGCGGTAGCACTCGGAGGTTTTTTCTGCTTTTAAGAGATTTTTTCTGAAAGTAAACGTGGATTTGTTGTGTAAACGTGGATTTATTGAAGGTAAACGTGGATTTGTCGCGGTAATCGTGGAATTATTGGAGTAAACGTGGATTTGTTGAGGTAATCGTGGAATTGTTGAGGGTAAACGTGGATTTATCATAATTAGAGGTTAAGCTTGTATGAACTCAAATAAAATTTTAGTGAAAAGGGTAGAATTATTCACATTATTGTGATATAATAAGAATGGCGTTAATTGGAACTTTTCCTTAATGGTAGTTTTAAACTAATTGTCAATTAGTAAGTATGACCCGGTATAGGAAATACAAACTGATATTAAATGAAGGAGGGAAATATAATGAAATTATTATATTCAAATATTCTGCCAATTGGATTGAATGAGGGACAGGCAACAATTGTTGATTGCTTTAACGAACAGATTGCAGATTGTGACCACATAGATATTGCTGTTGGATATATATCTAAAGCTGCCCTTGAGGAACTTGATTTTCTTATGACGGAACACGATATTGAGTATGTGAGATTGATTATTGGAATGTACTATACTGAAGGAATTCCTGAAGGCACTTACCACACAGTGAAAGCTCTCAACGAAAAATGGAGAAATGCCGGTGTTGGTGAAATTCGAATTGTACGGGCGTTTAAATATCATGGAAAACTCTATGTATTTCATAAAGACGGGGAAATCAAATCTGCTATTATAGGCTCAGCTAATCTCGGTGTCATTAAGCCAGAGGCAGATAACCGCAGACAGTATGAGGTGGCTGGATTGACCTGCGATTCCAATGAATGCCGAGAAATTTATGACTTAATTCAAAAGCTTAATTGTGATATGTGTTCAGCAAATATAGCAGATATTACGAATATGCCACTTATTCGTGAAATCAATACTTCATTGACAGGTGTTGATTCTGTGGAGCAGGTGCCACAGGCAGAAGTGGCAATATACGCTCAACATAAAACTGAACCTGCATTTGTACTTCCGATAAAAGTGCCGGCATTTGATGAACGCCACATGGATGATGGGAAACACTATACAAAATCAAATCTGAATGTCAGCTATGCCGCGCCGAGGAACGCAAGGAAATCTCGTGATTGGTATGAAACACAGTTAACGGTAAGTAAGAGAATAACGCTTCTCCCAGGGTATCCAGAAAAAAACGTACCATTCTATGTCATCACCGATGATGGTTATGCGTTTAAAGCACATACCACAAGTGCTGGCAACAAGCAATTTAGCGCAGTAGGTGATGAACTAATTCTTGGACGGTGGATTAAGGGCAGACTGGCCGCTGCTGGATTAGTCACTCCGGTAAATGATACACAGCTTGATGATGATCGCCTTGGTATGATTACAAAGGAAATGCTGGCGGAATATGGCTGTGACACGCTTGTATTGACCAAAACCGACCGAAAAAAGGGAGATGAAGAGGGGAACCTCCTCGACGTTTGGATTCTCTCGTTTGAGTCGGTTGAGGAAGAGGTAGGTGACGAATGATGCAATATCTTAACGCATACTTAAAGACTATTACTGACCGTGGAAATTTCCGCCTTTCAGAATCGATTGCTCAGACCGCGGATGATATCGGAAATCAGTATATAAAAAATTTTTCTTTTTGTAGTCATGAAATGGGGTTACTGTTTGGAAATGTACAATCTGGAAAGACTGGACAAATGTTTGGTATTATCTGCAAGGCGGCTGATATGGGGTTTCCTGCGTTTCTTCTTCTTACAACAGACAATGTTGTGCTTCAGCAACAAACTCTTGAACGAGTTCAATCTGATTTAAAAGGGTTCTGTATTTGTGGGGAAAATGATTCTGGCCTCTTTATGGAAAATCGACTTATCAAACCAGCAATAATAGTGCTAAAAAAGAATTCCAGAATTTTACGTCTGTGGTCTAATGTTTTTGCATCAACTGGATTTATGAAAGGCAATCCGTTGTTTATTGTTGACGATGAAGCAGATGCGGCATCTCTTAATACGTTAATTAATAAAGGACGGAAATCATCAATTAACGCATATTTGGATTCAATAAAAAGTGGGGCTTCCAGCAGTATATATCTGCAGGTAACAGGAACACCACAGGCTATTCTGCTCCAGACATTAAACTCAGGCTGGCATCCATATTTTACTTACTATTTTGCGCCAGGCAACGGATATCTTGGCGGAGACTTTTTCTTTCCAAAAAATGAAAAGGCTGAGTGCATCAGTTATATCGATGAGGTCAAAAATCCTGAACGCCAGGCTGTACTTCATCACCTTGCCGTATCTGGACAGATTATTTCTTCTGGCGGAACAACCTGCAACTGCTTGATTCATCCAAGTGTTCGTCAAGCGGCGCACAGCAAGTATAAGCGGACGGTTTTAACAGAACTTGACTGGTGCGTTCAGCATATTGACGATGAATTTAAGACTGAACTTGAAAAGGAGTATGAATCTCTAAGTCCCCAAAAGAGTGTGAAGTCAAATTTTGATGCAGTCTATTCCTGTGCAAGGAGTCTTATTTTGAACAACAGAGTTAAAGTGCTTGTAATGAACGGAAACAATGATGTAACCAGTGAGGAGTATTCTTCTGGTACAAATATAGTGATAGGGGGTAACACCCTCGGACGTGGAGTGACCTTCCCCTCGCTACACACCATTTACTACACGAGAACCAGCAAAAAGCCGCAAGCGGATACAATGTGGCAACATAGCCGTATGTTTGGATATGACCGTGACCCGGGTATGATGCGTGTGTATATAGATGAGACGCTTTACAAATTGTTCTCAGATATTAACTCTACAAATAACTCCATAACTGCCCAGGTTAAAAGCGGTACAGATAAAATTAAAATTTTTTATCCAAAGGAACTGCATCCTACTCGTGCAAATGTTCTTGACAATCAAAAAGTCTTTATGATTTCCGGCGGTACAAACTACTATCCGCTTAATCCTGAAAATGACAGTATCGAAGCTTTAGACGCCATTCTTGCGCCATTTGGAGAAGAATCACAATACTATCAAGTCAACCTTCATTTTATGAAGAGAATTTTGGATCATATTATATCTGATGTGGATTTTGACATTATGAGATTTGTTTCTGTTATCAATGCTATTCTTGCAGAGCAACCGACTGCACAAGGTATCCTTATTGTCCGGCGTGGAAGAGATGTAGCAAAAGGTACTGGCGCAATGCTGTCTCCGAATGATTGGAACCTCGGAGCTTCTTTTACGGAACAAGTAGTATTAACTTTATATAAAGTGACTGGCAGAAAGGGATGGAACGGGCGCGAATTATGGATCCCAAATATTAAGCTGCCAAACAATATTGTGTATTATGATGTTGCTGATGATGAAGCGGAAGTGTGATTTATGGCTGATGATTTAACTCCAGAACAACGCCGGCGTAATATGCAAGCCATTCGAAGCAAGGATACCACTATAGAGTTGTGTTTGAGAAAGGCCCTATGGAAACGAGGCGTCCGTTATAGGAAAAACTATAAAAATCTCATCGGCAAACCAGATATTGCTATAACGAAATATAAAGTTGCTGTTTTTTGTGACTCGGACTATTGGCATGGTTATGATTGGGAAAACCGCAGTAATAGAATCAAATCTAACCGGGAATACTGGGTACCTAAAATCGAAAGGAATATGAAGCGTGATCGGGAGGTAACAGAATCATTACAAAAAGAAGGTTGGATAGTGCTTCGCTTTTGGGAATGGCAGATTAGAAAGCATCTTGACGAATGTGTTGAGACTGTTATTAAGGCTATAGTCGATAGAGAGTTACTTTAATAAACATCCGGTTACTGTTCCAATAAATAAAAGCTGCATTTTAAATTACCACGTTTGACGATGTATGAAAGACAAAAGATAATTCAATGCTGTTGAAGTGTAAACCAAATAGCAGGATATTAATAACTTCGGATTAATTGAGGAGATGGTCACAACGATTAAAAATCATACTGCCGAGGTATTATTCGAGCCACTTTATAACGAGGCAGACGAACTGTATATTCTTTCGGCATATGCTACACCAAATATGCTTTCGTGGTATATAAAAAACATATATCATAAAACATCCAATCCCATAAAGATTAATCTTATTGTCGGGATGGTTCCTTTTGACAACCTAAGTGTTAGTGTTCATGAAGGATTTATAGGTCTTATGGCATCTGAACTCCCACATGAGATACGGTCTTTGAAATGCAGCTATGTAATAGACAAACCCGCCGAACACGCAAATTTGTATATCTGGCATAAATCTGGGCAACCCTTAGCGGCGTTTACGGGTTCGGCAAATTTTGTGCAAAGCTCTTTTATTGGCAGACGTCGCAATGAACTTATGTATGCGTGTGACCCGAAAGAGGCTATGCTCTATTATGAATCTGTTGTTCCACGTACAGTTTATTGCAATCATGCTGAGATTGGTGAATATATTATCCTTCGGCCAACGCATCCCATACTTGATTTGGAATGCAACCTTCTCAAAGAGATTAATGATCTTGATTCGGTTACTTTAAGCCTTGTTACTAAGTCGGGCGAAACTGGTGCACGATCTGGGCTGAATTGGGGACAACGAAGAGGTCGGGAACCGAATCAAGCATACATACCTTTACCAAGTAAAATAGCAAAGAGCGGTTTTTTTCCATTGGAAAAGTGTCACTTTACAGCCATAACAGATGATCGCCACCAATTAACTTTGCGAGTGGAACAGCAAAATAATAAGGCTATTACTACGCCTATAAGAAATAGTGATCTCGGTGAATATTTCCGAAATAGGCTTGGACTGTCTAATGGCGCTTATGTTACAAGAGAGGCTCTTGAGCATTACGGCAGAACTACTGTAAAATTTGTAAAGCTGGACGAAGAAACATTTTATATGGACTTTTCCAAAGAATGAAAAATGAGCCAGAATAGTAATTAAGCATATCGTATAAAGCCGTCGAGAAAACAACCTCGGCGGCTTTATACGATATCTATTCTTCAATATTGGCATCCATTGACTCATATGGAATACCGGCGAATGTTTTGAGGATCGCTTCAAATATGATTTTTGCTCCTTGACATGGGACTGCCATCCCAATCTGTTTGCGCACACTTTCTTTACTTCCCTCAAAGACATAATCGTCGGGAAAAGTCTGCAACCTTGCGCGCTCACGATTCGTCAAAGCGCGCGGTTCACTCCAGTGATATATGTGCGTTCCGCCTCCACCGCTGCCGGTTACGGTATAGGCCGGCTTATCAGGATCAAGCCGTTTATAAATTTGACTGATTCTTGCGCCTTTAACATTGAGCATAAGTTCATCTGGGAGATCTGCTGTAAATGCATTTTGTCCAGGCTTTATGTATTTAAGCCGTTTAATGACGGTTGCTGATTGAATTGTAAGTTCGTTGTTTGGAGCATCTTTTTCTATAGGCGGCACCTCAATAGCAGTTTTGCAGGTGTTGTCTACCTTAGCATAAGGAGCATTTGATGGAATTTTAAATTCAAAATCTAAATCATTGCGAATTCCGACAATAATTATTCTGTGGCGCGCCTGCGGAACACCGTATGTTTCAAATTTGTATAGATTGGGATAAAGTTTGTATCCAGCTTCTCTCATTGCTTCAAGAACCGTTGTAAAGGCTTTTCCATCATTTGCATTGCGAAGCCCTCCTACATTCTCAGCTAAAAACCACTGCGGTTTGTATATTTTTAGTACTTTGATACCATAAGAATATAACGG
Organism: uncultured Clostridia bacterium; assembly: GCA_947630975.1. Taxonomy (GTDB): domain Bacteria; phylum Bacillota; class Clostridia; order UMGS1883; family UMGS1883; genus JAFLUQ01. The sequence continues at coordinate 15,224 of CANRJP010000047.1, forward strand.
GCCATATACTCCATCGATGCCTTTCTGTTCGCCAACAACGCTAAAGTCGTTGCATGGAAAACCAAAAGCGAACGCATCAATAGGTGTAAGTTTTGTAAGGTCAAATTTCCGAATATCAGCATGATAAACTGTCTCTGGAGTCTCAGGGCAGATATTGCGGCGATAAGTTCTGCAGGTGCTTTCGTCATAGTCGTTTGCCCATGCATGGACAATTTTATAATTTGGATTTCCGATATCTGCGTGTGTAGCCCCCCAAGCCAAACCACCAGGTCCACAGAAGAGTTCGCCAAGCTTAAAAACCTTGCTTCTTTCTTGACGCCCCTTAGTAAGCAAATCAATTTGCGTTTGAATACTTCGCTTTTCTTCATCATTCAGAAGGTCAGCGTTATTAAACACAAGTTGATATCCAGTCAAGTCGTTTTTGTTCAAAAATCCGGCCATTATATAGAGGGGCACAACGTCTATATCATACAGATTCGCCAGCTTCCGAAGTTCTATAGGGTCAAGTGATTTCCCTTCGCCACGTTCTATTCTGCTCAGCTTTGAATCAGTTACACCACAGAGATTGTGAACCGCATTGAGACTGAGATTACGATTGTTGCGGACTCTTTTTAAATAGCTTCCAATGTTTTCCATAATAATACTCCTCTTATATTATATTTTATTATAACATATCTGCTGCGAATATGCAACAGTTATTTTCATTTTGCTGCATTTTTGCAGCAAAATGAGGTGTTTTTATAACGAAAACCATCAAAAGTTGTCACTCGGTCTAAACTTAAATCGTTAAACATTTTATTTTTTACATCTTTACGCTTTAATTATGATTGTCGGAACCATATTTTTTTGTGCATAGGCAATTGTGTTTTTTGTTCCACCAGGTGTGCCGTTAAATACAGCAATCAGCCTGGCAGAATGATTTACCATCCACTCGTTGCGAAGCTGAAAGCACCTCCCGTTATATGACGTACAAATATACTTGACATAATCAGCGGAAGATAGTATGGACCTATATCTTCTTTTCCAATTTTCACTCCAGCTCTGTTCAAATCCATCGAATGGACAAGCACATATCAACTTTATGTCGGTTCCAGAATCACGAAGCCTTAATACGATCTCTGCAGCCCAAATATCAACACCACGAGCCATGCCGGAAATAAATACTGTAAACCCATCATTGACAGCCGTTTTAATTGCTTTTTCCAAGCGGGCTGATATTTCTTTTTCACCGCTTATTAGCTTTTCCGGGCGGTGACCTGTGAAGCAGCAGCGATGTTTTCGCTTCTCATTTTCTGAATTCATCTCACACACTCCTCATATTATTTATGTTGTAATCGATGCACTCACTTTTTAAGAAGATTTTTTTATGAAAGAATGGGTCGTGTGTTTCATGCACACATAAAATAATGCAGCTTTAATGTAACAAACGGCCAAAATCTGCCGTTTTAAGCCGTTCTTTGAAGGCCGCGGGATAGTAAAGCATATTATTGAAGTTCTTAATATGTGGCCCGAAGTATTGATATAGTTGACTTACGGCCAAAAAAATATAGAGAGTATATATATTTCGCAGGGGCTTTACATCTGTCACGATATGTTCACAGCGGCATCTAAGGACATATTATCATACTTTGGCCGACAAATCAACTATAATAATACTAAAATCCACCCTATTCACACAAATGAAGGATATACTATTAGTGGAATGGAGTGTGATATTTGTGGATTTTGGAAAAAAGCTGAAAGAACTGCGTTTGGGAGCCGGACTTACGCAAAGGCAGCTTGCTGAACGTATAGGTGTTACTAAATCGGTTATATCTTTTTATGAGCTTCGGGAAAGAACCCCTTCTCCTGATATACTTATAAAGCTGTCGGGAATATTTCATGTTACAACTGATTATCTGCTTGGAATTGAAAGGACAAAGGTTATCGATGTATCTGATTTAACGAATGAACAAGCTGCAATGATACAGGCGATGGTGACGGCCATTCGAAATAAAAGCTAAAATAGCGGCACTACTTGCATTGGTAGTGCCGCTATTTTTTATAATCATTAGGTTAAATATCGACTATGCTCTTTGTGTTCGATAGGCATATCAGTGTTTATTCATACTGCTTTGCGTTCCACAAACCACCGTCCTATGTTATTTCCGGTCAGATTAGCGTTGCGCTCAAAAAACACATAGCTCTGATGCCCGTTAATAAAAATTGTATATCTGTCGCCCTGACCGCCGGCCTTCATTGCCGCAGCCTGACGTATGTCTGTAACACGGTCGATCAAGTATGTCCGGCCATCCTCCCAAGTTATGGTTCTCGGAAGCATAGTTCCATCCTCTGTAAAGTCGGCTTTGACCGCCACATAGACCTTGTTATTCGAAGTAGGAATCATAAGGGACCTCCATGTCCTTAAGGAAGTTGCTTCTCGCGTTTATCGGCGGCTCCGCCAGCTTGTAGCCCTTCCATTTCATTATCCTGAATTTAAAATCAAGAAGCTCTGTTGGAACGTGCAGAATTGCGGCGGCCTGGAAGAATGTGGTATCACGGTTAAGCGCGTCAAGAACCTCATTATCGTCCAAAAGCAGCTCTGCCGCAAAAAGATTAGCATCCTTTTCAAGTACGGATGTCTGGTCAAACACCGCGACATCGTGGAAAGCATGAATTTTGCTGTTTCGATGGTTGATTGCATGACATAGCTCATGAGCGATGATTATCCGCTGGATGACCTCCGGCAGGTCGTCATTTATGGTTATTGTCCGTATTCTTTTGCATTCCAAAAAGAAACCCTTAATAGCGTCATCGTGAGTTCCGAGGGATTGATACAGCAGCTTTATACCCATGTCCTCGCAGAGCCGCACGGGGTCGTTTTCCTTAAACTTTCTCTTAAGTTTATTCACAGAACGGCATATAGCTTCGTAGGTCAATGCAAACACCTCCTCGGCGGTAAAAGGAAAGACCTTTATTTATCTTTTGGCCCAAACTTGATCTTTGCGGCCTCTTTGCAGGTGATGTAGGCTGTCATCACTGCCTCGAAATATGCGTTCTTTTCTTCTTGGGACAGTTCACCGCCCGCAAACAGCGCCTTGTTCTGTTCAAGCAGGAAGTCAACGTCAATTGCTCCCGACAGGCCGTAAAGGGCGCGGGCTTTTTCTATGTAGCCATCCTTTTCAATATCCTCCACGGGATTTTCGCAAGCGTCGTCAGACAAATACTTAGAGGAAACCTTTAGAGCCTTAGCAAGTTTGAGCAAGGTGGCAGGGCGTGGAGTTTTATCTCCGGCCTCGTAAGCGAATATCGAACGAGATGATATTCCGACCTGCTTTGAAAGCTGATTCTGAGATAAATTAAGTGTCACGCGGGCGTTTTTCAATTTGGTGGGAAACGATGTCATAAAGTTATCACTCCTTGTTAAAATTAAAAGTTCGTAAAAGTTCAACAAAATTTATAAAAACTATTGACAAAATTTCGGCATCGTGCTATACTTGATTGTGAACCCAATCGAACTTTAATTTAATTATATAACGAAGATGATGATTTGTCAAGAGAAAAAGGCAAAAAAGTTCACAAAAATTCAGGGGTGATAATATGTATAATGACAGGGTCATTCTCCACAGCGACTTAAACAGCTTTTACGCATCGGTGGAGATAATGCTTAATCCTGAACTGCGAGGAAAAGCCGTGGCTGTCTGCGGCTCAACGGATGACAGGCATGGCATTGTACTTGCCAAGTCTGAATCGGCAAAGCGTTCCGGTGTAAAGACCGGGATGGTGACTTGGGAAGCACGGAGGCTTTGCAGCGGTCTGATAGTTGTTCCGCCCCAATATGACCAGTACCTGAAATACTCAAAGCTCACACAAGCGATATATAAAAGGTACACGGATACTGTAGAACCATTTGGCATGGACGAATGCTGGCTGGATGTGACTGACAGCAGGGCCTTGTTCGGCAGCGGAATGGAGATAGCTGAAGCCATAAGAAGAAGCGTTCGGGAGGAACTTGGTCTTACGGTAAGTATAGGTGTATCATTCTGTAAAATATTTGCCAAACTCGGAAGTGACATGAAAAAGCCGGACGCGGTAACGGAAATCAACCGGGACAATTTCAAAGAAAAGGTGTGGCCGCTGGCGGCAAACGAGATGATCTACTGTGGAAGGGCCACGACCGAGAAGCTGCATAGACGAGGAATTGATACAATTGGGGATGTGGCGGCCTGCGACCCGAAAGAGTTAAGAAAATTGCTGGGCATTAATGGCGCTGCTTTATGGCAGTACGCAAGCGGTCATGATCTATCAAGAGTAATGCCGGCAGAATTTGTTTCCCCGGTCAAGTCAATAGGTCATGGAATAACCTGCGTGGCCGATCTTGAAAATGCAGACGAGGTGCATAAGGTGATTTTGGAACTTTGTCAAGATATAGGGCATCGACTCAGGCTGCATAATTTGGCGGCAAAAGGCGTACAGATATGTGTTCGGAAAGATGATCTTTCCGGTCTTCAGTATCAATGTCCCCTGCCGCTTAAAACACAGCTTCCCTCGGAAATAGCCGAAACCGCTGTTAATCTGTTCAATAAAAGATATGATTGGGACACTATGGTGAGAGCGGTAACGGTCAGGGCGATAAATCTTGTTCCGAAAAATGTCTGTGAACAGTTGACGCTTGAGGAAAACACTGAAAAACGTGCATCACGGGAGCGGCTGGAGGATGTTATAGAGTCATTAAGAGATCGCTTTGGAAAAAAAGCGGTTACCTATGGAAGCTTGCTCGGAGATTTGAAAATGCCCGGTGATGGGAGGCATTTAGTGAAAATGCCAAATTTGATGTATAGGTAATAATATCTTAGGAGGGTAAAAATTGAAAGATCAAAAGAAAAGACTGCTTCGCACACCCAAATATAAAATCCCAATAGGCGAACCCATAAAAAGGGATGACGGTACATACGCGCTCCGCATCAAAAAGGCGAACAGTCAGGAAGTTGAGGATATTGCGATAGATGACCTTTTCGCTATGGCAATTAAAGCAACAGGCGGAGCAAGGCAAGCAGGAAGCCCCAGCATGAGGGCATCCGCTTCACATACATAGACCGCTCCAACGAGCAGGACCGATATGAGTTCAGCCGGTACGAGTATTCAACAGACAGGAGTCTGTTTGTATTCGTGTCGGCTTCTTTCGTTAGAGCGCAAGAAATTTGACAGAAGGGAGGTTTGCTGTTGGAGGACATCAGAGATTGCAAAGGCCGTCTTGCCTGTAAAGGCGATGCGGCCACAGGCTTTGTGGAAACCGTGTACAAGGGGCAGAAAACAAGGACGTTTCTATCCGTTGGCTCGGAATTCATAATTGAACGGGAAGGCGTTGTGACAAAGGTAATGCGAGTCACTGTGTGCGACTTCCACATCGACAGTTATATTGTCGCAGCATAATTAAATATGGAGAATCCGCAGAGCTGCACGACGGCCGGGATACATTCCTTCATTTTGGAGGGCTGTATTCGGGCCGTTTTCTGTTCTACGGATAATCCGGCTCCTGCGGATTTTCAAAAAAATTGAAAACCGAAGGAGTAAAAAACATGAAAATCTACTACGAAAGCGTAACCGGCAAAATAGAGCTTGACGTTCCGGAAAAATGGGGAAAGATCAAGGTCGACCTCGACCGTCAGGAGTACAATGTCAATCACAAGGAAACCCGCCGTCACTGCTCACTGGAAGCGTACAACCTTGACGATGCTCTGCTGCCTTCCGATGTGGATGTGGCAGGAGATGTTGAAACCGCAGATGAGATAGAGCGGCTATATACAGCGATTGCCCGGCTTCAGCCGCAACAGCGCGAGTTGGTAAAGCGCGTCTACTTTAACAATGAAAAAATTGTGGACATCGCGGCTGAAGCCGGGGTTTCCGAAGCGGCAATCCGTAACCGTCTCAAAAAAATTTTTGCCGCTTTAAAAAAATTTTTGAATTAGGGGGGTTCGATTTTTTCCCTCCCGTGGCCTACCTGTGAAAGGACAACACAAAAAAGTCCTTAGGAAAGGATGGTCAAATGAAACACAGGGTCAAAATCAGTGTTTCCCAAAACCCTCGCGACAGCGGCATCGTGCGGCTGCGCCGGTTCTCCGTGAGGGAGAAGCTCCTCACATGGCTTTTCGGACGGAAGGAAAAGCTCCTGCTCGTTGTCCCCGGCGGCAGCGTGGAAGCGGTGTCCATTGT
>CANRJP010000048.1 GCA_947630975.1 uncultured Clostridia bacterium
CTTTACTGCGAGGCTACCGGAAAGTTCGTAATGTGGATGCACTTCGAGAACGGCCGCGATTACAACGCCGCCCGCTGCGCCGTGGCGGTATGCGATACCGTGGACGGTGATTATACATATCTGGGCAGCTTTAACCCCGTGGGCAATATGAGCCGCGACTGTACGCTCTACAAGGACGACGACGGAACCGCCTACTTTATTTCCTCCGCCAGAGATAACGCCGACATGATAGTTTACCGCCTCAGCGAGGATTATCTCACCGTGGCGGAGCAGGTAAAAACTCTTTGGCCCGGCCAGTTCCGTGAGGCCCCTGTTGTTCTGAAGGAGAACGGAAAATACTATATGTTCACCAGCCGCTGCACCGGCTGGAATCCCAATCAGGGCGGCTATGCCGTGGCCGACGCCATCGACGGCCGTTGGAGCGCCATACGCCCCTTCGGTAATGAAACCACCTTCAACACTCAGCCCACGGCGGCGGTGAAGGTGGGGGAGACCTGGCTCTATATCGGCGACCGCTGGGATCCGTCGGACTACTTGAATTCTACCATAGTATATCTGCCCCTGAAATTTGACGGCGAAAGCTGCTCGGCGGAGTGGGCCGACGAGGTGACAATAGAGGACGGCAAGGTGACGTCCTCGGTCGGTGCGGACATAAAAGATGTGCGCATAATGCTGCCGGGGTGCAGCGAGTATCTGTGCGGCGACGGCTATAACGTGTTCACCAAAAAGCTGGGCTATGCCGACAAAAACCTCCTCTGGCTCGTGGAGGAAGAGGAGGACTGTGTTCTTATTAAGCATAAGGAGAGCGGAAGGTATCTCAGCGCCGACGGCATCCTTGACAGCTATGTCAAGGGAGAGGAGAGGCTGCTGTGGAAGCTGGAGGACTCCGACGAGGGCAAGCTCTTTGTCAACCGCCGCACCGGAAAGTCGCTTCTCGCGTTTGGCCGCAGGGTAGTGCTCACCGACAAAAACGACCGGCATTTTGGCGGGTTTACCCTTGTAAAAAATTATTAATCACTAATGAACATGGCGTCGCCGAAGGAGAAGAAACGGTATTTTTCCTCCACCGCGTGGCGGTAAGCGGCCAGCACCTGTTCCCGTCCGGCCAAAGCGCTGACGAGCATTATCAGCGTGGATTTCGGCAAGTGGAAATTGGTGATAAGACAGTCTGTCAGCTTGAATTTGTAGCCGGGATAAATGAATATGTCAGTGCTGCCGCTGCCGGGAAGGAGTTTTCCGTCGACGGCGGCGCTTTCTACTGTGCGGCAGCTTGTGGTGCCCACACAGATGATACGCCCTCCGGCGGCCCGTGCGGAGTTGACCGTTTCGGCCGCCTCGGGGGAAACGCTGTATACCTCGGAGTGCATTTTGTGCTCCTCCACATTGTCCACCTTTACGGGACGGAAGGTGCCCAGACCCACGTGAAGGGTGACAAAGGCGGTTTTTACGCCCATTTCCCTTATCCCGTCCAACAGCTCCTCCGTAAAGTGCAGGCCGGCGGTGGGGGCGGCGGCGCTGCCCCGGTTCACGGAGTAAACGGTCTGGTAACGCTCCTTGTCCTCCAGCTTTTCGGTGATGTAGGGAGGGAGCGGCATTTCGCCCAGCTCGTCCAGTACATTCTCGAACAAGCCGTCGTATTCAAATCTCACTCTTCTGCCGCCGTCGGCGGTGACTTCCAGTATTTCGGCGGTCAGCTTTCCGCCGCCGAACTCGAACCTCGCCCCCGGCAGAGCCTTTCGTCCGGGCCGGAGTATGACCTCCCACTCGTCGCCGGTGAGGCGTTTCAACAGCAAGAACTCGATAGCTCCGCCGGTAGGAATTTTTTTGCCGTACAGCCGGGCGGGAATTACTCTTGTGTCGTTGAGCACAAGGCAGTCCCCTGGTCGGAGATAATTTTTTATGTTTTTAAAGCTGTCGTCCCTGAACCGGCCCGTGTTCCTGTCCAAAACCAGCAGCCGTGAGGCGCTCCTGTCCTCCAAGGGGTGCTGAGCTATAAGCTCCTGCGGCAGGACGTAGTCAAAATCTTCTGTTGAAAGCATGGGTTCAGCCTCCTGTTTTAACGGGCTTCGTAATGCCCTTTAGTGTGGCGAGCACCGGTTTTATCCTGTTGTTTTTGTCGAATTCCAGCCGGTCGAGGGCCACTTCCCGATGGCTGCCGGCGTAAAAGCCGCCCCCGATATTAACCGTTGTGGGAATGTTGAATCTGTGATAGCAGATGTACCAGTCGTCGGTACCCGGCACGTTAAGTATGCTGTGGTGGCCGGTGCATTGGATGCGGCTGTCGTCGGTGAAGTCCCGCGAAAGGATTATGTCGCAGCCCGCCGGTCTTTCGGTGGGGGAGTCGGCCACGCCGCAGCGCACACGGTAGTCGGGATTTTCCGTGTTGCCCTCGCTCCACGTGAAGTGGTATTTTCCTCCGCGCTTCACCACAAAAATCGCCTCGGTGAAGTGCTCGGGGGTTATTTTTTTGATTTCGCCGTCAAAGGACATCATGTCCTCGCCGAGCTTCACCACATAGAGCTGACCGTTGCCCCAGAACAGATATGGGGTGCCGTCGTCGTCGATAAACACCTGAGAATCTATCATCTGGCCCTCGAGGATGCCGCCGGGCATCAAAGGTTCGCCCTTGTCAACAAACGGCCCGTTTGGACTGTCGGCCACGGCCACCGCCAGATCCTTGTGGCCGTTGACCTTGTTGCCGCTGCTGTAATAGAAGTAATATTTTCCGTTGCGCTGTACCGCCGTAGGTGCCCAGCCGTAAATGCCCAAGCTCCATGGCACGTCCTTCAGGTCGAGAATGACGCCCTCGTCCTTCCAATGAACAAGATCCTCGGAGGAAAAAGCCTTGAAGTATGTGCTTTTCCAGCCGGAGACCCCGTCGGTGGTGGGATATATGTAGTATTTTCCGTCCATTACGGTAATGTTTGGGTCGCCGAAAAGACCGTACTGTCCCAGCAGACTGTTGCCCCATTCCACGGCCGAGACGCTCCAGTTCTCGCCGCCGAGGCTTACCGTCACGGGAGCGGAAAAATCGGTCCCGCGGGGGAGAGAAATTCTTTCTCCGCCGTCCAGCTCGAACACGGGCCGGATTTCCCCTATGTGTCCCGGCACCGCCGCCAGTTGGACGGTGTACTTTTCCGGGTCGATGATGTTGTTGAAGGTCTTGATATATTCGCCGGTCACGGCTACGATGGTTGACATAATTGTTCTCCTTGTGATAAACCCTCCGCCGCCCGGCGGAGGGTTGTTTTCAGGCAATATAGCACAGAGATTGTGCCTATATTGCGCCGCTTATTTTTCTACAGCAAACAATGAGGAAAAGAAGCAAGCAGATTGCCTTTTTTTTGAAGGGCGCCGACGTATCAGGTATACTTCAAGCCCTGAAAAAAGGTGATATGCGCCGCTTATTTTTCTACAGCAAATAATGAGGAAAAGAAGCAAGCAGATTGCCTTTTTGAAGGGCGCCGACGTATCAGGTATACTTCAAGCCCTGAAAAAAGGTGATATGCGTCGCTTATTTTTCTCATTAAATCACGTCGGGCAGCTCGGCGTGTATAAACTTCGGCTTTCCGCCGTCGAAGCTGTCCCGGTCGAACACCACCCGCACGATGCTCTTGTCGGAGGGAATGTCAAACATTGCGTCGTTCAGGGATTTCTCCATGATGGCCCGAAGTCCTCTGGCTCCGGTCTCGCGCTCGATGGCCTTTTTGGCGATGAAGGACAGGGCGTCCTCAGTTATCTCGAACTCCACGTCGTCGATGGCGAAAAGCTTCTTATACTGGCGCACAAGGGCGTTCTTGGGCTTGGTGAGAATGTCCATCAACGCCTGCTCGTCAAGGGAGTGAAGGGGCACGAGGATAGGCACACGGCCCACAAATTCGGGGATCAGACCGTATTTTACCAGATCCCGGGGTTCCACCTTGGCGATGGCCTCGTCGGCGGACTTCTCTTTTTTGCTCTCTATCTGGGCGCCGAAGCCTATGCCCTGCTTGCCGGTGCGTTTTTCGATTATTTTGTCCAGACCGGCGAAAGCTCCGCCGCAGATGAACAGGATATTTGTGGTATCTATCTGGTAGAACTCCTGATGGGGGTGTTTGCGTCCGCCCTGCGGGGGCACGGAGGCCACGGTTCCCTCGAGTATTTTAAGCAGGGCCTGCTGAACTCCCTCGCCGCTGACGTCCCGTGTGATGGATACGTTCTCGCCCTTTTTTGTTATCTTGTCTATTTCGTCGATGTATACTATGCCGTGCTCCGCCAATGAAATGTCATAATCCGCCGCCTGTATGAGCTTGAGCAGGATGTTTTCCACATCCTCGCCCACATAGCCCGCCTCGGTAAGGCTGGTTGCGTCGGCGATGGCGAAGGGCACCTGAAGTATCCGGGCAAGAGTTTGGGCCAAAAAGGTTTTTCCGCTGCCGGTAGGGCCCAGCATGAGAATGTTGCTCTTCTGTATCTCCACTTCGTCGTCGTTGTCGACGTTGGAATTGATGCGTTTGTAATGATTGTATACCGCCACGGCAAGACTGCGCTTGGCCTCGTCCTGACCGATGACATAGTCGTCCAGAATATTCTTTATTTCTCGGGGGGTAGGCACCCCGTCAAGAGCCGGAATTTCCCCGCCGTCGTAGTCCTCGTCCATATCAAAGCTGTCGGAGATAATGTCATAGCACGCCCGGACACAGTCCTCGCAAATGAAAGCGTTAATGCCGGCAATGACCTGATGATTGCCTATCTGGGACTTTGGACGTCCGCAGAAGGCGCAGTACACCTGGTCATCATTTCGGTTGTTAGCCATTGTTCAGCTCCTTGCCTTTCTGCCCGCAAAAAGTCTTTGCCGTCCGCCGCGGGCCGGCGGACATGGATTTCGCGTCTTATACGGCGCTGTGTCCCTCAATAACCTTGTCGATAAGACCGTAGTCCATGGCCTCCCGGGCGGACATGAAGTTGTCGCGTTCGGTGTCGGCACAGATCTTTTCGTAGGTCTGACCGGTGCGCTGGGCGAAGATCTCATTCATCTTCTTTTTGGTGCGCACAAGGTGATCGGTATATATCTTGATGTCCGTGGTTTGGCCGCTGAGACCGCCGCCGGAAATCAAAGGCTGGTGTATCATTATTTCACTGTTGGGGAGGGCCAGACGCTTGCCCTTGGTGCCGCTGCACAGCAGAAACGCGCCCATGCTGGCCGCCATGCCCACACAAATGGTCGTAACGTCGCACTTGATATACTGCATGGTGTCATAAATTGCCATGCCCGCGGTTATGCTGCCGCCGGGGCTGTTGATATAGAACATGATGTCCTTGTCCGGATCCTCGCTCTCCAAAAACAGGAGCTGGGCCACGATAAGGCTGGCGGTAGTGTCATTCACGTCCTCGCTGAGGAAGATTATCCTGTCCTTCAGCAGACGGGAATATATGTCGTAGCTCCGCTCGCCCTGGCCGGTCTGTTCAATGACATAAGGTACCAAAGCCATAGTTTGAATTCCTCCCGCAATAAAAGATTATTTCTGTAATTGATTTTTTCTTACTTTTCAACGGCGCTGTCCACAAGGAACTTCACCGTCTTGCTGACGGCGATGTCGGCCTTGAGATCCTCCGCGTTGGCGGACATGATCTCCTTGACCTTGTCTACCTCCATGCTGTACGTCTCGGCCATCTTGGCGTATTCGGCCTCCACGTCCTCGTCGGTGGCCTCGATGCCCTCGGCCTTGGCGACGGCTTCAATTACAAGGCTGCGGCGAACGTTGTTCTGGGCGCTCTCCTTCATCTGTTCACGGATATTGTCCATGGTGAGGCCGGTGTAAGCCATGTAATTCTCGATGGTGAGCCCCTGATTTTGCATACGGTAGCTCATATCCTGTATCTGACGCTCAACCTGCTGGTCTACCATGCACTGGGGCACGTCAACGGTGGCTCCGGCCACAACGGCCTCGATAACAGCGTCCTCGAACTTGTGGCCCGCCTCGTGCTCTTTGGCGCGGAAAAGGGTCTCGGAGGTGTTTTTGCGCAGCTCCTCGAGGGTGTCGAACTCGCTGACGTCCTTGGCGAACTCGTCGTCAAGGACGGGCAAAATCTTGTGCTCGAAGGAGTGCATTTTGCACTTGAACACGGCGGCCTTGCCCGCCAGCTCGGCGGCGTGATAGTCCTCGGGGAAGGTGACGTTCACGTCGATCTCCTTGCCGACCTCCTGACCGATGAGCTGATCCTCAAAGCCAGGGATAAACTGGCCGCTGCCAAGCTCAAGACGGAAACCTTCGGCCTTGCCGCCTTCAAAGGGTACGCCGTCAACGCTGCCGTCGAAATCCAGAACGACGGTGTCGCCCTTTTCGGGACAGCCTTCTTCCTTTGTTTCGATGCTGGCCGCGTTGTCCCGCATTTTTGCTATTTCATCATTGATCTCCTCGTCGGAAACCACAACGGCGGGCTTTTCGGCTTCGATGCCCTTGTACTGACCGAGAGTTACCTCGGGACGGATGGTCACCGTGGCGGAGAACACAAAGGGGTCGCCCTCCTTGATGGATACAATATCTATTTTCGGCATTTCAACCGGATCTATACCTGTTTCCTTTACGGCTTCCTCATATGCGTCGGGGCAGCAGAAGTTGATGGCGTCGTCATAGAAAACGGCCTCGCCGTAGAACTTCTCGATTATGTTCTTGGGTACCTTGCCCTTGCGGAAGCCGGGTATGGCTATGCCCTTTACGTTCTTCCGGTAGCTCTTCATCATGGAATCCTTGAAAACGTCGGCGTCTACTTCGATTTCAAGATACATTCTCTTGTCTTCCTGTTGTTCGGTCTTCAATACTTTCATGGATATTCCTCCTAAAGTTTCTTCTACAGTCAAAATATATTTATATCACATTATCCTAAAAAAATCAAGATGTTTTTTGAAAATTTTTCAGTCTGTTAACTTTTTCGGCTCGAAGCCCAGATAATCCGCCGAGACCAGATGGCAGTTCAGAGCCCTGGGTCTGTAATTACGGGCGGAGCTGCCGTGGAGATGGCCAAAAACGCACATATAGGCCCGATAGCCGCTGAGCAAATCGATGAACTCGTCGGCGGGGGGATAGTGGAGGGCGGCGATTATGGGCTTGCCCAGCTTTTCCCCCTCCTTGAGAGCCATTTCCAGCCGTATAAGCTCCCGCTTGTATATGACCATGTCCTGTTCGCCGAAGTCCTTGTCCGAGGGCGTTATCCAGCCTCGGGAAGCGCAGACCGCATAGTCCCCGCAGTCAAAGGCGTTGTTCTGGAGAAAGTGAACGTTGTCAAGGCCAAGCTCCTCCATGAATTTGGAAAATTTCGCCTTGCTTTCCCACCAGAAATCATGATTGCCCTTGCTCATCAGTTTTATACCCGGCAGACTGCCCAGAAATTCAAAATCCTTCCGCGCGTCCTCCATGTGCATGGCCCATGAAAAGTCTCCGTTCATTATTATGTAGTCGCCGTCCGTGAGCTTTTGCATATTCTGTTGTATTTTTTCAACATAGCCCTCCCAGCCGGGGCCGAATACGTCCATGGGCTTATCGACGCCCAAGGGGAGGTGCCAGTCGCTCATAGCGTATATTGCCATAATATTCCTCGCATAAGTTTTTTGTTAACGGAGATAATAACGTTGAAGCAAAAATCACAGCGATTTCTGCAAAAACTGAGAAAAGGGGTTTTATCTATGTCCAAAGCGTATAAGACAGACCGTCCCATCGACGGCATCCACTGCGAGGTAGCCTCCTGTGACTTCCACGCGCCCGACCACAAGTGCACCGCCGACTGCATCAAGGTCGGCGTAAAATCCACCGACAGCGGCAGCCAGTGCGCCGACTGCGAGACCTATACCAAAAAGGAAAGCTGCTGCCAGTAAGCTTATGTAAAGGGAAGCCTTGCGGTTTCCCTTTTTACATATACAGCAAAGTTTTAGCCGAGAAACTCGTTTACTACCGCTTTCATCATGGATTTGGCGCAGACGGTCTCGAAGCGAACCTCTTTGTCCTCCAACGCGCCGAGGCTGGGCGGAACCGTCAGGCTGAACCTCTGTGATAGGAGTCGAAGCAGCTCGAACTCGTCCTTATCCTCCAGCTCCTCGCTGCCAAGAATGGCCGTGAGCACATCGCCGTTGAACTTGAAGGGGCTGGCTGTGGAGGCGATAATCGTTTTTGTTTCGTCGCCGGTTTGAGCAGCGTATTCCTCGTGTACCGCTACGGCCACGGAGGTGTGGGGGTCGATAACATATCCGAATTCGCTCTCAATACGCTTGATGGTCTCGCGGCATTTGCCGTCGTCGGCATATCCGGCCCGGAAGGTTTCCCGCACGGCGGCGAAGATGTCCTCGCTCACGGTGTATTTGCCCGTGGCCTTGAGCTCATCCATGTAGCCCTTCACCTTTTGGGCGTCCCTGCCCGAAAGGAGGTAGAGGAGCCGCTCCAGATTGGAAGAAATGAGTATGTCCATGGAGGGGGAAATGGTGGTATAGAAATCTCTGTTCCTGTCGTATGTGCCGGTGTTTATGAAATCGGTGAGCACGTTGTTGGCGTTTGACGCGCATATTAGCGTCTTGATAGGCAGACCCATGCGCTTGGCGTAATAAGCCGCCAGAATGTTGCCGAAGTTGCCGGTGGGCACACAGACGTTGACCTGTTCCCCGGCCTTGATCTCCTCTGCGGCAAGCATATCGCAGTAGGCGGAGAAGTAGTAGACTATTTGCGGCACGAGCCGGCCCCAGTTGATGGAGTTGGCGCTGGAAAGGGAAATTCCTTTTTCTTCCAGAGCGTCGTTGTAGGCCTTGTCGGTGAAAATTTCCTTTACGCCGGTCTGAGCGTCGTCGAAGTTGCCGTTCACGGCGCTGACAAATACGTTGCCGCCCTCCTGAGTACACATCTGGAGGCGCTGGATGCCGCTGACGCCGTTTTCGGGATAGAACACGATTATCTTTGTGCCCTCCACGTCCTTGAAGCCCTCGAGAGCGGCTTTGCCGGTGTCGCCGCTGGTGGCCACAAGGATAACTATTTCTTTGTTCATGCCCAGCTTTTTTACCGAGGTGGTGAGCAGATGGGGCAGTATTTGCAGGGCCATATCCTTAAAAGCGCAGGTAGGGCCGTGCCAGAGCTCGAGAACATAGCGGTTCTTGTCCAGCTTATATACGGGAGCGATGGAATTTGTGCCGAACTTGGCCTTGGTGTAGGCCTTGTTCACACAGTCTTCTATCTCGCCGGCCTTGAAGTCGGTGAGGAATAGCCCCAGAATTTTTTGCGCCCTTTCGGTGTAGCTCATTGGGGCCATTGCCTCAATTTCGTCGATGCTTACGGCGGGAATACCGTCGGGAATGTACAGTCCGCCCTCGCTGCTGAGACCTTTTACAATGGCCTCGGCCGAGGCGACTGATACGCTGTTGTCGCGGGTACTGTTATATTTCATATTTAAAGAACTACCTTTCAATAATAGCGATTGGCGGCGGGCCGCGGTTTATTTCACTACAAGATTTATCAGCTTATCCGGCACGGCGATGGACTTGACAACGGTCTTGCCCTCGGTGAGAGCCTTGACCCGTTCGCTCTCCATGGCACGGGCGATGAGCTCGTCCTTGCCGAGACCGGCGGGCACGAGGAGCTTATCCTTCAGCTTGCCGTTTATCTGGATTACTACGGTTATCTCGTTGTCCACGGTCTTGGCCTCGTCATATTGGGGCCAGGGCTGCTCGTTCAGAATTTTGCCGAAGAGTACGCTGTACAGCTCCTCGGTCATGTGTGGGGCGAAGGGATTGAGTATGGACAGGAAAGCCCTGTACTCGGCGTGATTTATGCTGCCAACCTCGTATACGGTGTTGGTGAGGGTCATCATGGAGGCGATGGCGGTGTTGAACTTCATGGCCTCGATGTCGCCGGTGACTTTTTTAATCGTCTTGTTGAGCGCCACCTCCAGCTCGGGACGGAATTCCTCGCCGGGGATAAGCTTGTCGCTGAGCGCCCACACGCGGTCAAGGAAGCGCTTGCAGCCCTTGATGCCTGTCTCGCTCCAGGGGGCGGCCTGTTCATAGTCGCCCATGAACAGTACGTAGACCCTTAACACGTCGGCTCCGTAAACGTCCACCACGTCGTTGGGATCCACCACGTTGCCCTTGGACTTGCTCATTTTGTCGCCGTCCGGCCCCAGGACAAGACCCTGAGCCGTCCGCTTGGCGTAAGGCTCGGGAGTGGGCACCTCGCCGATGTCGTAGAGGAACTTGTGCCAGAACCGTGAATAGATCATGTGACGGGTGACGTGCTCCATTCCGCCGTTGTACCAGTCAACGGGCAGCCAGTATTCAAGAGCCTCTTTTGAGGCGAAGGCCTCGCTGTTTTTGGGATCGCAATAGCGAAGGAAGTACCAGGAGGAACCCGCCCACTGGGGCATGGTGTCAGTTTCCCGCCGGGCGTCGCCGCCGCACTTGGGACATTTGCAGCGGACAAAGCTGTCTATCTTGGCAAGGGGGCTTTCGCCGTCGGAGCCGGGCTCGTAATTTTCCACGGGGGGCAGCCGGAGGGGCAGCTCCTCATAGGGCACGGGCACCATGCCGCAGTTGGGGCAGTGTACGATGGGTATGGGTTCGCCCCAATAGCGCTGGCGGTTGAAGGCCCAGTCCTTCATCTTATACTGTACGCCGGCCTCGCCGCAGCCCTTGGCCTCCAAAACCTTGAGCACCTTGGCGATGGCGTCCTTTTTGTTGGTTATTCCGTTGAGTTCGCCGGAATTGACCATCTCGCCGTCGCCGGTGTAGGCTTCGACGCTGATGTCGCCGCCCTTGATGACCTCGATAATGTCGATGCCGAACTTTTTGGCGAACTCGTAGTCGCGGCTGTCGTGGGCGGGTACGGCCATGATGGCGCCGGTGCCGTAACCCATCATTACGTAGTCGGAGATGTATATGGGTATCTCCTTGCCGGTCAGGGGATTTACGGCGGTCAGTCCGTCTATGCGGACGCCGGTTTTGTCCTTGACGAGCTGGGTGCGCTCGAACTCGCTCTTTTTGCCGCACTCGGCCTTATAGGCGTCAAGGTCGGCGATGTTGGCGATGGAATTTCTGTATTTTTCAATTATGGGGTGCTCCGGAGCTATTACCATGAAGGTCACGCCGTAGAGGGTGTCGGGACGTGTGGTGTAAATGCGGAGCTTTTCGCCGTTCTCCTTGACGGTGAAATTTACAAAGGCGCCGGTGGACTTGCCTATCCAGTTTTCCTGCTGGAGCTTGATGTTGGGCAGATAGTCCACGTCGGCCAGACCCTGAAGGAGCTTGTCGGCGTACTCGGTTATGCGCAGATACCAAACCTCCTTCGTGCGCTGGACGACGTCACTGTGGCATATATCGCACTTGCCGCCCTGAGAGTCCTCGTTGGAGAGAACGACCTTGCAGCTTGGGCAGTAATTAACCAGCGTTTTGTCACGGAAAACAAGGCCGTGCTCGAACATTTTCAGGAATATCCACTGGGTCCACTTATAGTAATTTTCGTCGGTGGTGTCGACTACGCGGTCCCAGTCGAAGGAGAAGCCCACCCGCTTAAGCTGCTGGGTAAACTTCTTTATGTTGTTGTCGGTGACGGTGCGTGGATGCACTCCCGTTTTGATGGCGGTGTTCTCGGTAGGCAGGCCGTAGGCGTCGAAGCCGATGGGGAACAGTACGTTATAGCCCTCCATGCGGCGCTTGCGGCTGACTACCTCAAGGCCGGAAAAAGCCTTTATGTGGCCGACGTGCATACCCGCGCCCGAGGGGTAGGGAAACTCGATAAGGGCGTAGAACTTGGGCTTTTTACCGCTCTGCTCGGCGCGGAAGGTCTTATGCTCGTCCCAGTACTTCTGCCACTTGGGTTCGATTGTCTTAAAATCGTAGTTCATATTTTATTCATTCCTTTCAAAGGTCAGCCTTCGGTAAGCAGGCCGCTTATGTCCACGGTCGGGGACTCGCTCCACAGCCGTTCAAGGTCGTAAAATTCTCTTGTCTGGGAGGTGAACAGGTGGAGTATAATTCCGCCGAAGTCGATGAGTATCCAGCCGCCTCCGCGGCCCTCGACCTTAACGGCGGGGCTGCCCTTTTGGGCCATAACGTCCTGAGCCTCGTCGGACAGAGCGTTGAGCTGTGTAAGGCTGCCGCCGGTGGCTATAACGAAATAAGTGGCTATGATTGTGCCGGACTCCACGTCGATGGCGGCGATGTCACGGGCCTTTTTTGCGTCAAGTATTTTAACCAGCTCGGTCATTTTTTCTTTGTCAGTCAAGTTTTTTCCTCCTGTTCTCTATCAGGTAATTTCTGGCGAATATTGAATCGGGATGTATCAGGTTGCCCTTTTTCAGCACGTAGGACAGTGAATAGCCGATGGCGTAAATCAGGGCCTCGTCGATGTCGGACTCCACCAGGCTTTTCAGTTTTTCGGAAACCTCCGGACTTCGTCCGGGATCCCTGTCGCGGCCCGGCTCCGTCAGGTCGGCTATGTAGATCAGCTTTTCCATGGGCGTCATGTCGGGCTTGCCGGTGGTGTGGTAATAAATGGCGCTGAGAATTTCCGGGTCGTCCACGCCGTAATCCGTCCGCGCCACCGTGGCGCCGAGAAAAGCGTGGATGAGAGCGGGCTCCTTTCGGCTGTAGGGGTCGAGGGCGACGCCGTAACGCTTGCAGTAATCTTCGACCTGCTCCGGAGTGAAGTTCTTGGCGCAGTCGTGGAGGAGACCGGCGATATAGGCTTTTTCTACGTCCACTCCGAACCTGGGGGCCAGCCGTCTGGCTTCGGACGCCACACCGAGAGTGTGGTTGAAGCGCCGTTCCTTGAGGGTTGCCTTTAACCTGATTATCATTTCATCCGTCGTCATATAGCACCTCATTTGTATAGATTGTGTTTAATTATATACTCGTAAACCGCCGGCGGAAGGAAGGGCCTCGGGTCGCCGCCGGAGCGTATCAGCTCCCGTATTTCGGTGCTGGAAATTTTGATTTTTTCCATTTTTATCTCTATGGCCGGCGGCTTTACCTTTACATCCATGCCGCCCCGGGGAAAGACCGCCAATGTCGCCGCCGCCAGTATCCGCTCCGGCTGATACCACTTGTACAGATCACGGTAGGAGTCGGCTCCTATCAGGAAAAACAGCCCGTCGTCCGGAAACTCCCGGCGGAAATGCTCCACCGTGTCGGCGCTGTAGGATATTTCGTCCCGTTCGCCCTCCCAGCGGCTAAGCTCAAAGTCCCGGCCCTTCAGGGCGGCGGCCGTCATGGCGTACCTGTCCTCGAAACCGGCGCCGAAGCCCTCCTTGTGAGGAGCCTTGCCCGTGGGTATGACGATTAGACGGTCAAGGCCGGCGCTTTTCACCGCCGCGTCGCAGATGGCCAGATGCCCGAGATGGAAGGGGTCGAAAGCTCCGCCGAACAGTCCGATCTTCATGGCAGCTCTATCTTCCTTTTATCTTTGTCCGACGCCTGACGGTAGATAACCAGCTTGTTCCCGATACACTGCACCGGTTCGGCGTTAAGGGCCTCGCACAGCTCGTCGCAGGCGGAGCGGGCGCTCATGAGAGCGGTCTCCAGCACGGATATTTTTATGAGCTCCCGAGCCTCGAGGGCGTCGTCAAGCTGTTTTATCATATTTTCGTTTATGCCGCCCTTGCCTATCTGGAAAATGGCGGGCTGCACATGGCCAAGTCCCCGCAGGAAGGCCCTCTGTTTGGATGTCAGCATAGCGTTACTCCGTTATTCTACAAAATCGAATTCAATATCGTACATTCTCACGGGATCGCCCTCGCCGCAGCCGTGCTCCCGCAGGGCGTCGATGATCCCCTTGCGGCGCAGCGCCCGCTGAAAATACTGCAGGCTCTCGTCGTCCTCGAAGTTCACACCTCGGAGAAGCTTTTCGATATACGGCCCCTCCACAACGTAGGTCTCGTTGTCGCGGGTCACAGTAAAGTCCTCGGCGGCCTCCTCGGGCTCGTCAAAGATTTCCGGCTCATAGACCTCCACCGGGCCGAGAGTGTCCAGCATGGAGGCGGTATAGCTCATCAACTCCCGCACGCCCTTGCCGCTGGCGGCGGAAATTTCAAAAAAGGGCAGTTCCTTTTCCTTTATATATTCCCTGAACCGTTCCGGCAGGGCCGGGTCGGTGATGATGTCGGTCTTGTTGGCGGCCACTATCTGGGGCCGCGCGGCCAGTGCGCCGCTGTACAGCGCAAGCTCGGCGTTTATTTTTTCAAAGTCGTCTATGGGGTCGCGGCCCTCGATGCCGCTGACGTCCACAACATGGATTATCACTCTTGTGCGCTCGATGTGGCGCAGGAACTCATGACCCAGTCCCACTCCCTGATGAGCGCCCTCGATAAGACCGGGAATGTCCGCCAGCACAAAGCTCCTGCCCTCCCCGGCGTTTACCACGCCCAGATTTGGTTCAAGTGTGGTAAAGTGATAGTTGGCTATTTTCGGCCTTGCGTCGCTGACCACGGAAAGCAAGGTGGACTTGCCCACATTGGGAAAGCCCGCCAAGCCCACGTCGGCGATGAGCTTCAGCTCGAGGGTCACTTCCCGTTCCTGGCCGGGAATACCGTTCTTAGCAAATTTCGGAGCCTGACGGGTGGGGGTGGCAAAGTGAATGTTGCCCCAGCCGCCGTTGCCGCCCTTTGCGGCAACGAACTCCTCACCCGGCTCGGCCATATCCTTGATTATTTTTCCGGTGGCCTTATCCCTTATGACGGTGCCCACGGGCACGAGCACGGTCAGGTTTTCTCCCTTGGCACCGTTGGAGTTGCGGGCTTTGCCGTCCTCGCCGTTCTGAGCCTTGTAGCTCTTTCGGTAACGGAAGTCCGTAAGGGTGGTGAGGCCGGGGTCGGCCTTGAAGATTATGTCGCCGCCCCTGCCGCCGTCGCCCCCGTCCGGGCCGCCGTTGGGCACATATTTTTCACGGCGGAAGGAGACAAGTCCGTTGCCGCCGTTGCCGGCCTTTATGCTGATTTCGGCTGTATCTGCAAACATGGAAATTTCCTTTCGTAATCCTTTTATAGCTATATTATCTTACTACATTATCGCTCAAAAGTCAAGATAAAAAATGGGAATTTTTTTGCGGGGCTTGACTTTTTGGAGGTTTAGTTATATCATTATTACAATGCTTCAAAAAAATTGTAGAAAATCACGAGGTAAGGTCATGGACTATAAAAACTGCGATATCTGCCCACGGCGCTGCGGAGCCGACCGCGCCGTCCGTCCCGGACGCTGCGGAGCGGGAATCTTGCCGAAGGTGGCACGGGCCGCCCTGCACTACTGGGAGGAACCCTGCATTAGCGGCAAAAACGGCAGCGGCACGGTATTCTTTTCCGGCTGCAATCTGGGCTGCGTCTACTGTCAGAATCGGGAAATTTCCCGCTGCGGAGCGGGGAAGGAGATATCCGTCAGCCGTCTGGCGGAGATTTTCCGTGAGCTTGAGGATTTGGGCGCTCATAACATCAATCTCGTGACGCCGACCCATTTTGTACCGTCCGTAATTGGGGCTCTCGATATTTACCGTCCGAATATCCCCATAGTGTACAACTGCGGGGGCTACGAGAGCCTCGAAACGGTTGAGGCCCTTAACGGCTATGTTGACATTTACCTCACCGATATAAAATACTTTTCCCCCGAGCCGGCCCAAAAATACAGCGGGGCGGCGGACTATTTCCCTGCGGCGATTGCCGCCGCGAAGGCGATGATCGAGCAGGTTGGCCAGCCGGAGATTAAAGACGGCATAATGAAAAGCGGAGTTATAATCCGCCATCTGGTGCTGCCCGGACAGCGGAGGGACAGCATGGCGGTGGTTGAGGAGCTGGCAAAGCTGCCAAAAGGGAGCTTTATACTAAGTCTGATGAGCCAATATACCCCCAACGGCGCATTGACTGATTTTCCGGAAATAGACCGCAGAGTTACCACTTTTGAGTACCGGAGCGCGGTTGACCGGGCCGTTGAGCTGGGACTGACCAACGGCTACACTCAGGACCGGCGCAGCGCGAGGGAGGAGTACACGCCTCCGTTTGACCTGACGGGAATATGATATATGTATTTTTTCGTTAACGAATAATGAAAGGCGGGTGATATTGATGAAAAAGCTGCTTGCCCTCCGGCCGGAGCTGACAAGACCGGCGGTGTGGACGGGCGTGTTCACGCTGGCGGGGCTGACTTTGTGTGCCATGGGGCTTGAGATGACCTTCGTTATTGCCGTTTTGGCGGCAGCGGCGCTGATCTCGGCGGCGTCTGTCAGAAAAAGCGTCCTTTCGATCTTAATTGCCCTTGCGGTGTCCTGCGGGGCGGCGGTTCGGTTCGCCGACGTTGACCGACGGGCCGAAGAGCTTCGGGAAAAATATGACGGAGTCGAGGCCCTTGTCGTGGGAAAGGTATATTCGGAGCCGGAGTACAGCGGCAGCGTCTGCGATATAGTTATAAAGACCAAATTGGGACTTATTGAGCTTCGCTCATACAGGGAACAGGCCGTGGACTGCGAGGTGGGCGACGGCATAGCCGTTCAGGCGCGGCTCTCCGCACCGGAAACAGCGGAAAACGATTATGGCTTTGACAGCCGGAGCTATCTTCTAAGCCGTGGGATATATCTCAGGGCCGAATGTATAGGCAATCCCAAAATAACCGCCGGTAAGGCCGGTTTCCGCCGCATGGCCGCGAAGGTGCGCAATTACGCCGTTGAACTGGGCGGACGGCTGCTTCACGGCAGCGCGTGGGAGCTTTATCCCGCCGTGATCTTCGGCGACGGCTCACGTATGAGCGACGGGCTGAAGAACGCTCTTTCCGCCGCCGGACTGAGCCACATAGCTGCCGTGTCGGGTATGCATCTGGCTGTGGTGGCGGTGATAATAATGTTCCTGCTTATGATACCCTTTGGTCGGCGGCGCTTCGCGCGGCTCTTTGTGATACCGGCCATGGTTTTCTTCGCGTTTGTCACCGGCTGTGAACCCAGTGTGGTAAGGGCCTGCGTCATGAATATAATTTTCCAGCTCGCAATGGCGCTTTACAGGGAAAGCGACGGCCTGTCCTCTCTGGCCGCGGCGTTTGTTCTCATGTGTCTTTACAATCCCATGCTGATTTTTTCCACCGGTTTTCAGCTTTCGGCCGCGTCGACGCTGGGCATACTTTTGTTTTACAGACCCTTTATGGGGCCGGTCGAAGGACTGTTGAAGCGGGATTTTTTCAGCCGTGGCCGTATGGCGAAAATTTGCGCCCGTTTGATGCGGGGCGCGGCCTCGGTCGCCGCCGTGAGCCTGAGCGCCCAGTTGGCGTCCTTTCCCATTTCGGCGCGGACTTTCCACTACATATCCGTCTACGCCCTGCCGGCCAATCTTCTGACCGTGCCGCTGATGGCTCCCATAATGGCGGCGGGACTGGCGCTGGCCGCCTTCGGCAGTGTGCCGGTGCTTGGCGGAGCGGTCGTGGCGGTTTGCCAGGCGCTCCTCGATTATGTGGCCTTTATCGCCCGCAAGATCTCCGCCCTGCCGGGAGCCGTCCTGCCCGTCATGGAGATACCGCTGCTGCCGGTGCTGGCCTATTGCGCCCTCGCTTTAGCCTTGTTTGCCCTGATGAAAAAGCGGCGGCTCATGAGCGGCGTTCTGGGACTGATGTTCGCGGTGTTTGCCGTCGTCGGCGGAGTTCGGGTCTGGGCCGGTGGACAAAAAGATGAACTCTGCTTTATCAATGTGGGCCGTGGAGACTGTGCTCTGTTCAGGATAAACGGAAAGTCGGTGCTGGTGGACGGCGGCGGTAACGGGCGCACCGTGGCCGACTATCTGTCCGCCCGGGGACTGTTCAGGCTGGACTGCGCCGTTCTTACCTCATCAAGGCTGGAGCATATTTCCGGACTTATAACCCTTGTGGACGAGGGTTACGTGGAGCGGCTCTTCATACCCGAGGATCTGGAAATGGCCGACCGGCTGGAGACCCTGCTTATGGCGGCGGAGGACGCCGGAACCGCCGTCGCCCGATACGGCTTGGGAGATTCGGTAAATTACGGCGGACTCGCCCTGCGCCAGATAGACTGTGACGGCGAATCTGTTCAGCTTGCGGCGGATTACGGCGGTACAAAAATACTCCTGTGCGGCGACTCTGTCATGGACTGGAAGGACTGCGACATCGTGAAAATGCCCTATCACGGCTCCGGCAGCTATAATTACTATCCCGAGCTGCACCGGCACAAACCGGCTTACGCGGTCATGACCGCCGCCGGTATGACCGCGGCGGAAAACTCAAAGGCCATGCCGGTATTGAAGGATATGGGCATTCCGTGCTATGTTCCCGCCGAGGACGGTACGGTCAGCTTCACCTTGGGTGAAAAAATTGAAGTCAAAACTACGCGGGAAAATGATGAATAGCGACATAACAGGGACGGTTAAAACAACCGTCCCTGTTGAGTTATTATTCCGTTCGGAAAATTTTATCCACTACCCCGTGCCAGAAGGCCGCGCCGTTCCCGTTCGGAACGGATTTGGGCATAATATCCCTCCGGCGGCATACCGAAAGCACTATCCCTATCAGGATAAAGGTCACGATACAGTCCGAACCACCGCCGCCCACTATGGGCAGACCTATGCCCACGACGGGGAAAAGGTTGAAATTCATCAGAATATTTATTATAAATTTCATGGCGAGCACCACCGATGCGCTGAAAGCCAGGGCAAAGCCCCAAGGCTGCCTGACCTTGGCCGAGGCGGCGAACATTCTCCACAGCAGAGCCGCCACGGTCAGCAGCAGGGCGGCCGTGGGCAGCCAGCCGTAACGCCCGAGAACACCGGCCAGAACGTATTCGGACATCAGGTTTGAAAACATCTCGGGGACGTCGCCGGGTACCGGCCCTATGAGCCGGGCGCTTTTTATCAGGACGGCGATTTGGCCCGTCAGCCAGCCCACGCCCCGGGGGTCGCTTTGGCCGCCGGTAAGAAAGGCGCTGATTTTGTCCCGAATGTAAGGCGAGATCATATAGGCGCACAAAAGCTGCAAGCCGAGCAGGCAGACAGCGGTAGGCAGAAGAACTCGTGCGGTCCTGTTTCCCTTGACTGACAGAACGGCGAAAATAAGTATATAGCTGATGCCTATCAGCACGGCGCTGCCCGTAATGCCGCCGAGACAGGCGTTGACCGTCGGCAGAACCATGAGGACGCAAAGCCCGACCGTTTGAGGAGCCGTAAACCTCTCCCGCCGGAACATCAGCCCCATGAACAGCACCGGCGCAAGCTGGATAAATCCCGGCATAAAGGCCGTCCCGAACATCGCCCTCGTGCTCCAGGCCCACCAGTGGTAATCGAATATGAGCGCCACGGCCGAAAAAATCAGGTATACGGGCAGGGCGAAGCGCTTGAGCCGCATTGGATTGAGGAACATCAGCCCCACCATAAGTCCGAAGCCGATAAGGATAAAGCCCGACTTTGCCAGATATATGCCCTCGTTTGCCACGATGCTGGCGGCTATGCCGATAATGGCGACGACAGCCGCTGCGGCCAGCAGGGGCCATTCCGTCCTCGGCCGGTGCTTTTTGTCCAGCTTCAAGCCTATTTCCTCCGGGTCGCCCATACGGATAAGGGCCTGTTTTTCCGCCTCCTCGGGAGAAAGCCCCGACTCAATGCCGTTTTCCGTTATCTCCGTGATGTGTGAGGAAAGCTCCGTCCTGATGTCGGCGTGAACGGATTTTGCCCTTATGCAGGCGCAGACCCTGTCCAGAAATTCGTCGGTTTTACTCACGGCACAGGCCTCCTCTCAGCAATTCGATGTTCAAACCTATGACCCGGTTCACGGCCCCGCTGTATAATTGCCACTCCTGTTTCTTTTCGGCCAGCAGGGATCTGCCGCCCTCGGTTATGCGGTAATACTTCCGCCGTCGGCCGCTGTCGCCGTCCACCCAGTAGGACTCCACGGCCCCCTCGTTTTCAAGCCCGTGGAGCATTGGGTAGAGGGTCCCCTCCTTAAGGTTGAATACGCTGCCGCTGAGCAGCGCCAGCCTCTGCACAAGCTGGTAGCCGTACATATCCTCCCGCTCCAGCAGTGAGAGTATTAGGATAGATGTGCTGCCCTTGATCAGTTCCTTGTTGATTTTCATTTTTACACCTCTTTATATAGATATTCTATATACATAGATTTTCTATGTATCTTTATTATAACAGTCCCGCTCCGGTTTGTCAAGGGGTATTTTTAAAAATATTGACATTTTGGCTGTGTGGGTCTATAATATTTTTGTAAAGGGGGAATAGTGTTGAAAACCGTTGCAATTATTGACGATGACGTACATATAAGCGATATGCTGCGGGAGGCGCTGGAAAAAGCGGGCTACGCCGTGGTAAGGGCGTGGTCCGGCACCGAGGCTCTTATGCTGCTGTCGGAGCGCCGTCCCGATATAATACTCCTTGACTTGATGCTGCCGGGGCTTTCCGGCGAGGAGGTACTTAAGGAGATAAAGGACATACCCGTTATTGTTCTCAGCGCCCGCGCGGGCGTGGACGACAAGGTGAGGCTTCTGCTGGGCGGGGCGGCGGACTATATGACAAAGCCCTTTGAGATAAGCGAGCTGCTGGCGAGAATAACCGTCCGGCTCCGCAGGGCGGAGAGCGGCGCCCTGCCGGAGCCTTTGGCCCTGGGGGAGCTGACCCTCGACACCGTGTCCCAGTCGGCGGCGGTGGGCGGCAATTCGCTCAAGCTGACCCGCACGGAGTTCGCCATACTCAAGCTGCTCATGTCCAACCCTGGCCGGGTGATCTCCCGTGGGGCGCTCCTCGATATGATAAGCGCGGACACGCCCGACTGCACCGAGCGTTCCCTTAAGCAGCACATAAGCAATATTCGCCGCAAAATTCAGGAGGCGGGCGGCCCCGACTGCATTGAAACGGTGTGGGGGATAGGCTTTGTGTTAAAGTAATGAAGAAATATTGACGAAAAATTGACGTTTTTCTTGACCGGTTTCTTGACCTTTGCCTGCTATAATAAGGTCAAAGGAGATGATTTGATGGACTACATTTTAACGACCGAGGGGCTGACGAAAAAATACAAACATTTTCAGGCCCTGAACGGTCTCAACATGAAGGTACCGAAGGGCTCCGTCTACGGCCTTGTGGGGCGGAACGGCGCGGGCAAGACCACGCTTTTCAGGCTCATCTGCGGCTTGCAGGAGCCCACGAGGGGCAGCTTCACCCTCTACGGCGTCCACAGCTGCAAGCGGAACATCGCCTCCGCCCG
>CANRJP010000049.1 GCA_947630975.1 uncultured Clostridia bacterium
GCCCCTGCGGTAAAGTTTGCTTTCCCCTCGGGCTTGCCCATTATATCACCGTTTTTCCCTTTTGTCAAGCCCTTTTTTTCTGTTTTTTCTGATATTTTTTCGCCCCCATACCGGCCACACTATATGTTGGGGGAGCCTTTATATCGCATACACAAAAAAAGTGGGACGACCGAAGCCGCCCCACTTTTAAAATCGCTATATTGTCACTTGTCAGCTATCATCCACTTGGTGGCGTTAGCTTTGGTCTTTTGCTGAATGGCTCCGTCTACAACGGAAAGGTAGAGGCCGGAAAGGATGCTCTTCACATAATATCCGCCGCCGTCCTTTTCAAAGGCCCAAACCTGATTGTCGCCGCCGTTGCCTTCCCATACGCAGATAGTGCCGCCGTCCTCCTTGGACTGGCCGGAAACATCGATGCAAAGGCCGCAGCCCACATTCTTGAAGCTGAGACCGTCAATGGTCCACTGCTGCTTGGCATCCTGTTCATAGGGAGCCACACTGAGAGTGAGGTTATCGCTGCCTACGGTGAGCACATCGTCGCTGTTAAAGCGTACAAGAAGGAATTCACCGGGAACGGCGTCAAGATTGGTGAAGCTGCTGTTGTTCACCTCGGGAACATCGCCTTCAATAAAGACATTGGTTTCCATTGTGCCGTCGGTGATGATCCACTTGGTGGCCCTGTTCTTGGATCTCTGCTGTACCTCGCCGTTTACAACGGACAGATAAAGGCCGGACATAACGCTCTTTATGTAATAGCAGTTATTACCGATCTCAATTTCCCACTGCTGGTTGGTGCCGTCGTTGCCTTCCCAGACGATGATGGCGTGACCGTCGTCCATAGACTGGTCGGAAACATCCATGCACAGGCCGGAAGCCCTGTTCTTAAGAGAACCGTCCTCATATACCCAGTCGGCGCGGCCATTGTCGGGGCCTACGGAAAGGCTGAAGTTATCGTCGTTTACCGAAAGCACATCGGTGGTGCCGTCCACGGCAAGCATGAACCCGTTTTCAACCGAGCCGGTGTTCACATAGCTGGTGACCGGCGGAGTGTAAACCACGGCGTTCTCAACGGGAGTTATTACAAACTTGCTGGCGTCAATTCTGGTGCGCTGATGAACAACGTCCTCACCCACGGAAACATAGAGGCCGTTGGTGTTGTTCTTAATGTAGTAGGCGCCGCCTTCCGCTATGAAGCTCCATCTCTGAGTAGAGCTGGAACCTCTGGGCGAGGCGCAGATGAGGAAGCCTACTCTGGGGGAACTCTGGTAAACGTCCATGCACAGACTGTCGCCGGAATTTACGATTAAGGAAGTGTCGGAGTGCCAAACCTGAGACGGGTCGCCCGTATAGGGAGTGGCAATAATTTCGTTATTCTCATCGACGGCAAGGGACTCATTGGAACCCTCAAGGGTGATGATATAGTCGCCCTCGATGGAACCCACGTCAACGACCGCGTCAGTCGATCCGCCGGCGCTTACGGAACCGTCGGTCACGATCCACTTGGTGGCATTGGCCTTGGAACGCTGCTGAACGGCTCCGCCGACCACACTCAGATAAAGAGCGGACATGGCGTTCTTCACATAGTAGCCGTCGCCGTCCTTCTCAAAGGTCCACTGCTGGTTGAGGCCGTCGTTATAATCCCAAACGCCGATCTGGCCGCCTTCTTCATAGGACTCGTTGAAAACATCCATGCACTTTCCCGTTTCCACATTCTTTACGGCGCCGCTCTCGAGCACCCACTTCTGCTCCGCGGAGCCCACAGTAAGAGATGTGCCGTCGCCGCTTACGGAAAGCTTATCGGAGGTGCCGACCGCGACAAGCATAAACTGGCCGTCAACGGTATCCATATTGACATATCCCGAAGCGCCGGTTCCGGCTGCCGGAGCGCCGACGCCGTAAACCTTGATCTCGGACACGGAAGCCCAGCTTCCCTCGTTGGAGCCGTTGACGCCAACGCGGATATAACGGGCCTCAAGACCGATCTCGCGCTGCTCCATAACGCCGCCGCCGGCTGCCGCCGCGCCGCTGTACGCGCCGGTAAAGGAAGTGCCGTCGGTGCTGTATTCAACCGTATAGTTGACCGTTCTGCCGGGGTTTTCGGCGTATCTGCGCATCTGCACGCCAACGGCGCCCACCGGCTGGACGGAGCCAAGATCTATCGTTATGCTGTGGCTGTTCTCGACAGCCCAATATGTGTCCGCGTTCCCGTCGAAAGCGGAGCGGGCGGGGTTTTCGGGCTGGGGCTCGGCCGTGGCGGTATAGGTGAAGGCGGTAGAGGGTATCTCATCGCCGACCGTCACGCCGCCGCCGGCGCCGCCGCTGCCGGTGTCGCCGCCCACGGTGGTCTCCTTGGCCTCGCCGTAGAGGTTGACCTCACAAATAGAAGTCCAGTCACCGGTAGTGGAGCCGTTTACACTTATTCTTATATTCTTTACCTCGGACTCAATGGCGTAAGCCTCGTCGCTGCCACCGCCGGGCTGGCTCTGACCGCTGAACACGCTTGTGTAGGCGGAGCCGTCGGTGCTGTATTCAATGCCGTAGTTAAGGCTGCGTCCGTCGTCATAGGGACGGATATGCAGGGAGATGGAGCTGACATACTCGCTCTCGCCAAGGGTCAGTACCAAACTCTGTGAGCCTTGAGCGGCCCAATATGTATTGTTGTCGCCGTCGAAGGCCGAAGACGCGCCATTCTCAGGTTCGGGCTCGGCGGAAGCCATATAGGAGTATCTGCTTCTGGGTATGGGATCCGCGGTGATGACCACGGTGGGAGCGCTGGACATGGCGTCGCTGCCGCCGTTAAAGGCCTGAAGCTCGGCGATGCTGTTCCATGTGCTGCCGGCGCTGTTGCCGTTGGAAACGATCTTCACATAGCGGTACGCGCCGCTCACCTGATGAGACATCCACTGCTGACCCTGTGTGGACTGGCCGGCAAAAACGCGCTCGTAGTTCTTGTTATCCTCGGAGACCCACACCTCATACTGAGCGGCACGCTCGGTATATTTGGAGAAAGCCACCTTTATTTCCGTCATATTGTTTACCTTACCCAAATCGGCCACGGCAAATCCGCCGGCGTCGCCTATGGCCCAGAAGGTGCCGACGTTGCCGTCGATAAGGCTGTTCGCGCTGTTCTGAGGCTCGGGCTCGGCCGAAGCGGTAAGGCTGACGAACTGGAGCTGACCCTGATCGTTGCTCACGCTGGGGCCGCCGATGTCCTCGGGCTCCTCAAACTGGCTCCAGTCGATCTCATAGCGGTCGGGAACGGAAATCGGGGGAAGGCTGCCGCTGGAGATGGCGCTGGCTATCATTGTGATAACGGCGCCGTCGGTGGCGTAGTCCTTGAGAACCTTACGCGAGGATATGACCACAAGCTTTGTGGTGGGGTCATAGAAATAATACTCGTCAAGCACGTCCTCGACTATTTCTTTGAGAGGTATCATGAGGACGCCGCCTACCTCCTGGGGAGCGACGTCAAAGCCGAAGGTGCGGCCATTGAGCGTATAGGTCTTGCTTCCGGCGCGGAGCGACACGTCCTTGCCCATGGTGAAGCCGATATCAACATAGCCGTTGGCCTCGTCGGAATACACGGATCCGTTGAGGAGCTGAGAAATAACGCCTGCGGATACGAGTGCTTCGCCGTCCGCCTCCGCGGGCGCGTCGGAAAGAGTCACCAGCGTATTATTGGCGACAGCTCTCGTGCTGCCGACAAGCATGGCGACATTGTTGTTAAGTACGGTTCCGTAATCGGCCGCGGACGCGCTGATACCAATGCAGCCCAAGGCCATGGTCAGAACCACCAAAAGGCAGAGCACCTTTTTCATAGTGAAATTCCCTCCTTAGAAGTTGGAGCCGGGTCTCCCCGACATAATTACAATTCTATTATAAAACTTTTTTTGCCATTTGTAAATAGTAAATTTAAATTTAGTAAAAATGTATAAAAAATCACCATGTTTTTTTTACAATATACCCATAACAAAAAGGTATCCTAACGCCGCAAGAAGCAAATAGTCGTCGCAGCCTTCAAAAAATAGTAAACAAATTATTCCAAGAATGATATAATCGTCAGTTTGGAGTTTGTTTAACGCCGACGCCAGTCCGTCGGACGGGGGAGAGGGGGCCGGCGCGGAGGGCGGGGCCGGCGGAGCCGGAGGGACACTCGCCGGCGTCGAAAAAGGTCTCATGCTTCGGCTTCTCATGACAACGCCTCACTTTCCCGTTCCGTCGGGCAGCAGGGAGCTCAGCGCCCCGCCGAGGGCGCCCATCCGGGCCAGACGGAGAACGGCCACGGCGCTGTCCACATAGGGGGCGCGTTTTTTGCTGAGGAAAGGCTTGAGAGCCATGAGCAGCCGGGTTCTGTTATCCCCGCTCACATCGGGGAGCCGAAGCCCGGCCAATGGGGACTGTGGAGCCGGAGCGGGGGTCGGCTCCGGCCGGGGCGCGTCCGACGGCGAGGCCCCCAGCGCGGAAGCTATGGACGAGATCTTGCTCATTGCCTCCGGGTCGTTCAGCACGGAGGATATTTGTTCTTCGAGGGACATATTAACACTTCCTTATTTTGTTTAATGAACAGGCTTATTTTAATGAGGAATTAGGAGTGAGGAATGAGGAATAGTGTGCGGCAGTTATATTATTTGTCGTTTTTGCCGTAAAACGGCACAGGAAAATTTGATTTACAATTTCGTTCACCGTTGCCGCTGTAAACGTTTGATGGCGGACGCCCGATGTGTGTAGTGTAGGGACATAGTTTACACTAACTATGTAGGGGTACCCGATTTATTCCACGATGGTATTGACATGAGCCTCGAGCCGCATATGGCTTGATAGGGATAATCCGGGAGTGGGCTCCCTATGGCATAAAAGCCTACCATATGCGGCACTCATGTCAATACCCTTTCGCGGCATAAAACATTTTTCGTTAGACCCACTTTAGCGCTTTTGTAAACTATGTCCACGAATTAGTGTAAACTAATTGCATGAACAATTTGTAAACCATGTCAATATATACACGATGGGCGCCCCTACGGAGTACGGGTAAGGCAATATATTAGCCATGACACGGTATATCCGTAGGGCGCGACGAGGAGATGCATCTCCCGGCGCGACGATGGGCGGTTTTTTTAATTAGGAATTAGGAGTGAGGAATGAGGAATAGTGTGCGGCAGTTATATTATTTGTCGTTGTTGACGTAAAACGGCACAGGAAAATTTGATTTACAATTTCGTTCACCGTTGTCGCCGTAAACGTTTGATGGCGGACGCCCGATGGGCGCTCCTACAAAATCAAGGCCGCATCGCCGCCACGACAAAACGCCGCAGCTGCTCCGTCAATATTCCTCATTCCTCATTCCTCATTCCTCATTCCTAACTCCTCATTCCTCACTTCCCCGTCAGTCTTTTCATCAGCTCGGGGTCCTTCGCGAGCCGGGCCATAAGGCGCTCTCCGTCCCCGTCGGCCACGGACAGACCCTGCACCGCCTGACCGCTTTTCAGCTTATCGACCACCTCTTTGCCCTGCGGAGTGTTGACAAATGCTTTCGCCTTATTTATCGCGGCGGCCAGTTCCGCCTGATCCATGCCCTTAAGCATGGCCAAAACGTCCTTCATGATTGATTTCCCCTTTTTTTATTCTTTTTATTTTATTTGCTTTATTTCATATTATGCGGCGGAATAAATGTTGACACCGGCGAAAGTTTATGGTACAATATAGTAAAAATGAAAGGGGGAGAGGCGGATGCGCGTTCTGGTTTTTTCGGACAGTCACGGCGACGTGAGCGGTATGGAAAAGGCCATAGCCGCCGTAAACGGCTTTGACGCCATCATCCATCTGGGCGACATAGAGCGGGACGTCCGCTGGCTGGAAAAGAATTACGGCCAATATCCCCTGTACGCCGTTTTGGGCAACAACGACTTTTACGGCGGCCGTCCCGCCGAGGCGGAAATAGAGCTGGACGGAGTCAGGCTCTTCCTCTGCCACGGTCACACCCGAGGCGTCCGCAGGGGTCACGAGGGCCTCATAAGCGGCGCCAAAGCGCGGGGCTGCTCGGCGGCCCTCTACGGCCACACCCATGTGCCCGAGGACACCGTGGAGGACGGAATACTCATCTTCAACCCCGGAAGCTGTTCCCGTCCCATGTCCGGACAGCCCACCTTCGGGATACTGGAAATAGAGGGCGGGAAGTGCGGCTCGGTCGTGGTGGACTGGATAATATAGGAGGCAAAAAATGCTTGTAGCAATAGACGTGGGCAACACAAACATCGTGATGGGCGTTTATAAAGGAAAGCAGAGGCTTTTCCACTTCCGTGTGGCCACCTCGGCGGAAAAGAGCCGCGACGAGTACGGCCTGCTGTTCATCCAGCTCCTGAACCACAGGGGCATAGATCGGAGCGACATCGACGGCGTGATAATCAGTTCCGTGGTGCCGCCGGTGATGTACTCGCTGGAGCGGGCGGTGAAGGACTATCTGGGCCAGACCCCCATCGTCGTCACCAACGACATGGATCTGGGCATGGACATACTGTACGAAAACCCCCGGGAGGTGGGGGCGGACAGGCTGGTAAACGCGGTGGCCGTGATAAAGCGCCACACCGTACCGGCCATAGTTGTGGACTTCGGCACGGCCACCACCTTCTGCGCCATAAACGAAAAAAGCCAGTATCTGGGCGGCGCCATCTGCCCCGGCATAAAGATAAGCGTGGAGGCCCTGTTCGAGCGGACGGCAAAGCTGCCCCGCATCGAGCTGGCGCCCACCGACCGCATAATAGGCCGCAGCACTGTGGAAAGTATGCAGGCCGGCGTCCTTCACGGCTACGCGGGCCAGGTGGACTATATCGTCGGTCTGATGAAGGAAGAAATGGGCTGCCCCGGCGCAAAGGTCATCGCCACCGGCGGTCTGGCCGCCATGATAAGCCGTGAGGCGAAGTCCATCGACGAGATAGACGGTATGCTGACCTTGGACGGCCTTCAGGAAATATACGAAATGCAGAAAGGAACAAAAGCATGAACTACAGCGAAATGGCCCTCGAGCTCCACAAAAAGCACCGGGGCAAGATACAGGTGGTAAGCACCGTGCCCCTCGAGACCCGGGACGATCTGTCCACCGCCTACACGCCCGGAGTTGCGGCTCCCTGTGTCGAGATACACAAAAATCCCGCCTCGGTCTACGACTACACCCGCAAGGGCAACCTTGTGGCCGTGGTCAGCGACGGCACCGCCGTGCTGGGGCTGGGCGACATAGGCCCCGAGGCCGCGATCCCCGTTATGGAGGGCAAGAGCGTGCTATTCAAGGAGTTCGGCGGAGTGGACGCCTTTCCCATATGTCTGGGCACAAAGGACGTGGACGAGATCGTCCGCACGGTGAAGCTTTTGGAGCCGGTTTTCGGCGGCATCAACCTTGAGGACATCGCCGCCCCCCGCTGCTTTGAGATAGAGCGGCGGCTCAAGGAGGAGCTGAACATTCCGGTGTTCCACGATGACCAGCACGGCACGGCCATAATCGTGCTGGCCGCCGTCACCAACGCCCTCAAGCTGGCGGGTAAAAAGCTGGGCGAAATAAAGGCGGTGTTCAGCGGCGCGGGCGCGGCGGGTACAGCCATCTGTCGGCTGCTCATGAAGAACGGCCTTAAAAACGTGATAATGACCGACATCGACGGCATAGTTTACCGGGGCCGTCCCGGCATGGACGCGGCCCTGACCGCGCTGGCGGAGGACACCAATCCGGACAACCTGCGGGGCACGTTGGCCGACGCGGTAAAGGGAGCCGACCTTTTTATCGGGGTCAGCGCCGCCAATCTGCTCAAGCCGGAAATGATAAAAACCATGAACGAAAATCCCATCATCTTCGCCATGGCAAACCCCGTGCCCGAGGTCATGCCCGACACGGCCAAGGAGGCCGGGGCGCTGGTGGTGGGCACGGGCCGCAGCGACTTCCCCAATCAGATAAACAACGTGCTGGCCTTCCCGGGAGTGTTCCGGGGGGCGCTGGACGCCCGGGCCACGGAGATAAACGATGAGATGAAGATAGCCGCCGCTCACGCCATCGCCGATTTGGTGTCGCCGGACGAGCTTAACCCCGACTATATCCTCCCCGCCGCCCTGGACGCACGGGTGTCCGCCGCCGTGGCAGAGGCCGTGAAGCGGGCCGCGAGAGAAACGGGTGCGGCCCGTGATTGAGGTTCTGCGGGAAAAGACCGAGGCGTACCGCTGCAAGGCCGAACAGCCGTCGGCACCGTGGTTCGCCCTGCCCCTGCTGCTGGTTTTATGCGCTTTAATCTTCATTTTAGGCGGAGTACTGCCCTACGGGGCGTTTATAAAGCTCGCCGCCGTCGCGGCGGCGGCGTTGGGGCTAAACCGGCTGATGAAGCGGGGAGTTTTTGAAACCGACTACGTCCTCACCGACGACGGAACGCTTGTATTCCTCACAAAATACGGCTTCTGGTCGAGGGAGACCGCCGTCATTGACACGGCGGGGGCCGCTTTCGATTTCGAGGGCGGCAGCCTGACCTTCGAGGGCCGAAAATACGGTTTTTATCCGGACGAAAAGCTGAAGGAAATGCTTTGCCGGTAAATATAGACGATATTTTAAACGAAAAGGGAGATTACCATGAAAACAATCCACTGTCCAAGGTGCCGGGAGCCGCTTTCCTTCGCCGGTTCCGAAAATGTAAAGCTGGCGGAGGCCGGCATATTTACGGGCGTCAACGGCGAACCCGGGAAAAACGAGCTAAAGGTGGAGATCTACGCCTGCCCAAAGTGCGGCAAGCTGGAATTCTTCACGCCCACCGAAAAGGAGCCCGTCATTGCCAAGACCGCCTGTCCCGCCTGCGGAAAGGCCTACGACGCGGACTTTCCCCGCTGCCCATCTTGCGGGAAGCCCAACCCCAAAATGGCCGGGAAATAACTTCCGCGGCCGCCGGTTCCCATTCATAAAACCTCCCCCCGCCGTCATATATACTTAAGGAAAGGGGGCGGGCGCATGGCGTCGGACATAATACTGCTGGCGGCGTCGGTGGCCGTGTTTGTGCTGCTGACCCGGTTCACCGACCAGTCCGTCCGGGTGCTGTGCTGGTTTATCCGCGGCGCGGCTCTGATTTTGGCCTCGAACTGCGTGCTGGGCCTGACGGGGCTGGGCGGCATAAGCCTTAACCTCTTTACGGCGGCTCTGACGGGGCTGCTCGGAACGCCGGCAATAGCTCTTTTAACGCTCATTAATATATTTTTCTGATATATTAAAAATCAAAAGAAAGGACGAAACAAAAATGAAACTCTTTATCGACACCGCCATTGTTGAGGACATACGCAAGGCAAACGACCTCGGCGTCATCTGCGGAGTTACCACCAATCCCTCCCTCATCGCCAAGTCAGGCCGTGATTTCAAGGAGGTAATTCAGGAGATAGCCTCCATCGTTGACGGCCCCATCAGCGCCGAGGTCAGCCCCGACGCCGCCACCGCCGAGGAAATGGTGGCCCAGGCCGTGGATCTGGCCGCCATACACAAAAACATTGTTATCAAGCTGCCCATGACCCTCGAGGGTCTCAAGGCCTGCAAACAGCTCACCGCCAAGGGCATCAAGACCAACGTCACCCTCATCTTCAGCTCCACCCAGGCCCTGCTGGCCGCCCGTGCCGGCGCCACCTATGTTTCGCCGTTTTTGGGCAGGCTGGACGACATCGGCATGGACGGCATGAACCTCATCGAGGAGATCGTGGACATTTTCGACACCCACGGCATCAAGACCGAGATAATCGCCGCCTCCGTACGCCATCCCATTCACGTGGTACAGGCCGCCCGTCTGGGCGCGCACATCGCCACAATCCCATACAAGGTCATAGTACAGATGGCCCAGCACCCCCTGACCGACATCGGCATGGAGCGCTTCGCCAAGGACTGGGAAGGCGTGGCAAAGAAGTAATATTTAGCACTCAAAAGGGGCCGCATTTGCGGCCCCTTCAGACTGTCGATAAAGTCGATTTCTTTGCCCGAATTCCGCGCCATAGAATGTTTAATACTAATCCCAAATTAAAAACATAAATATGCGAATTTATTACGGTAACAATGACAGATTAAAAAGGCTTCCCCTCGAGGGGAAGCTGTCGGCGAAGCCGACTGATGAGGTGTAGGACGCGAAGCGTCCGTTGTAAAACACACTCGGTAAAACTAACGCCGCCTGCGGCGGCTACACCTCATCCGGCACTTCGTGCCACCTTCTCCTCAAGGAGAAGGCTTTGTCCTTTTCATTGCTAACTTAATACGGTTCACCGTCAGACTACGTCTATCCCCTCAAAGGGGAAGACTTCATTAAGCGTTTTAATTGGGAGCAGTATAAAGTAAAAATGACAAACGAATAAATGTACACAAAATTTCTTTGTCGTTGTCGCCGTAAGACGGTGCATTTGACACACTCAAAAGGGGCCGCATTTGCGGCCCCTTGATTTTACCTTTATTCAATTAGTTAGTTATGACACGCTCGGTAGCCTTGTCGAAGATGTGTATCTTCTCGGGGTCAAGGCAAACCTTAATCTCCATACCTCTCTCCGCGGTGCTGGTGGGCTTAACGCGGGCGGTGAAGGGAGTGCTGTCAACGCTGAGATACAGATAAGTCTCGGCGCCCATGTGCTCGGTAACTTCAACGGAAGCGGTGAAAGCGGTGTCCTTGAACTGGCTCAGGGACAGCTCGTCGTCGTACATATCCTCGGGACGGATGCCCATGACAACTTCCTTGCCGATATAGTCCTTGCAGGCGTCGGCCTTCTTGGCGGTGAGCTTAACCTTCTTGCCCTCGCCGAACTCAACATAGGTGTCATTGCCGTTCTTAGCCAGCTTGGCGGTGCAGAAGTTCATCTGGGGCGAACCGATGAAACCGGCGACGAATACGTTGCAGGGATAGTTGTAAAGTACCTGAGGGGCGTCCACCTGCTGAACGATACCGTCCTTCATAACAACGATACGTGTACCCATCGTCAAAGCCTCGGTCTGGTCATGGGTTACGTAGATGAAAGTGGTCTGGAGACGCTGATGAAGCTTGGTAATCTCGGTTCTCATCTGAACACGGAGCTTGGCGTCCAGGTTGGACAGAGGTTCGTCCATAAGGAATACCTTGGGCTCGCGAACGATGGCACGGCCAAGAGCCACACGCTGACGCTGACCGCCGGAAAGAGCCTTGGGCTTTCTTTCAAGAAGGTGCTCAATGTCAAGAATACGGGCGGCTTCGTGTACTCTCTTCTTTATCTCATCTTTGGGCGTCTTGCGGAGCTTAAGACCGAAAGCCATGTTCTCGAAAACGGACATATGGGGGTACAGAGCGTAGTTCTGGAAAACCATCGCGATGTCCCTGTCCTTGGGGGCAACGTCGTTTACAAGACGGTCGCCTATGTAAAGAGAACCCTCGGAAATCTCCTCAAGACCGGCGATCATACGGAGAGTCGTGGACTTTCCGCAGCCGGAAGGCCCTACAAAGATGATGAACTCCTTGTCCTTTATCTCAAGGTTGAAGTCCGTTACCGCGGTCACGCCGCCGGGATACCTTTTGTAAATGTGCTGTAAGCTTAAACTTGCCATTGGTTAAACCCTCCTAATTAACAATAAATACATAACATTCTAAAATTATGTTACTATTATAATAACATAAATTTTAATAATTGCAAATTCGCTTATTGTACAAATATAAGCAAATTTATTTGTGACTATTGCATAGTGTGTAAAATCTTTTCCCGCTCTTTTGTGCAAAGTTCTCTATATTCGCCGGGGGCGAGGGCCCCGTCCAGCTCCAGTCCGGCGAAGGATACGCGCTTAAGGGCTTCAACATGGTTGTCCACCGCCAGAAACATCTTTTTCACCTGATGGAATTTGCCCTCAATAACGGTGATTTTGGCGGTTTTGGGATCCGTCATTTCCACCTTGCAGGGGCGGGTGACGTAGCCGCCTATGTCCACGCCTTTTTCTAAAATATATATTTTTTCCGGCACAAGCTCCCGGCTCAAACGGGCTATGTATGTTTTTCCGACCTTATTTTTCGGCGAAAGAACCCTGTGGGCCAGGGCTCCGTCGTTGGTAAGCAGAAGAAAGCCCTCGGTGTCCTTGTCCAGCCGTCCCACGGGGAAAAGGCCGTATCTGCCGTACCGCTCGGGCAGCAGATCCAGCACGGTCTTTTGATTTTTGTCCTCGGTGGCGCTCAGGACTCCGGCGGGCTTGTTCATCATTATGTAAACCATGCCGACGGGTGATATGACCTCGCCGTTATAGCGTATCTCCTCGCCGTCCACGTGGGCGGCGGGCGCGGTCAGGAGCCGTCCGTCGGCGGTGAAGCCGCCGCGCTTTATCAGCTCACGGGCCTCGCTGCGGGTTAAGCCGAGGGCGTCGGACACGTATTTGTCAAATCGCATTATATCAACCCTTTTTTAATTAGGAGTTAGGAATGAGGAATGAGGAATGAGGAATAAAGCGGGCATAAAATATATTTGTCATGTGAACCGTAAATGAGGCGGTGAAATTTGATATATAATTTCGTTTATTGTCGCCGCCGTAAACGTTTGATGGCGGACGGCCAATGGCCGCCCCTACGGTGTAAAGGTTACGTTTACGGTTTTCGGCGCGCAGGGGTCGTCGCACCCTACCAGTTGTTTTGTCATTTTAACGTTACCGGTACAGTCACGCAAACGCCGCAGCTGCCCCGTCAGTATTCCTCATTCCTCATTCCTAATTTCTAATTCCCAAACCTCCACACCCTGTCCCGCTCCAGCGGAAGCATAAAGCCGTCCAGCGCCACGGAACAGACGTCGCCGCCGATGACGGCGCCGTTATACACCAGCACGTTGCCCCGGCCGCCCTGCTCCGGCAAAAGATAGGTGTGGCGGGTGCAGATTTTTCCCTTGTAGGGCCGCAGGTCGAAGCCGCCCTCCCGCTGGAGGGCGTTATACGTCTCATAAACTCCGTCCCACTCCTCCGGTATTGCCACCAGGGCCCGCTCAAGCTCGCCCTCGGCGGGCTCGAAGCCCATGTTACGCAGCACAAAGCTCCAGTCCCCGAATTTGCCGGGGAAAATCAGGGCAAATACCGCCGCCAGAACAAAGCCCCTGAACATACGAAAACACCTCCCCGGAACTATATATTCCGAGGAGGCATGGATTATTACTCCGCAGAGAACGGCAGGAGGGCGATGTGTCTCGCTCTCTTTATGGCCACGGTGAGCTGGCGCTGATGCTTGGCGCAGGTGCCGGTGATTCTCCTGGGGAGGATCTTGGCCCGCTCGGAAACATAGCGGCGAAGCTTGGCCACGTCCTTATAGTCGATCTCCTGAATTTTATCAACACAGAACTGGCAAACCTTTTTCTTGGATTTGCGGCTTCTGTAAGGCCGTTCGGTCTTTTCTCTCTCCATCATGGCTAAAACTCCCTTCTTTTAAAATAGGCTCGGGAATCTCATCAGAACGGCAGGTCGTCCTCGGTTCCGATGGGTGAAATGGGTTCGCCCAGTCCGCCGAAGCTGCCGCTGTCATAGGACGGACTCTGCGCCGGAGGCGTCTGACTGTAGCCGCCGCCGTAACCGCCGCCCTGCTGACCGTAGCCGCCCTGCTGGCCGTAGGGCTGCTGGGGCTGGGACTGGTTGTAAGAACTGTAGCCGCCGTCGTAGTCGCCGCCGCGGGCCTCGCGGGCGCTGCGGCTCTCGATGAAGTGGATGCGATCCACCACGACGTCGGTGGCATAGTGCCTCTTGCCCTCATTGTCATCCCATGTCCGGGTCTGGATGCTGCCTTCCAAAGCGATAAGGTTCCCCTTTTTGAAGTATCTGGATATAAGCTCCGCCGTCTGTCTCCACGCCACACAGCCGATGAAGTCCGCCTTGCGCTCCTCGCCCTGACGGACGAAGTTGCGGTCAACGGCTATGGTGAAGGAGCAGGTGCTCACCCCGCTGGGGGTGGTGCGAAGCTCGGGGTCGCGGGTAAATCTGCCGATCAGATTAACGGTGTTAAGCATATTTACTCCCCCTTACGCCTGTTTTTCGTCCTTGCGGACGGTCAGCGTCCGAAGAACGCCGTCTGTGATGCCGTAAACACGCTCGAGCTCCTTGGGAAATTCCGGA
The DNA here is from genome assembly GCA_947630975.1 of uncultured Clostridia bacterium. Taxonomy (GTDB): domain Bacteria; phylum Bacillota; class Clostridia; order UMGS1883; family UMGS1883; genus JAFLUQ01. The sequence goes on from CANRJP010000049.1 coordinate 14,072, forward strand.
TTGGAGCTGAAGTTTACGAGTACGTAGTAACCCTCTGTCTTGTAGTCAATGGGGTAGGCAAGCCTTCTCTTGCCCCATACATCCACACTCTCAACCGTGCCGTTGTCGGCAATGAGCTTCTGAAATCTGTCAGAAAGCGCGGTTATTTTCTCCTCGTCGAGAGCGGCGTCAAGAACAAAAATGGTTTCATACTTATTGATAATTTCAGCCATTTTTTACACCTCCTTCTGGTCTTTTGGCCTCAGGTCAAGCCTGAAGCAAGGATACTCGTGTATTATACACCTAAATTTTGGATTTGTCAAGATTTTTTGCGAATTAATTTTTTGGGGGGTGATTTTAATGAGGAGTTAGGAATGAGGAATATTGGCAAAACAGTTTTTATTTGTCGTTTATACAACGATAAAGTAACCTCGATTTCGTAGGGGCGACCATCGGTCGTCCGCCATCAAACGTTTACGGCGGCAACGGCGAACGAATTTATAAGGCAATACCGCACAAAGACCGCTAAGGAGCTTTGTACCCGTCTTGCTTGCATCTTTTCCGACGTTTATTACGAAAACTCCTTGAAATACGACAGTATTCCTTCGTCGTTTTCGTAATTCCGTCAAAAAATCTGCGGCGCAATACGGGCACAATCTCTGTGCGGTATTGCCTTAAATCAAATTTGGTTATCGGCCCGCCCCGCTCAACCGTCTTATTTTGGCCAATACTCAAGCTCAAGGGTGTCCAAATTGACTTTACATCTGCAATTTTGCCAGCCGTTTCTACAGGCGTTGATATAGAGGTACCCATTATCAATTTCTATCTCGGGGGAATATATGTACTCGCGGCACTTGATGTATCGCCCAGGAAGATTTTCCTCAACGTAGGGCTCGCTTATTTCATCGGCTGCATCCACGGCCTTTTTATAGCCAAAGTACCATCTGTCGCCGTCGTCAATAGCCGGTTTTTCACTTTCGGCCTCTCCTTTTTGTATAAAAAGGCAGTTTGCATACGGCTCCATTATAGGTTGGACCCACCGATATGCATCGAGGATGAAAGTAGTAATTTGTATATCACCTAACACAATCTCTTCAGTTGAAACTTTGCCGGGATCTTTTACAAGAGAATAGAATCTGCTGTCGCAGCGCACTTTAATGCCGCTTTCCGGGTCATAGCTGAATTTTACGCCAAGCTGCTCGATACGCGTCCAATCCAAAGGCATATAAAGCATCTCGGCATATACGAGAAACGGGTATTCCTCGCTTTCCGACAAAATGCCGTTTATGTAAACCGGGCTCTCGTATACATAGGCTTTGTCGGAGGAAAGGTCGGGCAGCTCCTCGGGCGGAATGTAGTCGGGGTTAGGCTGCGGCCCCGAGCCCATCGTATAACTGACTTTTTCCGGAATCTCCCTTGTCCATAAATACGAACATCTCGCATATTCAAGCGGGTTTTCCCTTTTGTAGATGTAGAGGGCTCCGCTGTCGTCAGCATCACGCTCAAAGGATAAAATATTAAGCACCGACTGATCCAACGGCAAATAAACAATGTTATTGTAAATGATCGGCGGCCACTCCATCGCGGACGTTAAATTATAATAGTTTACTTGGAGCTCTATCGGGCTCAGCTCAACGGAAACCTCGCTGGCAAAGCCGGTTTGACAGCAGCCAAACAGAAGCGTAAACAACATGACAGTAAACAGTTTTTTCATTATTTTCATTTCCTTTCTATTTTCGGCACTCGTGCGCCTTTACAGTAATAGACGGAATTGGAAGGAAAAAAGTTCCGTGTTTATAAAAAATTTTTTTATAAGCGAGGTAAATATGACAAAAATAAAGGCTTCCCCCCCGAGGGGAAGCTGTCGGCGAAGCCGACTGATGAGGTGTAGCCGCCGTAAGGCGGCGTTAGTATTAAGGCAATACCGCACAAAGACCGCTTTAGAGCTTTGTACCCATCTTGCTTGTATCTTTTCCGACGTTTCTTACGAAAACTCCTTGAAATACGACAGTATTCCCGCGTCGTTTTCGTAATTCCGTCAAAAAATCTACGGCGCAAGATGGGTACAATCTCTGTGCGGTATTGCCTTAACCGTAAACGTATAACGGACGCTTTGCGTCCTACACCTCATCCGGCACTTCGTGCCACCTTCTCCTCAAGGGGAAGGCTTATTTTTTATCATTATTACTATATATTTGTAAATGAAAATTTGATTTATAATTTCGTTCATCGTTGCCGCTGTAAACGTTTGATGGCGGACGCCCGATGTGTGTAGTGTAGGGACATAGTTTACACTAACTATGTAGGGGTACCCGATTTATTCCACGATGGTATTGACATGAGCCTCGAGCCGCATATGGCTTGATAGGGATAATCCGGGAGTGGGCTCCCTATGGCATAAAAGCCTACCATATGCGGCACTCATGTCAATACCCTTTCGCGGCATAAAACATTTTTCGTTAGACCCACTTTAGCGCTTTTGTAAACTATGTCCACGAATTAGTGTAAACTAATTGCATGAACAATTTGTAAACCACATCAATATATACACAATGGGCGCCCCTACGGAGTATAGGCAACATTACCGGTACAGCCACGCCAAACAAGGTCACATTTACGGTACATACACGCCAACGCCGTAGCTGCCCCGCCGGTATTCCTCATTCCTAATTCCTCATTCCTAATTTCCCAAAAACCTCAGTCCACGATCTTCCAATACTCCACGCTGTAGGGCTTAAGCTCGCTGCCGCCGCCGAAGTCGTGCCATTGGCCGGTGAGGACGTTCATAGCCCGGCCGGCCTGGGCGTCGAAGTGGGCCACATAGGGCTTGTCGTCGGCGTTGATCGCCACGAACATCCGCTGTCCGTCCGCCTGACGGCGGAAGATGCACTGGCGGTTGGTGAGGACTATATCCTTGAAGTCGCCCCGGGTCAGCTCGGGATTTTCCCGATGGGCCTTGGCAAAGGCGGCTATCTGTCGGGTGAGGCCGTTAAACACCGGCGCGTCAAAGCAGGGGCGGAGGTTGTCGTCGCTGCCGGGAGTCTTTTTGGCCTCGGCGCCCCACTCGCTGCCGTAATAGACGCAGGGTATGCCGGGCATGGCGAAGAGCAGGCCGTAGATAAGGGGCAGATGGTTGGGGTTGTTGAGTATGGAGGCCACACGGGTCACGTCGTGATTGTCCACGAAGCACAGCAGGTTCTTGCCACGGTAGCGGCACCAGTTTTCCGGGCCGAACTGGTTTTTAAGGGAGTGGATTATCTCGAACATATTCATGGAATTAAAGCTGCTGTACAGGCCCTTATAGCACTCGTAGTTGGTGCAGCTGTGGAGCAGGCCGTCGCCCACCACCCGGTTGTAGTCCCCGTGTATCATCTCGCCCACGAGGAAGAACTCGGGCTTGAGCCCGTCGCAGAAGGAGCGGAGCCGACGTATGAAGTCCTGATCCAGCAGATAGGCCACGTCCAGCCGAAGGCCGTCGATGTCGAACTCCTCCACCCAGCCCCGGATACAGCTGAAAATGTGCTCCACCACGGCGGGGTTGCGGAGGTTGAGCTTAACAAGCTCGTAGTGGCCCTCCCAGCCCTCGTACCAGAAGCCGTCGTTGTAGGGGCTGTTGCCGCCGAAGCTGATATTGAACCAGTCCTTGTAGGGGCTGTCCCACTTTTTTTCCTGTACGTCCTTAAAGGCCCAGAAGCCCCGGCCCACGTGGTTGAACACCCCGTCCAGCACGATTTTGAGGCCCTTATCGTGGAGCTTTTTGCACATATCCGCAAAGTCGGCGTTAGACCCCAGACGGCAGTCGATTTTAGAATAGTCGCGGGTGTCGTAGCCGTGGCTGTCGCTCTCGAACACAGGCGACATATATACGGCGTTGGCCCCGGCGGCCTTTATGTGGTCAAGCCAGCCGCTGACCTTGGCGATGCGGTTTACCGTAACGCCGTCGTTTTCCCGGGGCGCTCCGCAGAAGCCCAGGGGATATATCTGATAAAACACGCTTTCATAAGCCCACATGATGTACAATTTCCTTTCTTATCTCATTTTTCTCATTTTTTACGTTTCTTCACGGAATATCCGAAGGAACCTATCTTCTTGCCCAGGGCGAAATACTGCCCGTGGACATAGGCCGCCAAAGAGCACTTCTCCATGCGCAGACGGCCGTTTTCGTCAATATACCGTTCGTCCACGTCCACGGCGACTATGTCCGCCAGGAACATATGGTGGCTGCCCAGCTCGACAACGTCCGTGACCCTGCACTCAAGACTGACGGGGCTTTCGGCCACAAGGGGACAGCCCACCTTCGAGGCGGGCTTACGGGTGAGGCCGCAGGCGGCGAATTTGTCCAGCTCCCGCCCGCTGCGGCAGCCGCAGAAGTCAATGGAGCGTATTATGTGAGAGGAGGGCAGATTTATGACGAACTCCCCGCTCTCCTTTATTATATTGTATGAAAACCGCTCCGGCCGCAGGGAGATATAGGTCTTTGGCGGCTCGGAATTGACGGTGCCGGTCCATGCCACGGTTACAAGATTGTCCCGACCCTCGTGGGCGCAGGACACCAAAACCGGGGGCACCGGAGCCAGCAGAGTGCCGCCCTTCCAGGTGATTTTTGACATAGCGTTACTTCCTTCTGTAAGTTGTAAAGCGGAAACTGTATCCGTTGTCCTCCAGTTCATCGCCCTCCTCGGCCAAATACCAGCCGGGAGCCTTGTCAAGGTCGGGGAAAAAGGCGTCGGCTCCGGCGTTGGCGTCCACTTTTGTTATCAGGCACTCGGCGCACCTGTCCAGCATGAGGGCGTAGACCTCGCCGCCGCCTATGACGAACACGGGCCGTCCGCTGTCCAAGGCGGCCTTTTCGGCCTCGGCGGGGCCGTGAACGACGGTCACTCCCTCCGGGGCGCAGTTCGGGTCGCGGGTCAGCACAATGTTCAGCCGCCCGGGGAGGGGCTTCCCGCCGGGGAAGGACTCCAGCGTTTTGCGGCCCATTATCACCGCCGCCCCCTTAGTTGTCTCCCGGAAAAACCTCATATCCGCCGGTATGTGAAAGAGCAGTCCGCCCCCGCGCCCTATTCCCCAGCTTTTGTCAACCGCCGCTATCGCTTTCATGTAAAACTCCCCTATTCCGCAACGGGTATTTTGGCGTCGAACTGGTGGTAACGGTAGTCCTTCAGCTCCACGCTGTCCTTGGTGTAGGCGTAAAAGTCCGTCTCGGGCCGGAGGGTAAACTCCGGCGCGTTGTATGGCTCCAGCTCCATCATCCGGCGCACGTAGGGAATGTGCCGGTCGTAGATGTGGGCGTCGGCTATCACGTGTACCAGCTCCCCGGCCTTTAGGCCGCTGACCTGGGCCATCATATGCACCAGCACCGCGTACTGACAGACGTTCCAGTTGTTGGCGGTGAGCATATCCTGTGAGCGCTGGTTGAGAATGGCGTTGAGGGTATCGCCGCTGACGTTGAAGGTGACGCTGTAGGCGCAGGGGTAGAGAGCCATCTCGCTCAAATCGTGGTGATTGTAGATATTGGTCATTATCCGGCGGCTCTGAGGGTTGTGCTTCAAATCGTAGAGCACCCGATCCACCTGGTCGAAGTCCCCCTCGGGGTAGCGGTGCTTCACCCCGAGCTGGTAGCCGTAGGCCTTGCCTATGCTGCCGTTTTCGTCGGCCCACTGATCCCAGATGTGGCTGTCAAGGTCGCGGATATTGCTGCTCTTTTGCTGCCATATCCACAAAAGCTCCTTGACGCAGGTCTTAAGGGCCGTCCGCCGCAGGGTCATGATGGGGAACTCCCGACTCAGGTCGTAGCGGTTGACTATGCCGAATTTCTTTATTGTGTGGGCGGGGCTGCCGTCCTCCCATCGGGGGCGGACGGGCAAATTTTCGTCGCTGAAGCCGTGCTCCAGTATGTCACGGCAGTTATCCATAAAAATTCTGTCAGCGTAACTCATGGCGGCCTCCTATTCCTCGGTGCTGCCGAATTCCTCCGGCTCTATAACTATGGTGGGAACCTCGGCGGGCTCGGGGTCGGGCTCCACCACCTCGGGCAGACCTTCCTCCCCGCCGCCGTCCGGCTCGGCGGTATCGCCGCCGGGGTTATCTTCTCCTCCGCCGGTTTCATCGCCGGTCACGCCGTCGGCATTTTCGCCGGTCTCCGTATTTTCATCGGCATTCTCGCCGCCGTCCCCGGCGTCGCCGTCGGTATCCTCGCCGCTTTCATCGCTCTCCGGCTGCTCGGGCGCGGTGTAATCGTCGTAATCGCTGCCGTAGTATTCGTCGGAGTAGTCTCCGCCGTCCTGAGTCTGTTGAGGTTCTTCCTCGGGCCGTGAGCCTTCGCCCCGTCTGGTAACAACCATAGCCAGACAAACCGCCGCGGCGGCGGCTATTGCCAAAACGCAGACTATAAGCGTCGCCCGCAGGGCGCCGGAGCCTCCGCGCCTTTCTCCGCCGGACTCCCGGCGCCGCCGGTCGCCGTCACCGTTCCGCATGGGGGTGTTCAGGGGTACGCCGCTCAGATCGGGCAGGCGCAGGGTGTCGTCGGCGGAATTGTCCCGCTGGCGCAGCACCGCCCCGCAATTTTGGCAGTAATTTTTCGTTTCGTCGGCATCTCCGCCGCATCTCGGACATTTCATGGCATCAGATCCTTTAATACTAATGAGGGATCGGCGGAGCGCTTTGGCCCCGCCGCCAAATCCCAATCATATACATTTTACCAGATTTCTTGACATTAGTCAATCTTTTTTTATGATACTAATCTTTAATTAATATCAAAAACCGGACTGGGCAGTCCGGCACGAGTGTGTAAAAAAACTAAACGCCATTGGGTAATTGGGAACCATACCTATTTATCATTGTTAAGGCAAAGCAACACATAAGTATACATGACAAATATCCGGTAGGGCGCGACGAGGAGACGTGTCTCCCGGCGCACCGCCGCGTTGGTTTACGGTAAATATGACAGGTTATGCCAAGGCTTCCCCTTGAAGGGAAGCTGTCGGCGTGAGCCGACTGATGAGGTGTAGCCGCCATAAGGCGGTGTTATTTTGATGTGACCCCAAAAAGTTAGACTTTTCATAGCGTAGAAGTTTTGCTGACTGCTACGCTATTTTTATGCAGTCAAG
>CANRJP010000050.1 GCA_947630975.1 uncultured Clostridia bacterium
TTTTTCAAAAAAAAATACCCCGTACCCTTTTTTGATACGAGGTATTCTTTTCTGTCATCTTAACTTAATGACATTGAGTAACAGGACCTATCCTCTTTTAGACGATATACGGCCGTTGCTCATTAATCTTTGGAAAAGGAAAGAGGAATTCAAGAAGGCATTTGGAAAATGCTATGTTGAAACGGGTTACGTTTTTGTAAAGGAAAACGGAGAGCCGTACTACCCGTCATATCCAACTCACGAGCTGGAGAAAATCCTAAAACACCATCCGGAATTTCCACATATCCGCTGGCACGATCTTCGACACTCATGTGCATCCATTCTCATAGATAAGGGTTGGCCCATGAAAGATATATCCGATTGGCTTGGCCACGCAGATATCGGTACGACCATGAATATTTACGGTCATTTGGATATGTCTCACAAGCGCAATATGGCGCAAAGTCTGGGAGGACTCTTAGGGTAGCGCCGGAAAAGTTTTAGATGAGTTTTAGATGCAGCCATTTTTGATGACATTTACTGACAAAACAAAAACCCCGCAAGCCGCTTGCCTACGAGGTTTTTGGGTGGCAAAGAGCGGTAATTATGATACAATGAATACCCCTGCTCAAAGGGGTATTCATTTTTTGAGCAGGGGGTTTCAATTTTTTCAACAGGGGGTTTCACTTTTCTAATAGGGGTATTCACTTTTTCAAAAAGGGGTTTCACTTTTAACAGGGGTATTCATTTTTCGCAAATTGGTCCGTTCCCGGACGTCCGACCATATCTACAGCCACATGAAAAGCCAAATAAAAAATGAGCCTGCGAAAATTTCACAGGCTCGTCTTTATTCTTCTACTACCGCGCCGTTCTTAAAATGGAACTCTAACTTCCCATCCGGCTTTGCCACGACATTTTCAATACTGGTCAGCCACAATTGTTCATCAAAATCTATAATCGGCTCGTTCCTTTTTTGAAGTTCGTTAATAAACGCTCCTATTGCCTTGGACTTTGCCGTTCGTTCAGTCTTTTCTTGCTGAAGGCGCTCTAATTTTGATTTTGCCGCCTCGTATCGATCAACGAGATCAAGGTATTTGCGCTGATACTCGTCCTGATTTTTCGCCACCCTTGAATTGTCGTCTATGTGCCGCCTCGTAAGTTCGGTCACAACATCAAGCTCCTGCATTGCATTTTCAAGCTCTATATCAAGTGCCGAGCAGTCTGAAATCATCTGCTTTGCCAGCCTGCAATCTTCAATAAGCGCGGCTTTATCAGTGATGAGTGTGTTCACAGCGGCAATGAATTTTTCCATAACAATATTTTCGTCCAACGTGGGAGAGCCGCACTTTTCCCCTTTAAACTTATCATTGCACCGCCATATTACCCTTCGGTACTTATCTGTGGAATGCCACACCTTTGAGCCGTAGAAACCGCCGCAGCTGCCGCAAATTATGCGGGTGGAGAATATGTCGTTTCCACTATATCGATGGCCCAGTTTCTTTCTTTGAGCAAACTCTGTTTGTGTCAACTCCCATTCTTCCGGGTCAATTATGGCCGGATGACTGTTTTCCACATAATATTGAGGGATCTCACCTTCATTTTTCTTAGTCTTTTTGGTGAGGAAATCAACCGTGAAACGTTTTTGTAGAAGGGCATCGCCTTTGTATTTTTCGTTAGTGAGTATTCTTTCAACCGTGCTGCCTTGCCATTTCATTTTTCCTCCGGGAGTGACAATGCCCTCGCCTGTAAGCTGCTTTGCAATAGCGCCGGGCGTTTTACCTGACATAAACAACGAATAAATTCTTCTGACGATTTCCGCTTCCTCCGGCACTATCTCCGGGAGTCCATCCGGGCCTTTCCTATAACCAAGAAACGTCTTATACGCCATACTGACCTTGCCATCGGCGAACCGCTTCCGCTGACCCCATGTCACGTTTTCCGAAATAGACCGGCTCTCTTCCTGCGCCAGCGATGACATTATGGTGATCAGCAGCTCGCCCTTGCTGTCAAAGGTATAAATATTCTCCTTCTCAAAGAATACCTCGACGCCTTTTTCCTTGAGCTTGCGAACAGTCACCAAGCTGTCAACCGTGTTCCTTGCAAAACGGCTGATGGATTTTGTGACAAGCAGGTCAAATCTTCCATTTATCGCGTCCCGCACCATTTCGTTGAACCCGTCTCTGTGCCGGGTATTGAGACCGGATATTCCCTCGTCAGTATAGACCTTTATAAATTCCCATTCGGGATTGCGCTTTATGTATTGTGTATAATAGTCTATCTGAGCCTCGTAGCTGGTGAACTGTTCATCGCTGTCAGTAGATACGCGGGCATAAGCCGCCACCCGCCTTTTACTTACGGATGTCTCAGGCATCCGTGTCCTCGGATTTATCGTTGCCGGTATGACCGTTACCGCTTTTGGCATCGCTAGTTCCTCCTTTGTTCTATAGTCCTCCGCCGGGCGGTTTCTTTCATTTCTTCCGTCCAACTGTCGCGTCTGGACGGAGGTTCCCAGCTTACGCACTCTGTACTTCCATCCGTGAAGCAAAACTGCAATACGTTATTCGGCTCCGCTACGATGCGGCTGATACAGCTCTCAACTACCTCTTTGTTAACAAAATTCACTCCAAGGATATTTGACACAAGTCCCAACAATACTGTTTCGGGAATTTGTCTCGATGAGCCGCAGGCCGCTTTACCCAAAGTATTAAATGTGGAGCATATCCAAACTGCCCGTTTAGCCGTGGTTTTTCTTCTATAATTTTTCCCGCAGCAGGAGCAGACAATTTTCCCGGTAAAAATGTGTCCGCCATGCCCATTAACTGTTTTGAACCGCTCGGCTCTCACCCTCAGTTCCTCCTGCACTTTATTGTATTCGTCCATTGAGACAATAGCCTCGTGAGTCTCCAAAGCCTGATACATTGCCATTTCGCCATTATTCTTCATTGTCTTTTTTGTTATGTGATTTTCTCTGAATGTCTTTTGAAGAATCAGGTTTCCGGTGTAGGAATAATTTTTAAGCATACGAGCGATTGTTTCAAACGACCATTTAAAGCCTCCACGTGTTCGCAATCCGTCCTCGTTCAGCCTTTTGGCAATCAGCTCACATCCATAGCCGGCAAGATACTCCTCAAAAATTCTTTTGACGATAGACCTTTCTTCCGGAACAACCTCAAATTTTCCATGCTCAAAGCTATAACCGTATAGCACCACATTCCAAGGTTTACCTTCCTCGAAGTTTTTCTTTATTCGCCATTTTTGATTTTCGCTGGCCGAAAGACTTTCCTCCTGGGCAAAAGAGGCGAGTATCGTCAGCATAAGCTCACCCTCGCCGCTCATAGTGTGAATGTTCTGCTCCTCAAAATAGACGTCGGTACCAAGGAGCTTTAGTTCTCTGACAGTTTCAAGAAGCGTGACTGTGTTTCTGGCGAATCTCGAAATAGACTTTGTGATTATTACATCTACTTCTCCGGCTCTGCAGGCTGTAAGCAGCCGCTGGAACTCCGCCCGGTTATCCTTAGTCCCCGTCAAGGCTTCATCGGCGTATACTCCGGCATACTCCCATCCCGCATGGTTTTGGATAAGGCTGCTGTAATAACTAACCTGTGCCGATAGGGAATGCAGCATGGCGTCTTTCCCGGATGAAACACGAGCATAGGCGGCCACTTTTTTAGATTTTGGCCGCTCCGGTATCATGGGCAGCTTTCGCACATTTCTTTCCATATCATCGCTCTCCTTTCTGTCACATATTACCTCTAAAGCCCCTTTATATCAAGGAATTTTGCGAAATATGCTGCACAAAGATGCCCCGTACTTTTTGGCTATAATCGTATCAATATTATCGTACTCTCCCCTCGAAATCAATCCCCTTTTCAGCATTGTTCTGATCACGGACATTGTCAACTGATAATTGATAAGCCGCTGTTCATAACTACTCATGACGCTCGCCGCCCTTCCTGCGGGAATCGATATAACAGCGTTGAGAGCAGTATTTTCTCTTTGGATTTCTACTGCTAAAGCTCTTTCCGCAGTAAGAACATATATATTCATACTTGGACGGTCTATTAATGAGATCGGGGTGTTCCTTCCACCATTTCATCCGGCATTTATCCGAGCAGAACCTTTTTTCTTTTTTATGCGGGGTCTGCTTAATAACCGTCTCACAAACCGGACACCTTTGTTTGTCATCCTCCATTGCAAGGTGGCGTTTGCAGTAGGTCTTAACTGTGCCGATCGGCAGATTGAGTTCCGCCGCTATTTTCTTATACCCATACCCATTTTGCCTTAATTTTTCAATCGTATTTTTCTCCTGAATAGTCATGGCCATTTTCCTTTCTGTGAAATACTTTCACAGGTAGGCCACGGTAGAGTTAAAATCGAACCCCCAAATGACAAAAAAATAAGCCCGCTGAGTAAAATCCTCAATGAGCTTATTTTCGTTTAAGGCTTGGCATTCCTATATGTGCTTTGCGCGAAGCTCCAGCAGCTCCTTATCTCTGCTTATCCCTACTATCCCGCCAATCGGCACATACCCTCCGAGCTTAGAGGATAGGCGTCCGGCAAACTCTGAGATAGACATTTCGTTGGTGTAAGCGTAATAATAGCTGTTTCCGTCAAAGTAGCACCATGCTAAGTAGACCATGAGAAATCACCTGTTAAAGCTCAACCTTTCCGGCCACTTCGTTAGCGACATAATAGGCGACTCCATCTTCCGGCTTAATATAAATATCGATTATTTTTATTTTACCTTTAACCTTTCCCTTGATATCGGCCTTGACAGCCGCTTTAATCGCATCGACATCATACTCCTTGCCGGCATATTGCACCATGACGGTCTCCTTTGGAGTTTTTTCCGCAGGCTTTTTGTCTGCCGCCGGCTTTCGACCGGGCTTCTTCTTTTCAGGTTTCGGCTGCTCGACAACCGCTTCCTGATCGGCAGCTTCGGAGGCCTTGTCCATTTTCTTCGTTCTTGGCATGAGCTTCACTCTCCTTTAGTTGGAATTATATCATATTATTTTAAGAAAGTCAAGCCTGGGGAAACAAATATATGACTATTGCTTGAGCAAGGTTAGATATGTCCCTTAACTGTTTGATGAAAAATGTTTGCTTCGTAAAGTTGTGCCAGATGTCAAACTAAAATAATTAATATCTCTCTTACAGAGCATTAAATATTTCTCTCACCTACAAATCCCGCCTTTTCTGAGAATCAATCAAAAAACATCTATAGTAAACTGCCATCACTCCTCACCAAACAGGTTGTAAATCACCACTACAATTAGACAAATCAAGCGTTTTTCACACTTTCAGGCAATTGAACCGTAGTTCACCAAATCATGACCGTTGAGGTTGCAAGTAGATATTATACGGGAACAAGTTAAATGCTTGTTTTTTTACTGTCCATTTTATCAAGACTTTTAGGGTGCTTATATTTTTTTAAGAAATATATTAAATCTATGAATACCATACTGTTTATCAATGCTCAACGAAACAGCTATTAAATTCTGGGCAATTAGTTATTGTACTCTGTCATATACATAAAACTTATTCATTTTATACTTTTTAGTATCTTGAATAATTTGCACCAAGATGTTGCAAATGGGCCACACGGTCATCGCTGTGTGGATGAGTAGAATAAAGAGCTTTTAACAACCCATTTTCTGGAACGGAACACATATGTTTATCAAGTACATTCGCTAATATTACCCCGTAACCTAATTTATAGGCATATTCGTCTGCAACAAATTCGTTTTGTCTCATTGACCACATAAGGAACAACATACAAAATCTTGTCCACAACCATATTAACCCCGCAGAAATGCTCGTTGCAAGCGTAGCGAGTATAGTTGCAAAAAAATTTCTTGTAACTATACCAGTTATCAATCCACATAACGCTGTTATAATCCAGCAAATTACCTTAATTACCAACAAACATCCTGCAATAAACAAATTGCCACCGCCTATTAGTAGTTGAATTGCTGAATGCTGATAAGCAATATGGCCTACTTCGTGTGCAAAAACAGCCATTATTTCTCTATCTGAGAGTTTTAATAGTCCGTCCGTTACACAAATAGTCCTTCTTCCAATAGCAAAAGCATTAGGAGATTGGTCGTGAATAATTTTCAATCTTATAGAATTTACCATTGACGGTGTTCTCTTTTTTGCCTGCCCAAAAACAATTTCTAACAGTGGTACCAAACGAATTTGAATATCTTTTCGCTTAATTTCTTGAGCGCCTGCGAGAGCTGCAAGTGTCCATTCTCCAACAGGAGATACACTTATTAAAATTGTGACAATATAAGATATAATCAAAGGAGCGGTCGATTCAAATGTTATACCATAGGGGCAAAACAATGCTAAAATCAGCCCAATATTTAATAAAAAAAATATCAGTGTACCCAAATTAGAAATTCGAAATATTCTTCCCAATCTATGCCATATATCCATCAGGTCATCTCCTTCTTTAGCATATTTAAATAATAAAAAACACCTTTTACTATTTCTTTAATTAAGTACAGTCAAAAATTCAGCATCATTGTCTCAGGGCTTTCATTATTACAAAAAATTATAGTATTCTATTCTCCTTCCTTTAAGGAATGAAACTAATTTTAGGCAACCTTTCCTCAGTTATCAGAGTTACCCTCATAATTTCTGTCTTTGAAAAAATCGACCCAAAATGGATTTGCTTCATCAAATGCTTTCTTTTGTTCTGGAGTTAGTGCTTGGGGATAATCTCTAAAAAGATTGAAAATTTCTTCTCCACCAAAAGTGAAAAGCCTTTCGCCAAATTTATCAGATTTTGGCAACCATGAGAACTTCAAATTACTATCGAACATATCCACTTTCTCCTCTCCTCTGCGCAGATTCATCTGTATTAATATATCCTAAAATATCTAAAAATTCTGCATTGTTTTGCAGTGAGTCCAACTCAATGAGATAGTTAGAACACTCCACGGATTGAACATCTTCACAACCAAATCTCATGCGCAACTCATTTCGAGTAAGTAGGTGCCATCCATTTTCGCTTGGTATTCCGCTTTGTAATTCTAAATATTGCACTCCATCGTTAGTCAAACGAACCACGGCAGCGTGCGCTCCGGTAGCCATATAATACTCTCGTCCAAGTTCCAAATTAGAAATCAACTGTTCAGCGCATAATGTATCATTAGTTCCATTTATGATTGTCGATATCACTCCATCAATATTGGCTATTGCTTCAATTGTTGATCTTAACGAAAAGAAATCTCGGCTTAGACCATCACGAAAATCATAAACAATATATCCGGCTCTATTTCCCGCATAGGCAAATGCTAACGAAGAACAAGAACCCTCGGTCATATCGCCCCCACTTATACTATTAATAATTTGTTGCTCACTCCTTACTGAGGTGGCAGGTTCAATCGGTTTGTATTCGACACCCTTTAATGCCTTATGGATAATCTGATTTCTATTAAGAAAATGTTGCCTTCCATTAAACCCCAGCGTTCGTGACAATTCTCCCATCCCGTTCTCCATCTTTGCATGATTTGATAAATGCTCAAGCCTGATGCTATCATATTCTTGTAAATTTTTTACAAGTACACTAATGAATTTTTCTCCTTGGGATAGAATTTTTAGAGTTTCATTCAATGCTTTGCTGCACTCTTGCACAACTTGACCTAATTCTTTGTATTTTTTATCTTTCCAAACAGCAGCGAGTTGTTGATATTTTTTCATAATTGATGATTCAGTTGTTTCAATGCTTTTAATTGCAATTTTTACGTTGTTCCAATACTGCAATAGCTCATTAACTTCAGCATTTACTATACTCAAAAAATCACCTTCAATAATTTATACTAAAATTAGCAATATACACAGATATAATACTCTATATATGTATATCTTGTGTTCAACTAAACAGTTTTTTTATTTCACTTACAACAGGAGTAATGTATGGCTTCATTTGGAAGGTGTTTTTTACTCCATCAGTGAAGTAAACGGTATTATCTCTTAGTCCTGTAACTGAAACATTTTCAATGAGACTATCAGCATCATTTGAGCCAAGTGAGAAAATGATTCGTTCAGGAAACCTTGTGAGGATGTTCTCTCCATAGTACATACATTCTCTTATGGATTGATATTCAAGCGAAGTAATTACAAAGTGAATACCAAAGCCTGAACCATCTTCAATTAACTTTAAAAGTTTCTCACCAACGGAAAGATTATTATCATTTCCCTTATTGGCAAACATATCATTTACTTCAGCAAATGGGTTGGCTGAATTTAAATCGGATTTAGTAGAGGCATCATCAACAAACTCGCTTTCGTCAACCATATCTCCTTTTAACATTGACTTTACAATGTCCAAGAACTGGAGATTTTTGACAATGACAAAAATTACGTCATTACTATTTTTCTTCTTCCAGGATTGATAATTTTGATAAATTTCATTGATGAACTTAATAATATCAACACGATCTTGAGCTACTTTAAATTGAGTGCTACACTCGCCAAGTACATTGTAAAGATTTGCAGAGCCATCATCACCAACGAGCTTATCACCATCAATGCAAAAGACAGTCGTATTGCTGTTAAGTAAAGCAGAAATCATGTAGTTGTCAGATATAATGTTTGCCATTCTCTCATTAGAGCCACATACCAAAAGATTATGCTTCTTTTTCTTATCTATACTAATTGCAAATGGAGGTGCCACCTTAATAAGTGTACCCATATGTATCTGAACTGGGAGTTCATCCGTTGGCCCGATATGAGCGTCAAGAAAATAATCCAGCAGATTTGAGGTCCTGCCACCCTCAAATGTCTGTAAACTTGAAGGCCGTTCTTCGAAAGTTTTGCTGATCATGTCAAGATAATATTTCTGTGTTGCGTCATCACAGTATGCAGCTCGGAATCCGATATTCGGTTGTTCAGTATAATCTAAATTCATAACAGCTGTGCCAATGGGTCCCTTCATCATAGAAAGAGCCTTTGTGTCATTTTGATCAGAAAACAAGTATCTCGCATCGTTTTCGCCACATTTTAAGCCGATCCGAATACGCATTTGTTCAATTGTGCCATGTGACAATGTAAGGTCGGAAATAACCTTTGTAGACTGTGTTGCCATCAATAAATGAATGCCAAACGCACGACCTTCTGTCACGATTCTCTTGGTCAGTTCGGCGCAATTCATCGCAACTTTGCGGTTTGTAGAATCATTGAACAGAATTTGAAATTCGTCCATAATAACTAAAATCCTCGGCAATGGCCGTCCTGTAGCCTGTTTATAGCCTTTTAGGCTTGTCTGTCCCGCATCTTTGAACATATTGCCTCTACGCTCCATTTCAGCTACAAGGTTTTCAAGAATGCTCTCTCCAAACTCCTGCATAGCATCCAACGCAAGAAGCTGAATATGTGGAAGCTTTACGGACTCATAAATCTTAAATTCCGTACCGCTCTTAAAATCCATTAGATACAAATGAAGTTGGTCCGGATTATAATGAAGCATACTGCTCATAATAAGAGTATGAAGCAGAGTAGATTTACCCGAACCTGTAGCACCTGCAATTAGGCCATGATGAGAAGAACCCTCTCCAATGGTAATATTGATGATATTATCTCCGTCACCGACACCAATGGGTATCTTGAGTGACTTGGAGGAATCAAGTGAAAACAAATCTTTTAATATAATATCTTTGAAAGATAACCCTTGCTTCTTAATTGTTTCGCTCTTTTCAATGTATTCTCTTATAAACGTGTCGGCCACATTATATGAAAGCGATTCGGGGGTGTTAATCTGCAAATTGTATGGCAGTAGACTATAATGGCCATCTTTGTAATCAATGGACGCACAATGTCTTGAAATCTGCTCCAAGCGTTCATCAATGCTTTCATAACGAGAGAAAGTAATATTAGGATTGTAGCAAATCATTGTAAATACGCCACATTTATTTCCGTTTCTCAAAATGTTTGTTAAAAGGTCAATGCTTCTTCCATCCATTCCACTTGGAAAATCGTACAAAACCAAAAGTGTAACGGATTCAGCCCTATTAGGGGTATTCAGGTTATAGTCAAGAATGTCCCTATACCTATTACCCAGCTTTTCTTGTATAAACTCGTCAATTTGAGCATTTATTTTTTGCAAACGTTCATACATCTGCTCCTGACTTGTATAGATCTTCTGATCAAATGTTTCGGGAGAATGTTTGCGGAAATCAAGGAATGGAATAATGCTATTTCCTCGTTGCTCGCTATCAAACACACATACATTTACTTTTGTAACTGGCATAAAGGAAAGGAAACTCCAAATAACGTGATGTGTAAAGTCAAGCATACACTCACTACTTGCTTCTGGACAATTCAAGAACAAATTGAATGAGTTTCTCAAATCAAATGTAAGCGGCAACTCAACAAAGGAAATATTCTCTGTGTCCGCCTTATTTTCTGTTCCGAACCTGTCAATAATATGCTGATATCCAATACTATCAGAGAACACGTCCGCAGGATATAGAACATTCCCTAATGTTACCAATGAGGGAAATATCGAATTGATTTCCGGCACTTTTGCATAATTCTTCTCATAGTCTTTCATCATCTCACAGATTTGCTCAATGTGAACATCAAGTTCCATAGAGTCTTTTGCTTCAATTAGCTTTCTGACAAGCGGCGAGAAAGCTATACCGCGATTTTTAATGCCCTCGAAAATGAGCATATACTTACTAAAGAATTTAGCGAATTCAATTTTATCAGGCATTGCGTAATAAAAGAGAGGTAGTCCATGCAGAACAAAGTTTTCGCCATCTTGAATAATAATGGTTGAAAGATCAATAATAGACTGCAAGTTCTGCTGGTATTCTTTTGAACGAGTATTGTCAGTATCAGGTAAATACGAGATTACTATGTATATACCACATTTACTACCGTTACGTAAAACATTTCTTAATTCTGCAAGAGTCCTCTCATCAAAACCTTTTGGGAAATCGTAAAGCATAATAAACTCAACATTAAAGCTATAATCGGGTGTATTCTTTGCATAGTCAAAGATATTATCATACTGATTTCCAAGCTTATCCTGAAGAATATTCTCAATCTTTTCATTCAACTTGCTTACTTTGGCAGTAACTTCATCTTTACTTATGAAAATTCTCTCGCCAAACAATTCAGGTAGCTTTTTCTTTGCGTCAAAAAAAGGCGATATACTGTTCCCACGATTTTCAGGATCAACAATGGTATAGATCAACTTTTCAACAGGGCAAGAGGAAAGCAGACCGTACATAATGGAATGAGTAAACGCTTGAACAGCAGTACTGTTGCTGTTATCATTTTTAATCATCCAAGCAGGAGCGTTTCTTATTGACATCATTATTGGGAACCTTATTGCGCCCTCTACCAAAAGTTTAGAACACTTTTCTTTAATGATAGATGCGACTATTTGGGACTGCACGAAAAAGTCAACTTGGTAATCGACATAACAAATATTTAAGACCTCATCTTGAATATCAGTTGAAGCGTTCACTTTATGAACTACTTTTGAATAGTTCACAATTATTGCAAACAAATACTCAACAAATTCATCGGGGAGAATGTTGTCTAGATCCGTGCAAATTTTATCTGCAACATTATCCAAAATCGCAAAATGATTGTTTTCAAAGTTAACGAGTTCGTTTTTCTGCCTTTCAATGGCACTTCCACGTTGAGTAAAGTATTCTTCTTTAAGAGACGCAAGGTTCTCCTCTGTGAGAGGGGGGAGCATTTCTTCAATCTCTTTTACAAATGCTGTGACTGTATTTTTAAGGATAATAAGTTCTTCATAATCCCTTTTTCGTTGAGCCGAAAATAGATAGTTTAACCCATTGATAAGCCCAGGAAGAATATCCTCAGAATATTTTTTGAACAGAGTATTAAAACTATCTTTGATTTTTCCAAGCGTCTTAAAATAATCCGTTGCTTCATTGTATGTGTCACTTTTGACGTCGGCCAAAAGTGATTCTTTTTTCTTTTTCGTCTTTAGATAATACTTATCAACCTCAGACAGCTTTTCATCTAACTTATTTATTTCAGCAAGTATTTTTTTTGCATCCATAATTGTTTGTTTTGATTTGTTCTGTACTGACGCACAATTTGCTCTATATTTACTATCCAAATTTGACAAATCACTACTATGTTTATTTAGTAGTAACCTTTTGTCTTTATCGTAATTCATCTGAGTGGTATTTATAAGGGATTCGGCATTATCAGCAAACGCATTTAAGTCGGTAATCAAAGCAATGATTTCGCTTTGAGCTAAAGCCTTCATAAACTTATTCCTTTCTCCTAAATAGGTCTGTTTTTTTTTACTTTTCCTCTAATTCATACTTACAAGTACCATTGCATTTTTTTCCAAAACCAACAACCAAAGAAGTAGTAACTTGCAACGGATAGCTAAATATTTCTACCATTTCGCCACCAATCTCAGTATTGTTTGTATTGCAAATAAGAGTGTATTGCTTTAAGTTATTTAGCAAGCGGGGAATATAGTCTTCATTTGTTAAGTTCAGAATGTCAAGAATTAGTTTGATACCAACACTTGTTATGAAGTTAATATCTACAGAAATTCCAGGTTCAAACTTAATTCCTTCAACATTCTCCTGATTAGAGTAGACGTGATGATTTGCTTCAACTCTCCCTGAAATATCTCCGTGACCTAACGCACATTGATAGCAAGGCATATCCTTGTGAGGGATATGATAGAAGATTTCGCCCGCATAAGCTCTTTCCCAAAATCCGATTGATATAAACGCTGCGTCAAAGTAAATTGCGATTCTATTTGCATATACATCCGCCGCTCGATTATCGCCGCACCCAACGAAAATTGTTTCAAATGGGATACACATCTCATCTAGTATCTCTTTAGGTATGTTTTGGATAATACCACCAAATGTTTTTACATTTGCTTTGGGGTTAATATTAAGAATTTTTCGTTTTAAGGCATTTACCTTTAGATCACCAACATCCTCAATGCCACATTGGTGACGACATACATTGTGGTATTCAAGAGTATCAGCATCACAAAGTACATATTTTTCAACACCAGCTCTTGCTAATTCCATTGCGACCAAGCTGCCAACAGAACCACAACCGATAATAACAGCACATTTTTTCTTCATCACATCCGTTTCAAGAATACCCGTATTTCTTGAAAAGATACTTTGATATAAGCCATAAGATTCAGTAACTGTTTTTTCCTTACTCCAGTAAAAATCAATTCCTTCAGAAGTTATTATCCCACAAAATCCTTCAGCAACTGGGGTACTGCCTTTAGGAAGAACCGCTCCAAGATATTCCCCCTTGTCAGCCAATTCAGGAGGAAAAATATTAAAAATTCCTGAATCTTCAAAATATTTACCATAGAGTTTGATACAGTCCTTGTTATGGAGCTGTTCTTTAGAAATAAAAACCGTTAGCGGAATTTCTTCTCCAAAGAAATTTTTAGGCCTTTTAATATTCATTTTTTATCCCTCATCTTTGTTAAGTTTAATTATCTTGATAACGGAGTCAAATACTCCCATTTGTTTTTGTGGCTTATTAGATTTTTCGTTATTATCTCTTTGTTCCCTATTAGCCTTGGTCTTTTCAAAAGTCTCTTTGAAAAGACCTTTATGATAGCGATAACATTTGTTATCATAAGAGAAAATAACAGATTGTTTGGCGGCTGAAAACATGAAATATATTTTTGTTGTTTTGTCAATCGCCTCCTGATATATAGTAAGGTAATTGTTTTCAAGACAAATTGCTGTTTCAATGTCAAGTGCATCTGCCATAAATGTAAGGTCATCAATAATTTCATCTACAAGACGTTCTTGTATAGGCTCGTCTCCGAGCAGATTGTTTGCTCCAACATCAGTGCATTCTTCATCGTGTAGCATTGGTGAAATAAATTTGATAAAAGTTGCCAAACTAACAGAGCGATGGTATCCTTCAACAGCTTTTCTTTTCGAAGATGACAAGTACAAACTGTTATTTATAATGGAATTAAATTTTTCAAGAGATTTGAATTTCAAAAATTTATCAGGTATAAGATTGTCGCCAACATCATACGGTATCTTTCTATAACTGCAAGGTCTGTCTACCTGATACATTGTAATTCTAAATTTAGGATCAATATTAACTAACGCAGAAATGGCCCCCTCTTTTCTCATAGAAGCATATTTCGCATTTGTTCCATCATCAGTTGAAGAAAACTGATCGAAAGAACCAGGATGCCGATGCCACAGACCGATTAAGAGTAATTGCTTATCATATAAATTAGCTATTTTGTTTATCAAATGTTGTGTATATTTTTGATCATATTCAAAATATGCTACTTCAAAAATAGATTTTGGTCCAGGATCTATCGCTTCTATGATGTACCATGTATCATCTTGAATGGTTCCTAAAAACAAGCCACCGGTTTCCGTTTTAATCTTTTCAGCTGTTTCAGCTAAAACAGAAGTGTATGCTCTATTTGAAAAAATTACTCTCATATATAAACCTCCAGCTTAAAATGAGACCTCCAAGCTCTCATTGCACTCGCAAGAGAGTTTGGAGGTATAGGCATTTAATAATTGCCTTCTAAGGCAACGTCATCGCCAATTTCGCCGTTCAACCACATCTCGCAAAGAATAATCCATTTACAGGCCCAACTTAACGCCGAAGCTGCTGAAGTCGATTGATTTTGACCTGTTTTAAAATATTTAGGATCTGCGCTGCAAATAAAATATTCTTCATTGCGTCCAAATTTTTGATGATACACATGTGGCAAGCCTAATTGAAGACCTTTTGCATAAAGATTATCCATATTTTTGTATTGAGCAAGAAGCGAGGGCATTATGTTGTCAGCAAGATCTTTCAGTCGAGGCTGTAACGGAAGTATTTGAACCGAACCGCCATACTCACCTTCCTCTGCATGCGGGTGTGAGTTCTTGTAAATAAGCATTAGGTCCCATACCATCCCACCTTTTCCTGTCGGTTGAACTTTGCCTCTCCAATATAGCCTGCCGGAACCATCCTGAAGTTGATTGATGGTAAATGTTGGGAAGAAATGCTTCATTGCAGCGACTTCTGTTTGATACAGTTGCGGATCACTTTGATACCAATAATAAGCCATAGCAAATTCTCCTTACGCAAGTTTACCTTGTGGAACTTGAATTCCACCCATTCCTTGATCCTGTGCGTCCTCTTTCTTTTCTACCTCACCGCTTGGAGTTACTACTACCGGCTCACCGCTTCTCAAAGCCTCAGCCAAAGCCCTTCTTCTTGCGGCAACGGCATCATTGTTAACACTATTGTCCATCTGAGAATCCTCCTGTTTTATAGATTTATTTTATTTTTGTAATATCCAAACACTCAAGCACGAGTACCTATCCAAATCCAACGCATATAAATAGGTAACTATTTCAGCATATATCACTGTATCCATATAATCTCCATCAGAATTTTAATAGCGAGTAGAATTATTGCATCGGCTATGAGGTTATTCATATATAGCTTTCCGATTGAATCTTCTACATAATAACTATTTCCTATAGATACTTTCCCTATTTGCTTTAGAACATTTATGCAGCATCTCTACCTGCCACATTGAAGTTTCTAATAATTTCTCCATGCTCATTGAACGTTGCCACACAATCTCTCATTGCTGCTTCAGCACCTTCTTCGCCACGTTCTTGAACCATCTGAGCATAAGTGTTATCTGCAAGCTCACTCTTTTGATTCAAAAGGGTTTCGATATCTATGCCCCTGTTTTGATTACGCACCATTGTGTATTCCATGTAATCAGCCATCTGCTTTAATGCCGCACTATCAGACTCAATGAAGCCAGATGTTTTTTTCATATAGCTTATGTAATATATAATTTTTCTTACAGTTTCAAATAGTGCTACTATAGCATATATAAAAAAACAACCGACAAATTTAATTAACCCAACAATAATTGAAACAACAATATTGCCTGTGGATACAAAGAACCCTGGAATAGATGAAATAAATCTCTTAAAGAAATTTCCAGCACTTCCTCCAATTGCGGCACATAGCAATCCATATATTAGAGCACCTTCTACACCCGCACTTGCGCCCCACATTATGCCGACTATAGCACCTATAACACAACCAATAATACATATAATGTACTGGCCTTTTATCGTTGCATAATTATTTCGAAGTTCTTCAACATTATTAGCCACCAACTCCTGACAACAGTCAAAACAAAGTGCCTTACCAGCATATTGCCCTCCACTCACTTTGTAATTATCATAACAGTCCTTGCAAATTGGTTTGCCACATTTCGCACATCTTGCGACTGCAGGTTCATCATTGTGATAATGACATGCAGGTCCGTTAAATGCAGGTTTTGCATTTTTGGGCGGTTCAAATGTTGGCGTTGGAGGTGTAAACGTTGGAATGGAATCAATTGATCCATTTGCTTTTTTTTCATCATTCATTTGTAAAATCCTCCTAAAATTTAACCTGATTGTATTGATCTAATGATTGAGCCAATTTTTCCAGTTTGGGTAGCGCAGCATTTAGGGTATCAACAGGTGTGGCCGTTAATCTAGCGATTTGTTGCATAATCATATTAAACTGAGCTGCTTGTGCATCATCCCAATTAGACGCGGCGGACATACCTGATCTAATGCCACTGCTTATTCGCTCAATATCTCTAATCGTGTTACTAATTCCTTTTTTCATGTCCCGAATTGTCTCCGGTGAAGCTTTTACTGCCATCTTACAACCTCCATATCAAAGACTGGTGTCTTCATATTCTCTAACAGCACTAAGTAGAGCTTCAAGATTTTTCATACAATCTTGAAGTTCAGCAATAGGTTTTGTTAAGGCACTACAGCACTCCTCAACAATACCGCCAAGAGCAGCATACTTCTGGTCTTTCCAACCTCCAGATCCAGCCTGTTGGTAACTTCGTTGTAAACCTCGTGATGCTGACTCCAATTCGTGAATGGATGTTCTACAACAGCCTATTCCTCCTTGAATTGCGGCACTTTCAACCGATACTCCACTTGCCATTCTGTTGCCTCCTTTTAAGTTTTTATATTATAAATGGTCTCCCATCTAAATACTCACTGATAAATATGTTTCTATGTTACTTATACAACTTTCTATAGCATTTTTTTTATTATATAAATCTGTATCACTTTTGTTTTCAAAATTTTTTGCAACTGAAACATATGTTTGCAAATCCAATGCTACATGGTTAAATGCTGTTATAAGCCTATCAAGTTGGTTTTGCATTCTATTATGTCTTTTTTTTGCTTCGGATAAATCCATTTCACATCGTGATTTTTGAGATTTTTCAGAATTTATTTTTTGTTGTAAACTGCTTTTTTTATCTTCTAAATTATCTATCTGTGTTTTTAAATCTTTTTTTTCCTGTTCATAGTTTCTAACCTCACTATCTAAGTTATCAATCATAGCTTGAATTTGTTCTCTTTGATCATCGTCAGCATTACTAAGTTGTGAACGCAACGAAGCTATTTGTGAATTGATTTCTAAAATTTGTTTAGATAACAAATGTATACTATTCTCAATTTGAGATATTTTATATGATATAGAATTAATTTCTGAGGCCGCATCATTAATGCTGTTGTTTAACGTCTCAATACACTTAGTTAAACCAGATATTTGGTTTTCAAGAGATTTAACCTCGCTTTTTAATTTGTCAATTGAAGCGTGACATTCTTGTTTAATATCTTCAGCATTATTATTTACTCGAATTGACATTCCTTCTATATCTGTTTGAAAATTTGACAGTGAACTTTTAACTGCTTTTAACGTTTCTGTTTCCACACTTATCATCACTTTGGCACCCCTAATATTTTTCTTCTGCTATTTTTTTAAACTTTCCTAATGATTTACAACATACATTGCCACTAATCACAAAAGCTTTAGACTCATGGGCTATTCTACTGACAGCAGCAGACAATTCTGCATATTTGCAGTCATTCCATAATGATGAAGCATTATTTATCTCTGAACTTAATTTTTTCAGTGATGATTGAAACCGTTCTAATTCTTTTTCTATACTTTCAACTCCCATTTAATTATTATCCTCCTATTGCTGCATCTTACCCATTAGGCAACATTAATTTCTTATGTGATGTTTTCCATCTCGTATGTAGCTTATACTACTATAACCATTGTCGAGTTATTGACATATTAAAATGCAGACACAGGAATATTGACTACAGAACCTAGCTTAGTAGAACTCATTAGCTCTCCGACAAAAATTTTCATTTATAAATACATAGTACCTTTCTTTGCAAATAAATGAAATATGTATTAACTAAATATACGAGGTAGATTCATCAAATACCGAATATTTTTCTAGTTCAACATTAAAGCCGTTTTGTGTTTACTTACTTACTTAATCCATACATATAATAATTAAATGCTATGACCCAAAACTTAATCTTTTGGGAAAACCGGCGCGGAATGTCTTTATTTAAGGCGTTCCGCGCCTTTTTTTGACTGCTCAGTTTGACGGCGAATAGATTTCACCGAGCTTGTTCATCTGTGACCTTTTATGCTCATCCAACGAATGAACATAGAGGTCAAGGGTAATCGCAACTGTGGAATGGCCGAGAATTTCACTGAGCGTCTTAAAATCCATACCCACCTCAAGTGCGCGGGTGGAAAAGGTGTGCCGAAGAGCGTGAAACTTGATGTCAGGGAGTTGCGCCTTCGCAAGCAGCCGCTTGAACTGACGGCGATAGGTGCGGACATTTACATAACGGCCATTCGCTGACAACACAAAAGCGCCGTCTCTGCGCTGATTTTTCAGTTTTTCCATAATAAACCCCGGTACAGGGATGGTTCTAAGCGAGGTTTTGCTCTTTGGCGGTAGAATTTTCACTGTGCCGCCAACGCGGGCCTGTGTTCCGTTGACGTGAATAACTGACTTTTCAAAGTCAATGTCGCTCCATTTGAGGGCGCAAAGCTCGCCGATGCGCAGGCCGGTGTACAAACAGAGAAGAACTCCTATATCGTTTTCCCGCGACAAAACCCTTTCAAGCCGCTTCTGCTCGGCAAGCGTCAGTATGCTCACCTCGGCTTTAGTTTTTTTCGGGAGCTTGACCCGCGACCAAATATTCATGATCTGGCCACGTTCCTCGGCAAAAATTAGCACCGACTTTAGCACACAAAATATCACCTTAACGGTTGACGGCGAAAGTTTTAATGATGATACAAATGTTTGCAGCGTTTGCGTTGTCAGCTTTTTCAGCCGTACCTTACCAAGCTTGGGAAGAATATAATTCCTTATGTGTCCCCTGTAGATCTGTCTCGTTGTCTCCTTGAGATTGTCGGCATTGTCAAGCCAAAAATCCAGCCACTGGCTCAGCATATCGCTTGAGCCGGTGGGCTTTTTCTTTTTTACGGCCTTGTATTCGGCCAGCTTTTCCTTTAATTCCGCATAACTGTGGGCATAGACATAACCGTATACCGCCTTGCCGTTCTCATCACGAGTTCGGATATACCGACCCTCGTACCGCCCATCTTTTCGTTTATATATGTTTTCTCCTCTTCTCGCCATAGTTAAGGCTCCTTTCAGACTAAAATTTTGACGGCGAATTTTTTTAAAATACATAAAAAAGTATTGACAATCACGTCTCTGCCGTGGTATAATTTATTATATATAAATTTATCTTTATTTTCACGTTTATCTGTAAAATGCCGTAATAATGGTGACTTCTTCACCTGACCCAAAAGATTAAGTTTTGGGTCAGGTTTTATTTATTTTCTTACACTTGTCAAAAATACTCCATTTTACTTCCCGGTCACATATCTGACCGCGTTTCTGACGAGCGTCGCAGCCTCGGCGCGAGTGATGCTGTCATCCGGGCGGAAGTTACCGTCACTGTCTCCGTGGACTATGCCCATTTCAAACAGCTCGTCAATTTCTTTTTCCGCCCAATGACCGTCTGTGTCGGGGAACTTTGC
>CANRJP010000051.1 GCA_947630975.1 uncultured Clostridia bacterium
ATGGGCACACCGTTCCCGAGGCGCCCGTTTCTTTGCCGTGTCACTTCGGCACAATGTCTTATCTTAATGACATTGCCTAGAAGAAGGGGGGTGTTTTCTCTCCCCTTCTAGGACAGGCTATATAAAATGTGTATAATACAACCATAGACCGGTTGAAGAAATAAGGAGGGCTACAGTCATGAAAATGTTTGCAGAAGATAGAAAAACAAGTGAGCCGAGAGGAGGTTTTCATATGTTGAATGACCGTAGGGGGCTTGAGGGGCATATGCCACCTCACGAAAGAAAAGCATTGATGAATATCGAATTTGATGAAGGAGACTGGGAGCTTCTTAAGGAGGTTTTTGGGGATGAGGATACTGCCGTGGCAGCGTCAGAGATCATCAGAGAAGCTCCCCCGGAAATTCAGATACTTGCAATCCAGCTCATGAATATTATTGAGGAGGTAGCCTAATATGAATATGAACTTTGCAAAATTTCCCGCTCCTGTTCTGGGAAATGACACACAGGAACTTTATACTAAGCTGTATGGTGACGCTGGTGAGAAGTTCGTTGATATCCTTGATACGTCGCCGAATGAAATCGCAGTTATCTCCAGGTTGATTGCCTATCTGAAAGATAAGAAAGGGGCAAAGTAGTATGGATATTCAGAAAACGGCAAGGGAAATCGGACTGTTTGAGACAGCGGTCAACCTGGCTAATGTCAGCAAAAGTGCTGATGTCATTCAGAAAGTAGGGGCATCAATGCCCCTACCCGATGAAGACATATGGGCTAGGGTAGAAAAGATTGCCGAGTGGCTCCTGAGCTTTGGCAAAAGCAAGTATATGTTTTTGACACCGGAAATTGCTTTAATTGAGGAAATGGGCAAACACACTAACAGTAAAATTGAAGTAATCATTGCTGCACCATGCGATCTGGAGCAGGAAGCAAAGGAACGACTTAACAACAATCTTCCGCATGGAGTTGAGGTAACGGTTCTTGAAGAACCCTATTTTCCACAGTCCTTTTTTCCTGGAAATGGAATGGTGGTTATAAGTGGATATTTGGGCGGTGATCGGGCCATGGTTTTGTCAGATACATATCGGATGGTCGAGCATTACAATGGCTTCCTTGGAAAGAAGGTCTTTGTCCCTTATAAAGAACTGGATGCTGCAATGCGATATAAAGGCTGGATGGAGATAAGTCAGCAAAGGTTAAGTGCGAAATGGAGGAGTGAACCATGAACAACACAATAGCTATTGCAACAAAAAAAGAGCTTGTTAAGAAGGATGACCACAAAACAAAAAGCGGCCTTCTTGGCAACTTCGAAAAGAGTGCCTCTCTGCTCCTAATTGCTGCTATGTTTGTGCTTGGTAATATTGTGGCTCTCCTCTTAAATGTTCCGGTAAAGAGTGTGATGAGCAATTACTCATATGATGTGCTTGTTATTCTCATCATTATGGAACTGTTCACAAATTTGATAGCAGAGACGGGAATAATGCAGCTTCTCGCAATAAAAATCGCTGAGTTGTCTAAAGGGAAAAAAAGACTTTGCCTGATGTTGTTTGGTGGAATGATGTTTCTCATTTCTTCTTGTTTGAACAACATTACAGCCGTTATGATGATTTTGCCTATTGTATTTGTTTTATTAAAGACACTTGAAGTTAACCGAAAATATGTATGCATTTTCTTTGCAACAATTCTTGCTCTCTCAAATACAGGTGGTGCGGCATCTCCAGTAGGCGATTTTCCTGCCATTGTGATAATGACAAGCGGAATTACCAGTTTCCTTAATTATTTGACACATGCGTTCCCATTGTTTGCACTTACTTCTGTGGTACTGATTGTAGTCTGGGGAATGCGTGTTAAAAAGGAAAAAGATGATGGAGCCATTCGCGGTTTAGCTGTAAGCAATCTGAAAAGTCAGTATAAGAATATTGAAATTCGGTTTGATGTTTTGAGGTGGTTGGTAATCGTGTTTGTCGGTATGTTCCTCGCATGGAGCTTTATTCCGCAGAACATCATTCCTCCAGAGATTATTGCGGTTTTGGGTTATGCTGTCGCGATGGTTATTTGCTCGGTAAAGAAAATCAATATTGGGCAACTCATGGATCTTAAATCCGTACTTACGATTGCATCTTTCCTGTTTTTTGCACAGGTAATTAGCCAAACCGGGCTTTTGAATCTTGTAGCTACATATCTCCAAAGCAACATCAACAATCCCAAGCTTTTGGTTATTGCTATTATGGTAATTACATCGCTGGTGGCAGGTGTGTTCAGCGCTGGACCGGCAGCAGCAGCTATGATGCCAGTAATTGTTGAAATCTGTAATGGTCCTCTTGGTGTACAATCAGACTGGATTGCAGTTGCATATGCGGCAGCGATTTGTGCAGGAAGTTCATTGTTCATGTGGAGTGCAACTGCGGGGTTTATTCTCTCAGGTAAAGTGAATTCAGCTGGTATCGAAGAAGAAAAAGGCGGAAAGATTTTTTGGGGTGTTGGCCAATATCTGAAATATGGATTTGTAAACTATGCCATCCAGTTGTCTATAGCATTGGTAGTGATAGAGATAGTTCTATAAATGGGAGGTAGTTTTCTATGAGAATTTATGCTGATAAGAAACTTAGAGAGTTTAGTGATAATAAAATGGTCAAGGACTATGATACTTCTTAACAAAACAAAAATACTAATTGTGAAAAGGAGATGATGTGACTTCACTAAAACAAGTATTATATCTGAAATTGAGCCATCAAAGGAGGAGTTGGTTAAGAAGCATTATAAATACGCTGGAATACTATTAAACGAGTGTTCCGGCGTGTTTTCTATCCCTCCTAAAAATGGCAACAACATTTGATGGTAATATAAGAAAAAAGCTGTAGGAGAATATTTATGAAAAAGGAAAACACTCTCAGCAAATTTGGATTTATTATTGAGAATTTCATCTGGATCCTAATTTCTATGATTTGGTATAAAAATGTTTTGTTTAGGTGTATTGGTTCACATACCTTTTTAGAATCAAAATTAATACTTTGGGGAATTTTGTTGACTTCCTGTATTATTGGATCTTTTCTTGAAATGAAGAATATTCGAAATAGAGTTAGTGTTTTCTTCAATTTAGTATTAGGATATGGAATTTACACAGTGTTAACTTATATTCAGATCAGGCAAACTCTTATTATTAGTAGTCTTTCTGTTGTGACAGTATCGTCCATTATATGTGCTTTTCTCATTATGTGTCGAAAAATAAAGAACAGAAAGAGATTTAGGAAAATTCTTTGTAGACGGACTCTTCATGTAGCGTTTGTAACACAGAGATTGTTGGGTATTGGTCTTACTCTCATCATGGCACTTTTGGGAGTAAATATTCTTTTTGGCTCGACAATAATGAAATCCACAGTAAATACTGCAACACAAACAAATCTTAGTGAACAATCTCTTGCAAACAACATTGAGATAATTGCTTTGCTTCAAGATGATACATGGCGTTCTCTATCTGTCCAAGAAAGATTGAATGTTCTACAGACGGTAGCAAACGTAGAGCAGAGATATTTGGGGTTGTCTAATGAGCTAAATGTAGGCGCAACTAATCTTAGAGAGGACGTCATGGGATACTATTCTGATAACATACACGAAATTGTTGTTGATATAGATAGCTTGCTAAACGATTCGTCTTGGGAAGTGCTTGACACAGTTTGCCATGAAGCATATCATAGCTACCAACATCGTATGGTTGATGCTTTTAATTATGCAGATGAAAATAGTAAAAGTCTTAAAATATTCCGCAAGGCAAGTTACTATGCGAATGAATTTAATAATTATATTAGCGGTGAGGCAGATTTTTGCAAATACTATTACCAGGACTGCGAAAGTGATGCAAGAGATTATGCTGAAGATGCGGTGTATAACTATTATCGGCGTATAAATGAATATCTGTTTGGAACAGGAGAATGACGATGGTTACTGAAGTAGAACGACATAAAGTCTTTGTGAAAGAGATGCGCAAAAACATGACAGATTTCAAAATCAACGCCAAAATCACTTATGCTGTCTACGCGCAAACTGAGGATGTGGATTATGATGAGTGGAGGTTGGGGATAAAGAGAAAATTTGATAAGTTTTTCGGCCCTTTGGATGATGATTAAAACAAATGCATCCTATTTTTATAAAACTATCATTGGCATATAAGTCGACTATATATTATTGGGAATACAGGTTTCAGATAAACTAATAGACATACCTACTAAAAAAGCGGACATACCTATATACCAATAGTTAAAAAGTTCATTGAGAAAAAATAACATAGGCTCTTCAGCAACCATTTTGAAATCGCCGTAGAGCCTGCTTTAATTAAAAGGTATAGAAAGATCCTTGTAAATAGGTGCTTTCGCAAAAGAGAACTGAACACCAATCAAGATACTCATTGTATCAAAATTGGTGTCCAGTTATGGTGCGTCAATATGGGGACGAAATCATGGTAAAATTTGCAAACCTTTTTAAATAATAAAGAAATCCCCCTTTATAAGTGCTTGACCAACGTTCTACCTTTATTTTCAAACTTGAAACAAATTATCACATTCTTTCACTTCCAGAAACAAATACATCATAACCGGGACAAGACTGTATGCTAGCCCATTACTGGTCAAGAATGGCGCGCCATATTGGATCATCGGCATAAGATCGAACGATGATCCGGCCGTAATCACAATATGGAGGCTTAGCGCCAAGGCCATAACCACACCCATATATTTGGCGGCCGAACTTTTTAACCGAAGTGAATTTCTGCAAATAAGTGCCGCCGCAGTAAAATGAATTATGATTATGGAAAATACCATGAATTTTCCGAAAACGGTGGCGATATGGGCGTATGTACAAGCGTATTTGCTATTGATATCATCAATAAAGGTGTTATTCGGATTAAATGAAAACCAATCAGTCTTATGAAGCCAAGCCCGCAGGCAGTTATATTCAGGCACGGCAGACGGCGACACAAACCCAACGAGCCGCTTGTAGTACACGTCAATATTTGATTCCACAAGCACTATAAGGCCAATTATTAGAACAACTAACAGTATTACCGAATGGATAAGCCATTGTCTTTTGTTTAATGGCTCAAAAATCTCTTCCGCGGCTATCTCTGAGGCTATGAACAGCAAGCCAAGGAAAAGAGCCGCTTTTTCACCGCCAGAAAACCAACTAAGAACGATTATATACAGAAAATATCCGGTTGCGTACAGAAAACCGGAGCCGGACTTCATACACTCATAGAGCCTTAGCAAAACAACCGGCAATATGTAGATAATAACAAGCCCTTTTCTGAAATTTGAACCTATAAAGGTGTATCGAATTAAGAAAAGTATGATTGCCGCAATAAAAAGGTAAACCGATGATACTAACGGTTTTTTCAGTGATTTTAGGAAATTCTTATAAATGATAGACAAAAGGCCTCCTAAAATCACGTTAAGCGCGAGAAATGATATGCTATACAGATATACTGGCAACAAAGAGTTTAAGCCTTTATCGGGGAGCATATAATTGTTATAATAACAGCCAAAGAGAAGAGAGAGCGCCGTAATTACTATTATTAGAGAAATACTGAGCTTTTTAGATTTCATCTTGTTATCCTCCTAACATAAAATTTCATCAATAATACCATAGTCTAACGCTTCTTTAGCGTCGAGAAAGTAATTGCGATCGGTATCGTTCACGATAGTTTCGTATTTCTTGCCTGTCCATTTGGCAAGCAAGGAATTTATTTTCACTTTTTCTTTTTGGATATGACGGGCTTCCAATTCGACATCGGAGGCTTGGCCACTGGCACCTCCTAAAACTTGGTGCAGCATGATTTCTGAGTTGGGCGTGGCCTTTCGGTATCCCTTTTCACCTGACGCAAGGATAAATGCCGCCATGCTGTACGCTTGTCCCTGCGCGATATAATTCACTTTGGATCTAAGGCGGCCTACCGCGTCAATTATGGCCATGCCGTCGGTTACAGATCCTCCGGGACTATTTATATACACATATATATCATCGTCGGATATATCGTCCAAATATTCAAGCATACCGATAATTTTATCCGCAAGCTCAGAATCAATTTTTCCCGTAAGTCTAACGACTCTCTTTTCGTTCAGCTCGTATCCTCCGACGCTAAGGACTCTTTCTCCGTTTTTTGTGATTTTTACAATTTCCACTTTTACACCCTCCACTTATTATTCCAACGTTAATTTGTATATGGAATTTTCCTCCGCCATTCTGTGCCTTATATCGCGCACCATAATATTAGAATTATATATCTTCAGTTTTTTTCGATGCTTTAAGGGGGCCGGATAGGTAACATTATAGTTTTTTAAGAAATCATACTGGTCTATGTCGGGTAGCTGCGCTACAAACTGTATATTTCCGCTCTTTACGTAACACTCGGCGTATTCTTTTTCCTTTTTAAGATTTTGCAAATCATAAATTGAAATCAAGGGCTTCGGAGAACCATCCGGAGTCTCATAGGTGACGCCGGACCCCTCGGACAGGTATTTCAGAAGTTCTCGGTCGGATGAGTTCAAATAATATATGTTGCGGCAGTTTGTCAATATAGTGGCAAAGTCAATGGGATATGTGTCTTGAAGCTGCCGCAGGCCTTGACAAACGATATAGTAGCGAATGTTTCGAGAGCGGTGAGCGCTCATTGCGCGACCGATAAAACCGTCGCCCGGAGATATATTGCAAAATTCGTCAAGAACGAAATTTACACGCCGGTCAAGAGAGCCTCCGTTCCGATAGGCGGCGGACACAAGTATTTCTGAAATCTGCCTTATTATGATTCCAACGATACGGTCATAAGTGCCGACCTCGTCCGGGACTACAAGAAAGAGAGCGGTCTTTTTAAGGTAAATATCTTCGGGATCAAAGGTGTTTTGCCCAAGCATCTCAGACAGGGACTCATTGTTTGTAAAAGGTTGAAGGAATGCCGCCGCCGAGGCTAAAATTGATTGCCTTGTTTTATCAGGAGCAGATAAAACGCTGCGGAGCATTATCATCGCCGCGGTATCTTTTTGAGAATTATCCATATCTATGATGTTGGCTAAGTTTACCGCGGCGTCTTCATTGCAATAGGAAGCGAGCGATAGCATATTAACTTCCTTTTCAGATGTCGCATATTCAAATATAAGTTTTAGAACCGCCACGTTAAAGACACTGGCCATCTGGGTCCAAAAAGGATCTGCTCTTGTATTATTATAAATCGAAGAAAGGTCACTGATAATGTTTGATGCTTCTTCCATTGCCGCATCGGTATTGCCCTGCTTGTATAATCTGTACGGTCGAAGCAAAACATTATAGCAGTCGGCATTCATGTCTCTGAAGTTCAAAACAACTGTATTATAACCGTTTTCCTCAAGAACACCCATTATTTTTGAGGAAAGGGTGCCGCCTGACAATTCGCCTTTTACATCCGTGATAACTATTGATTCTCCGGATTTTGCAAGAAGGCAGATTGTCGGCGCGACAATAGCCCTTGTCTTTTTCGAACCTGTTTCTCCAAATATGACCGCCATTTCAGTTCCGTCGTTTATATAAACGCCATCTTCGCCGACAAAAATAGGCGCACCGCCGTGTTGACGGACGGGGTTGTTGGGCTCAAATCTGAAAAAGGAATTCCTTATATCATTTTCGTCGGCAAAGCTGCCTTCTCCTTGCGGAAATGCGTATGGAGCCCAGTCCGGTTTATATTTTCTTTTACTGTTCACGGTTAAAACTCCTTTCTTTATCAGCTCTGATGTTATAAAATCCTTTGTAAATGCACGTTGGGCTTCTAAAATAATTCAAAACGGTGCTTTTATCTATTATATTTTCTGTTGACTCACATATAATGTCGATTACGATATTTTCTGTTTCCTGCTCGCTCCATCGGTTTTCTTTATTCAGCTTGCACAGAATAGCCTCGCCGAGTGGTGTTATCTTAACGTTTTGTCTTGAAACGGTCTCATTTATGATTTTCTTTGTGATGCCAAGATCATATAAGCTGTCAGTAACTATGCCACAGCGTAGAATCTTAATAATCGTGCCAAATATTTTTTTCTTTTCCCATTCGTCAGCGCTGTTTACTACAAATATGCATTTCCAAAAGTCTTTTTTGTCGTAAAGAAATTTGAGCAAAATGGAGAAATAGTCATCATTTTCGTGACCGAGCCATTCGGAAATATCCAGCATTACAACCCCACAAAATTCTTTTCTCAGCCCCTTTACGGCATTGACGCAAAGGATGAGTTTCTTCAATTCTTCAAATTTCTTGAACGGAGGAGTGTATTCCGATTTATAATACGCCGATTTTTCTATTCCCTTGAAGTAAATTGCGCCCGCGGCTTTGGCTTTGTCGCAAAGTTCATCAAGGATAAGCTTGCCGTCGCCGTTTATGTCCAGCATTATACTGCGGCCTTTTTTTATTTCTGTAATTATCATTTCAACAGTATCTTTCATGTCGCTAAACTCCTATGATTTTAAATTGGCAATGCCTTACGGCGAGCGGAGGAAATGACTCGCCGTAAGGTTGCCAAGCTGATCAATCGGGAGAGATGTCACCAAGTGGTAAACACTGACTTGGGGTTAACGGCACTGCCATTTTTATAAACCTCAAGGTGTAAATGGTTCCCGCTGGCATTACCGGTACTGCCGGTGTAGCCCAGCAGCTCTCCCTGCTTTACATTTTTTGTTGCGAGCGTCATAACGCCGTCGCTTCCGGAGCAAGGATATGCCAACGATTTCTTTATTTTGAGGGTTACTCCGTTGAACTCGGAAAGGTGACAGCATTTGATTTTATAGACGCCATCGGTCGTAACAAATTCAATGAAGTTGCCGTAGCTGGAGAGTTTCCAGTTATTTACGCTGCCTCTATAAGCTTGCTTATAGGTGACCTTTCCGTCTGCGGGAGCATACACCGGCACAACTCCGCCGGTTTTATAGTCACAGTTATAGCCATTGGTGGTTGCGCTGGAGCTTACGGCTATTGCACCTTCCAGCGGGAACAACAGAGTGGATGAACTGGACGACTTAGAAGATCCGTCTCTTATGATCTTGTTGTAATCCGATGTCTTAGTGTAGCCAAGCTTGAAGGCGCGTTTGCCGGACTTGGCTGTGTAAATAATAATTGTGTAATCGCCGTCAGAACCGCATTTGAAAATTTGGTCGCCCTTTTCGGTATATCCGTAAGAACTGCCGTCGGGCTTGGTATAGGTGGTAGCTTTGCCCTTGGATGTAACAGACTCGCTTGGAGATGATACGTCGAACAGACTGCCGCGTTTTATGTAGCCGGTGCGACTGCCGGATGATGTAGGATATGACAACTTGATATATTTGGATGTGATCTCATATATCTTGCAAACATCGCCCTTTGCAACGTAAGCGTCGTAGGATTTCTTTGGACTGCTGGTACCACGAGTGGAGCAGGAGGAATCCTTGTAAACATTGATTTTTTTCTGCGCTGTAAATTCGCAGTAAGCCGAGGACGAGAGCGACGGCCACGAGGCTGCCATGGCGCTTATACTGTTAAATAAAGTAGTCATGCAGATAACAATTGCTAATATTGTGGGAAAAATCTTTTTCATGGTAATATCTCCTTTACAATTTTTTTAGTCTACAGATATATAACCGCAGAAGCAGTAGCCGTTATATCCATTAACAATTCGACCGCTGTTCCTGTCAACGGTATAAGTAATTTCCCGCACGATGTCGGGGCCGTAATAAGGACCGGTATTGCCTTCTACCACCGACACGGATGTGCCGGAAATTTTGGTGATGATGCCGGTGTGAGTCGCATCAGACGGATTGGAAGTAGGCGCAAAAAAGATAACGTCGTTCTTTTTCATGAAATTAAGAGAATTGCTGTCCCATTTATGATACCTGGTACTTCCGTTTTTCATGGCATCGCAATCAGCGGTTATAGGTATGACGCTTGAAGGTATTCCGGCTCGGTCGGCACACCAGCTGACAAAGCTAGCACACCATTGTTGACCATCAGCGCCGATCCATTTCCCGTATTTTGTGTAATCACCGGTGCCTTTGCCATTGGATTTTGTGCCTTGGTAATCTATCTCGCCTTTTGCAATATCGGCAAGGGAGCGATTGTTGGAGCTTTTTGAAGATGAAGTACCCTTAATAATGCGGTTATAGTCCAAGGTCTTAACATAGGCCAGCTTATAACCGCGTTTGCCGGACTTGGCTGTGTAAATAATGATTGTGTAACCGCCGTCAGAACCGCATTTGAAAATTTGGTCGCCATTTTCGGTATATCCGTAAGAACTGCCGTCGGGCTTGGTATAGGTGGTAGCTTTGCCCTTGGATGTAACAGACTCACTTGGAGACGATACGTCAAACAGACTGCCGCGTTTTATGTAGCCGGTGCGACTGCCGGATGATGTAGGATATGACAACTTGATATATTTAGACGTGATCTCATATATCTTGCAAACATCGCCCTTTGCAACGTAAGCATTGTAGGATTTCTTTGGACTGCTGGTGCCGCGAGTGGAGCAGGAGGAATCCTTGTAAACATTAATTTTTTTCTGCGCTGTAAATTCGCAGTAAGCTGAGGACGAGAGCGACGGCCACGAAGCTGCCATGGCGCTCGTTCCGGCTAAGGTGGTGACCATGCAAATGACAGCGGTCAAAATTCCAAATAACTTCCTTTTCATGATAATTTCTCCTTCTGATTTTTTTGAGATGAACGGTCTAATACATTTGGTAATCAAGAAGTATCCATTGGACTGTCTCCTTTCTTTCAAGTTACTTACTTGGATCAACATCTTCAATTGTATATACCGAATGAAGATTTTTTTACCTGTGACGTTTTTGAAATTTGTCTCGGAAATTTGGGTGACCGGCCCGTGGAGAGGTCGTACGGTTTTGTCCCCTTTTTGAATTTTGACACTTGAAAAAGTGCTTTCACTTATATATACCGTAATAAAAAAATTCCCCGTGTTATTTTTAAAAATTTTTATAAAAATATCAGGCAGCCGTTTAAGGCTGCCCGATATCAGACTATTCACCTGTTTTTTCAACTGTTATTCGGAATTTTCCTTCCGGTATTGGTTTAATTGTGCCTTGGATTATTGAGCCGTTTACCGTTAGCGGGAGCTCCGTTGCTTTGCCGTTCTCCGGAATCATTGTTATTTTTAGCTTGACATCTCCAAGCCCCTTAGTGTTAATTTGAATTAGAAGCCGGTTTCTGACAGGATCGGCGACCACGAATGTTTTGTCGTCATTTAGGTCTTCAAACCTAATTATCCTATCGTTCGTTTCTGACATTCCGCGGACTGCAGCCGGGACTGTTGGTTGAAACAGGAACGCGGAGGCGTCTTGCTTTAATTGTTCAAGGATAATATTCGTTCCCTCGGACAATTTGCTCTTGACAACGTCAATTATGACAAGCACTTTTCCTTTAACTTGCAATACGGCACTTTCCGCAGGATTGGTGGCAAACAGTTCCGGAATAAGCGTGTAACCAAACTCGCTGGTTACATTTTCCACGGCCATAGAAATGCAGAATTTTTCAAAGCATTCTTTACAGGTTTCGAGATGGTCCATCATTTCCATTTGTACGTCGCTATAAGGAATTTGATCTTCCGTGGCTTTTGCCAGAGAAGTAATTTCTTCATAAGACAAGTGATTCATCTGCTCTCACCTCCATTGTATCCTATAAACTTAGCGCTGTATGTTGCATATGATTTTGTTAGGCCAAACAATTCGCGGTCAGCCATTATTAGCTTTGTTAATGTTTTGCTTGACATTTCGTGCATTGATTTTGCCCAGTTTTCAATCGTTTTGACACCGTATTGTGAAGTATAGATCACGTCTCGCAACGGTATGAGTTTATCTCCAATATCAACCATCTCGTCCAACCGGCTGACAAATTCCGGGCCCCAGCGCAGATTTTTATCAATATCTGAACGTATGGTTTTTTCCGAGTCTTGCTTAAGCTCACTCACAGAAAAAGAGTTCATTCGTTCAAAGGCCCATTTTGCAGACGACATAGTTTTAGATGACAGAGCCCCAATCAAATGCGGAAGGACCCTCGCATAATAAAGAGCAAGAGGTTTTGGCGGGAATTCCTTTGACGTCAGAAATGATGTAATGTAAAGCCTTAATATGTCCTTAAACATCCTCTGGATTTCAGCCGTTTCATCAAAATTCGGCGTATCGGGCGGCAGAATATCCGCAACAGTCTTTCCGTCATCACCCACAGGTTCATCCAAAGAAACTTCGTTTAAATTTGTTCTTTCTTTAATTATTTTCCTTGTAAAATCAATAGTTCTATTTTTGTAAATGCCGCAGGCATAGTACGCAAAATCATATCTTATTCTACCTTGTCGAATGTCATTCTGTATGTAGCTCCAAAGCGTCATTCTTGCATTTTGAATAACGGTATCTTCATTGTCGCGGCTCCGACATCCAGCAATGTCCAAATATTTTAAAGCCACAGGAAAACAGTATTTTTCCAACAGCTTCAGCATTTCATCGAACTGCTTTTCCGATCTCCCATTCATATATGTTTCATACGCTGCCTGTATCTTTTTTACAATTTCTGATGTTGCCTTGGATTTTGCCTTGTAAGCTCGAATTATTTCTTTCTGATTCATTTCTTTCAAGATTTATCCCCTCTTTACTCAATAGCACTGATAACATGTAAATCCGCCCCAGTAAGTCTCGTTTTTGAAAGGCTTCATCAAATCGTTCATATTTTCATATTGGTAAATAATTTCTTTCCCATCTGCATCAAGTTTAAGCTTTTTTATTCGGTCAAACCACTGCTTTTCCTTTAAGTCCCTGACGGTAACATTCATCAAATACTTTTTTGCGATGGCTAACGCTTTGGGAGGCGGCAGACGTTTTTCACAATATTGAAAATAAAATTCGTCCATTAATATTGCCGTGGCGAAATCGTCGGATTCCCACAAGTTGGATACCACATAGCGTACTCCAGCCGCGGAAAATGCACCAACTGTACCGTAGAAGCCTTTGCTGAATGTAATCTCATTCATACCGCCGAAGCATGACGAAAGCACAACAAGCTCTGCCGACTTAAGATTTAGCCGACTTATTTCGTCCGCCGTTACTATTCCGTTACCGTAGATACTGCTCGCCGTTCCAGTTCTTAACCAGTCGCCGGCTCCGGCAAACAATAGGCAGGAAGAATACAAAACGTTGCTCTCGTTGTCCAAATCAAAGTATCCGTGTGTGGCAATATGTATATTCCCGTAATTGTTCGGAGACATAAGCAGCTTCTTGTTGGCGGCACAGCCTGTGTAAAAATGGCCGCCGTAATATCTGCTGATTTGTTGAACCTCCACTTCACTGAACGGAAGTTGTCTAATGCTATGCTGACTGTATTTTCGAGTGTCGTACGGATTTTCTTCGCTGTGATTTGGTTCGCGAGTTTCAAATTGAGGATTGCCAATAATAAGGCTTCCGTCGGTTGGAGCGGCCGAGGACTTATAAAGAAAGTCTCTGGCGCATTCGATTTTTATTACCTCGTGATTATCTGCCAGCCGTTCCTGCTCGTCGCCATACAGCAAATCAAACGGGAGATTAATGAGGTTGGCGTCGGGCGCTATATACACCGTGGGAATTACACTTAGATATGACAACGTTGGTCCTATCAGAGCTTCATAAAGCACTTTTCTCAGGCTTTCAAGCTTATTTATTTCTTCCATATCCGCGCTGTTGCCGGGCGTTTTTTGTAATAGTCCGACAAATTCATCCGCACAGTCAATTATATACTCTCCGTTTTCGACCGTAAATCTCATCAATTTGCAGACGCCGCCTTGCTTCTGAATAACGTATATGTCGATGCCGGTACCCACCGAGCCTTCAAACTGGCCTTGTCCATAAGCAAGCGACGTATAGATATACTCAATGACGACTGAATTGTCAGGGATTGCGTCGTACACACTTTCTAAAGTTATGTCGGTAAATTTATCCGCCGCCGGGAAATTTTCGGCAAATACGGCTTCAAGTCGTCTTAACTCTGCTCTGTCCGCCTTATATTCGTCTGCGACGTCATGGAAAACGATCGAGGTCTCAAGAGCGGAAATTTTATTTTGCATGGTTTTAATTTGACCTAACAAATCTGTGTTGACGCCAGGCGAATTAAGTATTCTGTTCCTTTCTTTTCCAGCCAAGGAGGCTATGGCCTTAAACTGCAATAACCTTTGATAGCAAGCCGTCGGATCGGTTATCGCTCTTAACAATGCGTAGCATCCGGCAAACTGAACCTGAACTGTGATGAGAATACGGATAAGCCGCTCATCATTCAGATATTTTACACAAGATATCCAAATTTCCTTCAAACTGTTCAGCGAACGGTCAACATAGGATAAAGCCCTGGCATTGTCCCCGGAACGGCCCAAAAAAGTCGCAGCGCTATTCGACATCGCCGCATTTAACATCTGCGGCATTGCTTCATTTTCCGATAACGTAATGCACTGATTCATGAGTTCGTTCGTTGTACTGTCGCCTATGGTCCATGCCGTCAGGGCGGCCATATACTTAAGCGCGATTCTTTGTATTTGATTTATGGAAAACCTTGAGCTTTCGGTGTCAATTTTCAGCATTGCATTTAGGTACAGCTTTAAGTCGTCCCGGCTCGCGCACTGAATTTGTAAGACTAACTGTACTGCGCTTATAATAAACACAACGAATTCTTTTGGATATTCCGACAGGCCGGAAGACATATCCGATATGTCATTACAAGTTTTTTCCAAAAGAGATTTAAGGAATTTTTTGTCATCCTCGTCCTGTTCTATCATATTTTGAGCCTGTATACTAAATAATAAGCTGTAAATTCTATACTCATCGCCCTCAGTAAGTCCCGATTTGCTTTCATCCAAATCTAAAGCACCGAGCAGTTCGGTTATAAGCGGAAGCGCCATTTCGATATCATTCTGAACATAATACGCCATCAGAAGATTGCTTTTAATTTGCAAGTCGGTAATAATTACGGGAATTCCATCTGCGACAGATGAATCTAAAGCATCTGTGAAAGATTTCTCTGCCAAAATGTAGTCTCCGGTTTTAACGTAAAAACCGCCGCGAAAGTTTTTGGCAAGCCTGTTTTTCAGGAACGGATCGTCTCCTGCGTTGAATCTTTCGCATAGACGCTCATATATTCGAAGCTGCTTGTCGTAAATTGCAATGTTCTCTGATGATGACTGAACTGATAGAAGAGAGAAGAGCGCGCGGCCCTCATATGAACGCAGCAGCTTTTCATCATCAATTTTAAATATATCGTTTTCCGCATTGTTGATAAAACTCAGTAAATCGTCTGTGCCTCTTTGCCCGTTTGAGTCAATATTGATAATTAATGAGTATTCTAATTTTGCCACGGCAGTAAACCAATCTTCATCGCCGTATAACGCTTTGCGTATATCATAACATTTTTTAAAGCTGGATTTTGCGTCTGATCTCAATTGAAGCTTATTAAGCGCACAACCGTACCCCCAGAAAAAATCGCCGTCGAAGTCCGTAAGAGAATTCCCAAAATATGTTTCGCTGGATTTGGCTATTCGTATAATCGTTTCCGGCGATCTATCAGCTATGATGGTAAAAACATTAGTTATAATATTTTTGTGGCGTTCTACGTCATTTCTTTTTTTGCTTAACTGACAAAGACCTTCCAGAAGAGAAAGAGATTCACTTTCTTTGTCAAGACGTTTAAGCGCCTCGGATGTCTCAACTGCCAGATAATACAAACTTTGCGGTATTTCAGCCGTCTTTCGGCTTTTGTTTTTATACTTGGTATCAAAATATGAATATATTTGTTTTTGGCATTCTGGACATATCATAATCAAAATATCATCAACACAGTGAAGAACTTCATCCGTTACGCCCATTTTACAGATGATGGTTTTAGCGCTCTCTACGGCATTGTCTAAATCTTTTTCCAATTCATGAAAATATGTATGATACCCGACTTGGAGCAATTGGCAGTTTATAGTTATTCTCAAACAATATAGAGAAAAAAGATTTGCTTCATGCTGACTAAAACTATTATCGTCGTATTCCGAAAAAAATAGGTTTGATAATAGTGCGTCTGAGAGGGATTCTTTTTCATTTTGAATTTCGTATGATACTAATTTATACTGATTAAGCAAATCGTTCAAATTTTCACCTCCAGATATTGTCGTAATGAGTTAAACACCAATAGTGCGACCAGTTTTAAGCCGTTTTTAGTATAACACTAAATATGGATAACGTCAAGCATTTTTATTGGAATGTGTATATAATTATTGTAGGTTTACAACAGATGTGTTGCACATGACCTTGATAAATATAACTTAAGGAAGTTTCATCACATTTCTTAGGAGTAAAAGGGCAAAAGAAATAAAAATAGAATTAGTTGTATACTAGGTAAATTTAGGGTGGCGGGGCTACACTCACTCTGGCACCGACCTCTATTTCTATTTGCACCAGACAAGGGAATTCATTTACAATCTATATATTATATTGTAAAGAAACTATGGAAGGATATGTAGAAGATTAATCAGAAAGTCGTATCCCATGTATGCTAAAGGCGTGACAACTATACAGATATAAGGTTACAAACCTTGTTGTTGCCTGAGGTATTTATTGTAACTTTTATTGATTGTGGTTCTCTGCTCATCGTGGGATGACGACGCCATATGGTAAAATATAGGGAAACTCTATGCCGCGCCATTCCCTCAAATATGCAACGCATGTAATGGTTGCAATCAACAGAGCACCGGAAAGAATTTCCCGGTGCTCTTGACATATACAGTTTTTGGCAATCAGAGATTAGCGACCCATCGCTGAGTCATTAACAAACTTCATTATTTGGAAAAATTAATTTTTAGGATAAGTATTGACAATACCATAATCTCAAACGGAGCATATTCATAGTGTATTTCTATTTTCAACCACTATTTTTGGCATAGAACAGCATTGGCCCTATGTCAAGAATAGTGGTGTAAAATCCTGCAAAGAATTTACGAAACAGGTTTCGGCCTAGGCCGAGGCCTGTTTTTCATATGAATTTATGCCGCGCTTTGTCCACTATTTCGCCAATAAAACATAAATAATATCCGATTCCGGAACCTTTTGAAGTTCCTGTAGCCATAGGCGTTGCGTTTCAAGACCTTAATTTTGTTGTTACAGCCTTCCGTAAAGCCGTTTGTGTAACCATATTGAAAGGAATTCAGTATACTTTTTCCCCAAGCGATAAACGTGTTTCCACAGTTTTCGTACTCAATTAGCCCACTGTTTTGCGCCTCAAGTATCCAGGCACCCATGAGTTTGACTGAACTTTCCGGCTCTTTTGCGTCCAGAACCTCATAAAACCTCTCCTTTAGATGATACGCCTGACGAAGCTCGTGAGATAGATACAGCATCGCCTCCACGCGTTCACGCTCGTCTTTTGTGAGCTTCGTTACCCGTTTGGTGAGTAGCCTCTTCGAGTGTTTTAACAGCTTCCTGTACTTTTT
Organism: uncultured Clostridia bacterium; assembly: GCA_947630975.1. Classification (GTDB taxonomy): domain Bacteria; phylum Bacillota; class Clostridia; order UMGS1883; family UMGS1883; genus JAFLUQ01. The sequence goes on from CANRJP010000051.1 coordinate 17,458, forward strand.
CCCCAACCGCTTTTGTTCCCGCTTCCTAACCGCCTCAAACGCCCATACGCACTGGCGGACAAAATGGTATTTATCCACGATCTGCACGGCGTTTTTGAAGTAAATACCGGCCATATCGGCATAAGGCCTCCACATATCCGACACAAAGAATTGAACCTTATCTCGTTTCTCCTTGTCATACCCTCTCAAATATTCGATTAGATGGCTGCTTCTCCTGTCCGGCAGGATGTCCAATACCCGTCCATGCGCCGGATCGGTAAGTATGCAATGGTAATTCTGAGCGCCGGTATTGCCTTTAAATTCATCTATGGCAAAAACCTCCGGAAGTCTGGTGGGATGGGGCATTTCCACTGCGTCGAATATCCTGATAACAGATGAGACCGAAACGCCCTTATCCCTTGCAACGGAGGAGAAGGAACGTTCGTTGCTCAAAGCCTAAATGATTTTTTAGGTGAAGCGTAGCGTCATCCTGTCACGTCACTCTTTAACGTCTCTCCAATATTATTTTTTCTATATATTCAAGAACTGAGTTTGCCACTTCGCGCCTATACGGACGTTCCTCGGATACTATACCGTCATAGAAAGGAGCGGTATTTGACGTCTCGGCTATACGGTTCAAAATGTTTACTGATGAAATAATCTTATTATGAAGCATGGTTCTGCGCTTATCAAGTCCCTCTGTCATGGCTCTGCGTTCCTCAGCGCCCATGCTTTTTGGCGAATACAGTTTCATTTTTGTTTCCATTGTGTATATCGCGGAATGGTATTCCTCAAAGCTTTCAAGTGCGTCATAAATTATGTCAAGCATTTCCTTATCGTCGGCATACATTGTAATAAGATTTTCAAGAGTTTTTTCGTTTACCATTACGATGACCTCCTCTTAAATTGGAATTAGCCTTGCAATACACATTATAACAAAATACGCCGCAAAAGTCAACTCTGAACATCAACAAGCCAACATTTTTGACCGAAAACAAACCGGTCACAAAATTGGCGCAAAATTGGCACACCCGCGCTAATGACAAGTGAAAGCAAATCTGATATAATGCTATCGTGCATTGGTGGGCTCATTTCCTGAGTCCGCCTTAATTTTATCCGTCAAAGGAGCGCGACCATTATGAAATATTGTCCATACTGTGGAGCAGAGCTAATAAAAAAGGACGCTGTTTTTTGTACCGAGTGCGGGAGGCACCTGTCCGAAGCCGCCGCAAATTCGGAGCCGGAGACTGAGGACATCCCCGATAATTATGACGGCTATTACGACGACATAGTTCCCGCGGACAGCGGTTCGGTAAAGCAGGGCGTTGACACCGGCATGATAAAAAAGATAGCCCTTCTCATGGCCGCCGTGCTGTTTGCCATCATCGCCTGCGTTGCTGCGCTGTATTTTGTGTGAAAAATTTTCCTAAAATAGATTGACTAATCAGGCTGCCTGTGATATACTGTACTTGTACAGTTTCAAGACCTCCTCTATGGAACGTCACAGTCTCATGTTTCAAAGTGTCAATCAGCACCTATGTGCGGATTGGCACTTTTTTTGTTTCTATCGGTTTCCGTCCGCAAAAGCGGATTGAAATAAGGTAATACCGCACAAAGATTGTGCCCATATTGCGCAGCAGATTTTTTGGTAGAATTACGAAAACGACGAAGGAATACTGCCGTATTTCGAGGAGCTTTCGTAAGAAATGACGGAAAATATGCAAGCAAGATGGGTACAAAGCCCCATGGCGGGCTTTGTGTGGTATTGCCGAAAGAAATATTTAGCAGGCAGCCCCTGCAAGAAAGGAGTTTTTACTCATGTTAAAAGTATTTGTAACAGATGCCGTGGTATCTAAAGGATATGACGGCGCACCGGCACTCAGATTTTCCGAAGACGGCGCCTCGGTCAGGTTCCGTATAGGCGAATCGGTCTATGACAAGAGAGCCGAAAACAACACCCGCTGGATAAATCTGTCGGTAAAAGCCTTCGGCCAGCTCTGCGAACGCATCAAAAAGATGCAGCTCAAGGAGCTTTCCCACGTCAATATAGTGGGACGGCTGGACGAGGACACATGGACCGATCCCAGCACCAATGAAAAGAAAAGCGTATTCGTTATCATCGCTGATGAGATCGAATACGCAAGCTCTGCCGGCGGCAGGTCGAAGGAAGGTCAGCCCGCGGAAAATCCTCTCGGGAGTCCCACTCCACCCACACAGGCAAATTCCGGCTTCACGGGGTATGAAAACTTCGGCGACGGCTTCTTTGGAGCCGAACCCGGCAAGTGAGTCAAGCGCGAAGCGCACATGAGTCTTTAAACGCTCATGTGCGCTTTTTGCGTTTATGAGGTAAATA